>NZ_JBIARC010000016.1:0-153264 GCF_042889625.1 Streptomyces sp. NPDC002573 | reverse complement strand
TCAGCGACCTGCTGAGGGTGGCCTCGGCCCCCGACTACACCCGCTGGGAAGACCAGATCCGCCGCACCGGCGGCTGCGCCGACCCCATCCACCTGACCGGCTGGACCCTCCACAAAGACAAGACCACCGGCCAGACCCTGCACCACTACACCACCGAGAACGAGCCCGGCGGACGCCTCCGCGTCGCCTGCGGCAATCGCCGCGCCTCCCGCTGCCCGGCCTGCGCCTTCACCTACGCAGGCGACACCTACCACCTCATCCGCGCCGGACTCGCGGGCGACGACCGCCGGGACATCCCCGCCACCGTCCGCGATCACCCGCGCATCTTCGCCACCCTCACCGCCCCGTCCTTCGGCCCCGTCCACAACCGCCCCGACCGTGGCACCTGCCGCTGCGGCACCAGCCATTCCGCTGACGATCCCGCCCTCGGCACCGCCCTGGACCCGACCACCTACGACTACGCGGGCGCCGTCCTGTTCAACAACCACGCCGGACAGCTCTGGCAGCGCTTCACCAACCGGCTCCGCCGCGAGATCGCCGCCCGCGCCGGCCTTTCCCAACGGGAGTTGAAGGAGTGCGCGCGGCTGTCGTACGGCAAGGTCGCCGAGTTCCAGAAACGCGGCGCCGTGCACTTCCATGCAGTGATCCGCATCGACGGCCCGGACGGACCCGATACCCAGCCCCCGTCCTGGGCAACGGTCGGCCTCCTCACCGACGCGATCCGTGCCGCCGCCGCCCACTCGTACACCTCGGTCTCCGTCCCGGCCGCCGGGGACCAACCGGGCCGCACGTTCCGCTGGGGTATCCAGCTCGACGTCCGGCCCGTGAAGGCCTTCGGCGACGGCTCCGAGATCACCGAACAGGCCGTGGCCTCCTACGTCGCCAAGTACGCCACCAAGGCCGCGGAGAACACCGGCACCCTGGACCGCCGCATCGGCGAACTCGCCGAACTCGACCGCCACCAGGTCCCCGACCACACCCGCCGACTCATCGAGGCCTGCAAGAAGCTCGACCCCCTCTACCCGGACCGCCGTCTGTGGGCCTGGGCCCACATGCTCGGCTTCCGCGGCCACTTCTCCACCAAGTCCCGCCAGTACTCGACCACCCTCGGCGCCTTACGCCAAGAACGCGCCGACTACCGCGCCACCCAGGAACGCGCCGCCCTCGGCCTGGACGACGTCGAGCCGGACACCGTCCTGGTCCTCGTTGACTGGCAGTACGCCGGCCACGGCCACACCCCCGGCGAATCCGCCCTCGCCGCCACCATCGCCCGCGACCTCCAACTCAACCGCGAAACCGCCCGCCAAGCCCTACGCGACCAACTCGACGACGAGAGGGAGTGCTGACCATGGCCTCACAGCTGCCGAACCGGTTCCTGACTCCGGAGGACCTGGTCGAGATGTTCGAGCTTCCTAGCGTCGAGACGGTCTACCAGTGGCGCCGGAAGCACACCGGTCCCCGCGGCTTCCGGGTCGGCCGTCACCTGCGCTTCGACCCTAGTGACGTGCGGGCCTGGGTGGACTCCCAGCTTGGTGAGGCTGCCTGATGGCTGGCCACGTCCAAGACCGCTGGTACAAGACCGAGACCCGACCGAACGGCAAGCCGGTCAAGGTCAAGAGCGAGCGCTTTGGCACTGGCATGCGCTATCGCGCTCGGTATATCGGGCCCGACGGCACCGAGAAGTCCAAGAGCTTCCCGGATCGGCAGAAACGCCTCGCTGAGCAGTGGCTGACCGACATTGCGTCGGACATGTCGCGCGGTCGGTACATCGACCCGCACGCGGCTCGGATCACCTTCAAGAGCTACGCCGAGAAGTGGCTCAAGACGCATGGCATCGACCCGGCTAGTCAGGTCGTGGTCGAGCAGCGGTTGCGCCTGCACGCATTTCGGCTGATCGGCTCTCGGCCGCTGGACTCGTTCCGCCCGGAGCACATCCGGGGCCTGGTGAGCGCGCTGGAGAACGACCCGGCCGTGAGCGGTGGCTATGCGCGGAACATCTACGGTGACGTGCGGGCCGTACTCAGTGCGGCGGTTGACGACGGGCTGTTGCCTCGCAACCCGTGCTCCGCGAAGTCTGTCCGCCCGCCGGCCGCCGAGCAGCGCCGTGTTGTGCCGTGGCTGCCTGCCCAGGTTCAGGCGGTCCGGGCAGCACTCCCCCAGCGCTATCAGCCCATGGTGGACGTGGGTGCTGGGTGCGGGCTCCGTCAGGGCGAGATCGTGGGACTGGCTGAGGATGCGCTCGACTACGACAGCGGCATCATTCGGGTGGTCCGGCAGGTGAAGCTGATCCGGGGCAAGGCCGTGTTCGCTCCTCCGAAGTGCAACAAGGAGCGGGACGTACCGTTGCCGCCGTCGGTGGCTGAGGCCCTGCGGGTCCACATGGACGCCTTCAAGCCGGTTGAGATCACGTTGCCTTGGCGCAAGCCGGACGGCCCGAAGGTGTCGGCCCGCCTCCTGTTCACGAACAGGGCGAGCGGTCTCGTCTGGCGCAGCAACTTCAACATCCAGGACTGGAAGCCCGCCCTGGCGGCGGCTGGCCTGATCGCGGAAGCCGGTGACGACGGTAAGTACGAGTCGGCTCGTGAGCACGGCATGCACGCGCTGAGGCACTTCTACGCCTCGGTGTTGCTGGACGCTGGCGAGAGCATCAAGGCCGTGAGTGAGTATCTGGGGCACTCCGACCCTGGGTTGACGCTGCGGGTGTACGCGCACCTGATGCCGTCGAGCCAGGAGCGTACGAGGAAGGCGGTGGATCGGGTGCTTCTGCGGGCCCCGCGCGAGCCTGACGGCCCAGAGACGGCCCAGTGACTCACGCCAGGCCCCCTATCCGTGCCGAACGCGCTGGTAGGGGGCTTGTTGCTGCCCAACTATTGCCAGTTCTCCGGGCTTAGGCATGGCCTTACCAGTGTCGCAGATCCAATCGGGTGACCCGCTGCTGTCCACACGTAGGCAAGATGAAGGCACCCGGGGCCGACGAGTGCCGAAGGGCCCGCCGTTGTGGACGGCGGGCCCTTCAGTGAGTGGATCGCGCGGGGAGACGATTCCTCAGCCGCTGCCGACGAAGAGCACGAGCAGCAGCCAGACCACCGGAGCGGTGGGCAGCAGGGAGTCGAGCCGGTCCATGATGCCGCCGTGGCCCGGCAGCAGCGTGCCCATGTCCTTGATGCCCAGGTCACGCTTGATCATGGACTCGCCGAGATCGCCCAGCGTGGCGCTGGCGGCGACGGCGAGACCCAGCAGCAGGCCCTCCCACCACGTGCCGCCGTCGATCAGATACTGCATGCACAGCGCGCCCGCCCCCATGGCGAAGGCCACCGCTCCGACGAGGCCCTCACGGGTCTTGCCGGGGCTGATGCGCGGAGCGAGCTTGTGGCTGCCGAACCGCCAGCCGACCGCGTAGGCGCCCGTGTCGCTGACGACCGTCAGCAGCAGGAAGGTCAGGACGCGCTGCGGGCCGTCGTCGGCCGCCAGCATCATGGCGACGAACGTGGCCAGGAACGGCACGTAGAACGCCGCGAAGACACCCGCCGTGACGTCCTTGAGATAGCCGTCCGGTGGTTCCGTCATACGCCAGACCAGGACCGCGAGCGCGGTGAGTGCCATCGCCACCCAGGCACCCTCGGCGCCCCGCACATACCCGGCCACGACCATCGCCGCACCGCCGACCGCGAGCGGCACGAGGGGCGCCTTGATGCCCTTGCGCTCCTCCAGCCGCTTCGTCAGCTCCCACAGGCCCACCACGACGGCGACCGCGACGACACCGACGAACACGGCCTTGACGATGAACAACGAGACGACGATCACGACGCCGAGCCCGACCCCGACCCCTATGGCCGCGCCCAGGTCGCGGCCCGCGCTCTTCTTCTGCGGCGCGGGCGCCGGCTGCTGGGCGTCGGGCATGGGCTCCGGATTCTGCGAGGCCGCCCAGTGGGACGGCGCCTGCGGCGTGTCGTCGCGGACCAAGGGGCCGCTCAGCCGAGCGGCCCCTTGGTCGTCATCCTGGTCTCCGCCTTGTGCGGGCACGTCGGGCACGATGGGCATGGGGCGAGTCTGCTGGGCGTCATGCGCATCGTATGCGGGACCCGCCGGGCCGGTCCGACGGCCCGGACCTGCTGCGCTGGGCCCCCAGTACCCGGCCTGTGGCGGCGCCCCCCAGGAAGAGTCGTTCATCAGACCTCGAGGAGCTCCGCTTCCTTGTGCTTGAGCAGCTCGTCCACCTGCGCGACGTACTTCGCGGTGGTGTCGTCGAGCTCCTTCTCCGCACGGCGGCCCTCGTCCTCGCCGACCTCGCCGTCCTTGACGAGCTTGTCGATGGCGTCCTTGGCCTTGCGGCGCACGGAGCGGATCGCGACCTTGGCGTCCTCGCCCTTGCCCTTGGCGACCTTGATGTACTCGCGGCGCCGCTCCTCGGTGAGCTCGGGGAACACCACGCGGATGATGTTGCCGTCGTTGCTCGGGTTGACGCCCAGGTCGGAGTCGCGGATCGCCTGCTCGATGTTGCGCAGCGCGCTCTTGTCGAACGGCGTCACCACGGCCATGCGCGGCTCCGGCACCGAGAACGAGGCCAGCTGGTTGATCGGCGTCGGTGCGCCGTAGTAGTCGGCCACGATCTTGTTGAACATCGCCGGGTGCGCACGACCGGTGCGGATCGCGGCGAAGTCCTCCTTGGCGACCACGACGGCCTTCTCCATCTTCTCCTCGGCCTCGAGGAGGGTCTCTTCGATCACCACTTGCTCCTGCGTGTCTTGAGTAGGCCCGGCAGCTGTCACTCGTCGGTCCGCGGCCGGCTGCGTCGCGTCTTCTTCCTGCACGGTTCCGGACCGGCAGGTCATTGTCCATCCCCCGGTCAGGGTGCGCCGCCCGCAGGGGCGCCCCGCACCGGTCGGCGTCGGGTCAGCCCCGGCTGCCTTGGTCTCCCACGAGTGTGCCGATCTTCTCACCCTTGACGGCCCGGGCGATATTGCCCTCCGCCAGCAGCTCGAAGACCAGGATGGGCAGCTTGTTGTCCCGGCACAGCGTGATGGCGGTCATGTCGGCGACCTTGAGGTCTCGGGTGATGACCTCCCCGTAGCTGAGCGCGTCGAACTTGACGGCCTCGGGGTTGGTCTTCGGGTCGGAGTCGTAGACCCCGTCCACACCGTTCTTGCCCATGAGCAGGGCCTCGGCGTCGATCTCCAGGGCACGCTGGGCGGCGGTCGTGTCGGTCGAGAAGTACGGCATGCCCATACCGGCGCCGAAGATGACCACGCGGCCCTTCTCCAGATGGCGCACGGCACGCAGCGGGATGTACGGCTCGGCGACCTGACCCATGGTGATGGCGGTCTGCACGCGCGAGTCGATGCCCTCCTTCTCCAGGAAGTCCTGGAGGGCGAGGCAGTTCATGACCGTGCCGAGCATGCCCATGTAGTCGGAGCGGGCCCGGTCCATGCCGCGCTGCTGGAGTTCGGCGCCGCGGAAGAAGTTGCCGCCGCCGATCACGACGGCGATCTGGGATCCGTCGCGCACCACAGCCGCGATCTCACGGGCGATGGCATGCACCACGTCCGGGTCGACGCCGAGTCCGGTGCCGCCGGAGAACGCCTCTCCGGACAGTTTCAGCAGAAACCGGCCGCGTACTTTGCCGTCGTCGCTCTTCTCGGGCTTGGTGGTCATTGAGATCCCGCCTCTTTCACGTGTTGCACATACGAAGAAGGCCATTGCCGATGGGGTGTGTTTCGCATCCCATACACGGCAATGGCCTCCTCGTCATATCTGCGTCCGTCACGCGCGCGTGCGGGACGGCACACGCGGATGACGCGGACGACTGCTTTCGACTTTCGACCCTATCCGGGTCTTCCGTCGATCGCGGTACGGACTCAGATGCCGACCTTGATGCGCGTGAAGCGCTTCAGGGTGACACCCGCCTCGTCCAGAACCTTCTGGACGGACTTCTTGTTGTCCAGCGCGTACGGCTGGCCGAGCAGCGTGGCGTCCTTGAAGAAGCCGTTCAGACGACCCTCGACGATCTTGGCGATCGCGGCCTCGGGCTTGCCCTCGGCGCGGGTGGTCTCCTCGGCGATGCGGCGCTCGGACTCGACGACCTCGGCCGGGATCTCCTCCTGGGAGAGGTACTTCGGCGCGAAGGCGGCGATGTGCTGGGCGATGCCCTTGGCGACCTCGGAGTTCGGCTTGTCCAGCTCGACGAGGACACCGATCTGCGGGGGCAGGTCGGGCATCGTGCGGTGCATGTAGGCCGTGACGAAACCGTCGGAGAACTGCGCGAAGCGGTCCAGGACGATCTTCTCGCCGAGGTTGGCGTTGGCCTCGTCCACGAACGCCTGGACGGTCTTGCCGGGCTCGATCTCGGAGCCGAGCAGGGCCTCGAGGTCGGCCGGGGAGGTCTTCGCGACGTGCTCGGCGATCGCCTGGGCGGCGGCCTGGAACTTCTCGCCCTTGGCGACGAAGTCCGTCTCGCACTTCAGCTCGACCAGGACACCGGAGGAGTTGTCGTCGGCGATGATGGAGACCACGGCGCCGTTCTCGGCGGAGCGGCCCTCGCGCTTGGCGACGCCCTTCTGGCCCTTGATGCGGAGCGCCTCGACGGCCTTCTCGACGTTGCCCTCGGCCTCGTCCAGCGCCTTCTTGCAGTCCATCATGCCGGCGCCGGTCAGCTCACGGAGCTTCTTGACGTCGGCGGCGGTGTAGTTCGCCATGATCTGTGAATCTCTTCTCGGAGTTCGAAGTCTCGAAGTCGGCGGCCGCCACGCGTCGTACGGGCGGCCGCCAAAGATCTACGGGCTACGAAGATCTAAGGGCTGCGGGTGAACGGCGGATGGCGCGATCGGCGCCACCCGCCCTCACATCAGCCGAACGGCCCTGAGGTCAGGCCTGCTCGCCCTCGGCAGCCGGCGCCTCGGCGGCCGGAGCCTCGGCGGCAGCGGCCTCGGCCGGAGCGGCCTCCTCGGTCTCGGCCTTCTTCTCACCCTCGAGCAGGTCACGCTCCCACTCGGCGAGCGGCTCGGCAGCGGCCTTCTCGCCCTTGTCGCCGGTGGCGACACGGGAGCGGGAGATGAGGCCCTCGGCGACGGCGTCGGCGATCACGCGGGTCAGCAGGGTGACGGAGCGGATCGCGTCGTCGTTGCCCGGGATCTTGTAGTCGACCTCGTCGGGGTCACAGTTGGTGTCGAGGATGGCGACGACCGGGATGTTGAGCTTCCGGGCCTCACCGACCGCGATGTGCTCCTTCTTGGTGTCCACGATCCAGACGGCGCTCGGCACCTTCTGCATCTCGCGGATACCACCGAGGGTCTTCTCCAGCTTGGCCTTCTCGCGCGAGAGCACGAGAAGCTCCTTCTTGGTCAGACCGGACGCGGCGACGTCCTCGAAGTCGATCTGCTCGAGCTCCTTGAGGCGCTGCAGACGCTTGTAGACGGTCGAGAAGTTGGTGAGCATGCCGCCCAGCCAGCGCTGGTTGACGTAGGGCATGCCGACGCGGGTGGCCTGCTCGGCGATGGCCTCCTGCGCCTGCTTCTTGGTACCGACGAACATGACCGTGCCGCCGTGGGCCACGGTCTCCTTGACGAACTCGTAGGCGCGGTCGATGTACGACAGCGACTGGAGCAGGTCGATGATGTAGATGCCGTTGCGCTCGGTGAAGATGAAGCGCTTCATCTTCGGGTTCCAGCGACGGGTCTGGTGACCGAAGTGGACGCCGCTCTCCAGCAGCTCCCGCATCGTGACGACGGCCATGGCCGTTCTCCTTGAGTTTTCTCGGTTGTGCCGCGGGTGCCGGATGGCACTCGCGCCTGACGCCCGCGATGCGCCGTGCCGCGAAGGACCGAGGAGCGCTGACACCGGCCCGGTGATGGCCTGGTGTCGGGGCGTGCGAAGTCGACCCGGTGACCCGGATCGCCACAAGAAGTGTACGGGACCGGCGGAGCGGCGGGTGACGCCGCTGTCCACAACGGGCCGGTTGTCCACAGATCCCAGCCATGATCACCCGAGGTGCGGGACCGTACTCCCATGCGAGCTGAACGACATGCGCGACGGTGGCCCGCGGCCCTGCCACTGCTGGTGGCGGTGGGCGTGGCGGCCCCGGTCGCACGAGCGGGACCACAGCCGTCTACGGCGTGGGCGGGGGCGTCGGACCGTACAGATGCGGTCATGGCCGAGCCGCGGGGTGCGGTCACACCGGGTCAGGTGACGACGGGCGGGGTGACGACGGGCGCGTCAGGTTCAGTCAGGGCGGCCACACGGGGCCCCGGCGCGGCGGTGCCGGCCGTCGCGCGGCTGTGGCCGGTGGGGGTTCGCCCACTGGTTCTACGGGGCTGGGAGCCGCCGGCGACGCCCTACGGGCCGGGGCACCGGGGCGTGGACCTGGCGGCGGCTCCGAGCGCTCCGGTGCGGGCGGTGGCGGCCGGGCGGGTCGTCTTCGCGGGGCGGGTGGCGGGACGGGGTGTGGTGTCCGTGGAGCTGGCGGGCACGGGCTCACCACCGTTACGGACGACCTACGAGCCGGTAAGGGCGTCGGTGCGGGAGGGCGACACCGTCCGGCCCGGCGAGGTGCTGGGCGTGCTGGAACCGCCGACCGCCCACTGCGCGGGAGCCTGCCTGCACTGGGGGCTGCTCCGCGGGGAGGCGTATCTGAATCCGCTCTCCCTGCTGCCGCCCTGGCTGCTGCACGCGGGGCCGTCGCGGCTGCTGCGGGTGGAGGGGGTGCCTTTGCCGTAGGCGGGGGCTGGGGGTTGCGGGGGGGAGGGAGGGCCCCCGGGGACAGGATCAGCCTCGGACGCCCCGCAGAGCCATCCCCACCGCCGCCTCCGTGATGGCTGCCGGGTCCTCCGCGGCGCCCAGTTCGATGCGCCGTACCGCGGCGTCGACCACGCCCTGGAGCAGCATGGCCGTGAGCCGGGGCTCGTCGTGTCCCATCGCGCCGAGCGTGTCGGCGATCATCGTCACGAGCCCGCCGTGCGCCGCGCGGATCTTCTCGCGTGCCCCGGCGTCGAGTTCGCTCGCCGAGATCGCGACCACGGCACGGTGGCGCCGGTCCCCGACCAGGGCCAGCTGCTGCCGCACATACGCCTCGATCTTCGCCTCGGGGCCGTCCGCCGCAGCCATGGCCGCCTCGACCTCCGCCGCCCAGACGGGGAAGTCGACCGCGCACAGCTCTTCGACGACGGCGGCGCGGGAGCGGAAGTACTCGTACACGGAGGAGCGCGCGAGGCCCGTCCGCTCGGCGAGGGCCGGGAACGTCAGGGCTTCCGTACCGCCCTCGGACAGGAGGGATCGTGCCGCGTCCAGCAGGGCGGCTCGCTGCATCGACCGGTGCTCGGCCACAGAGGCCGCTCGAATCCTTGGCACGTCAACCACTGTACGGACGGAGCGCCTCCCGCGGGAGCCACTCACCTGTGCGCGCCGCTCACCTGGGCCACTCGTGCTCCGTACGCCGGTGCCGGGCTCCGCGCGCGCGGCGCACAGCCACCGGCCGGCTTCCCGCGCCCGCCAGGCCGCCGGTATCGCGCGTCAGCGTCCGAACGCGGCCAGCTTGGCCCGTAGCTGGAGGACGGACTTCGTGTGGATCTGGCTGACCCGGCTCTCGGTCACACCGAGCACATTGCCGATCTCGGCGAGGGTCAGGCCCTCGTAGTAGTAGAGCGTGACCACGGTCTTCTCCCGGTCGGGCAGGGTGTTGATCGCCCGCGCGAGGAACCGTCGCAGCTCCCGGCCCTCGGCCACCTCCACGGGATTGTCCGCGGCGGTGTCCTCCAGGGTGTCCATCAGGCTGAGGCGGTCGCCGCCCTCGCCGCCGACGTGCAGCAGTTCCTCCAGGGCCACCACGTTCGCCAGTGACAGCTGGCTGAAGACGGCGTGCAGTTCCTCGACGCCGATGCCCATCTCGGCGGCCACCTCCCCCTCGGAGGGGGTGCGTCGAAGCCGCGCCTCCAGGGTGGCGTAGGCGCGCTCCACGCTGCGTGCCTTCTGCCGCACCGAGCGGGGGATCCAGTCCAGCGCCCGCAGTTCGTCGATCATCGCGCCGCGGATCCGTGTGATCGCGTACGTCTCGAACTTGATCTCCCGGTCGATGTCGAACTTCTCGATCGCGTCGATCAGCCCGAAGACCCCGGAGGACACGAAGTCCGCCTGCTCCACATTGGCCGGCAGGCCCACGCTCACCCGACCCGCCACGTACTTCACCAGCGGCGAGTAGTGCAGGATCAGCTGCTCCCGCAGCCGCTCGTCCCCCGTCTCCTTGTACGTCCGCCACAACTCGTCGAGCGTCGAGGGAGCGGTGGGGCGCACGCTGCCGCCGTCACGGGCGGCTGGGGGATGCGCCGCCCGGTCGGGCCCGGAGGTGTGCTGGGGCATTCGTCGCCTTGTGCCGTTCTGCCGTGGGCTGGGGATGGCTGGGTGAGCTGTCGGTCTGATGTCGAGATGCCTTCTGACTCGGGATCCTCGTGAGCGTAGCGTGACTGTGGTGTCGCAGTGTGCGAAGGGCAAGGCATCACCCGTGCGCGAAGGGGTCTGGTGGGACCCCTGCCGCGACCACGACCGTCGCCCTGAGTGATCGCCGGAAAGGGTCAACTGGTGGAATTGCCAAGGGCGTCGGGGGGTCGCCCGGACGGCCGAACACGCTCGGTCAACACTGAACGTGATCTTGTCGGACCGAGGTCACCGCCTGGCGTGTCAACTTCCAGCCATCGCTGTGTCGTTCGACGAATCCAAGTGATCGGAGTTCGTACAGTCTCCCGACGGCGTCGTCCTCGGTGGTCTGCGCGCCGCGCGCGACCTCGTCCGCCGACGCCGTACCGGACCCGGGGAGCGCCGCGAGGACGCGCCGGGCGGCCGGTTCCAGGAGGTCGCGTGGGAGCACCGGGCCGCGCCGGTCCGGCGCCAGCTGCCCGATGTCACCCACCAGTTCGACGATGTCGGCGGCGTCCGTTACCAGCACCGCCTCGCCGCGCAGCAGTTCGTGGACTCCCGCGGAAAGTCCGCTGGTGGCCGGTCCCGGCACCCCCATGGTGAAGCGGCCCAGCCGCTGCGCCGCACGGGCCGTGACCAGCGAGCCGCTGCGGAGGGCGGCCTCCACGACCACGGTGCCGCGGGTGAGGGCCGCGATGACCCGGTTGCGTACGAGGAATCTGCTGGGGGTCGGGTGGTCCCCGGGCGGCAGTTCCCCGATGACGAGTCCCTGCTCGGCGATTCTGGTGATGAGGCCGGCGTGGCCGCGCGGATAGGGCCGGTCGACTCCGCAGGCCAGTACGGCGACGGTGGCGCCCGCGGCTGCGAGCGCTCCGCGGTGTGCCGCGCCGTCGATGCCGTAGGCGCCGCCGGAGACCACGATCCAGCCGCGCTCCGCGAGGCCTGCGGAGAGGGTGGCCGCCATGTGGGCGCCGTACTCGGTGCAGGCGCGGGAGCCGACGACTGCGACGGACCGCAGGGCCCACAGCCGCAGGCCGGGCTGTCCGCGCACCCACAGTCCGATGGGCCGGGCGTCTCCGAGGTCGTCGAGCTGTGCCGGCCATTCGGCGCCGCCGGGGCACAGGAACCGCACCCCTGCCGCCTGGGCGGCGGCCCGGTCCCGCTCCGGGTCGGCTCGTGCGGCCCGTGCGAGCAGCCCGGCCCACCGTTTCTCCGACACCCCCGGCAGCCGTGGCCCTGGGTCTCGCAGCCGCCGGGCCACCTCCTCGGCGCCGTACTCCCGCAGCCAGCGTCCGGCGATCTCGTCGCCGGGTTCGACGACCCGGGTGAGGAAGATGCGGGTGAGGTGTTCGGGGTCCTGGGGTCCGTCCGTGCTCATGCCGGTGTCCCGATGGTGATGGGCACGCCTCGCGGCACCCCGGTGCGCAGCTGCAGCGCCAGTGCGACGTCCGTGGCGTCGGGCCGGGCGTGGCCCGCGAGGTCCGCGACGGTCCAGGCGACGCGCAGCACGCGGTCCAGTCCTCGGGCCGTCAGCATGCCGCGTTCCAGACTGCGCTCGGCCTCGTCCATGGCGCCGCCGGCGGGCTGCCAGCGGTTGCGCAGCTCCCGGCCCGGTACGTCGCTGTTGGTCCGCCAGGGGGTGCCCGTCAGTCGTGTCGCCGCCCGCTCCCGGGCCTCCCGCACTCGGGCGGCCACGGTGGCGGTGGAGGCGCCTCCGGGGCCGCGGCCGGTGAGTTCGGCGCGGGTGACGGCGTCCACCTCGACGCGGAGGTCGACCCGGTCCAGGAGTGGACCGGAGAGCCTGGCCTGGTAGCGGCGGATGGCGGAGGGCGGGCACTCGCACTGGGTGTCGCGCAGTGAGAAGCGGCCGCAGGGGCAGGGGTTGGCGGCGAGGACCATCAGGAACTTCGCCGGGAAGCGCACGACTCCCGCGCTGCGTGCGATGACGACGTGTCCGGCCTCCAGCGGCTGGCGCAGCGCGTCGAGGGTCTGGGTGCTGAACTCGGGGGTCTCGTCGAGGAAGAGGATTCCGCGGTGGGAGAGCGAGACGGCGCCGGGGCGGGCGATGCCGGGTCCGCCGCCGACGAGTGCCTGCATGGTGGCGGAGTGGTGCGGGGCGCAGTAGGGGGCGGTGTCGATGAGGGGTTTGCCCACGGGGAGCAGTCCGGCCACCGAGTGCACCGCTGTGACCTCCAGCGATTCCTGTCGGGTGAGTTTCGGCAGGACGGCGGGCAGCCGCTCGGCCAGCATCGTCTTTCCGGCGCCGGGCGGTCCTTCGAGGAGGAGGTGGTGTCCGCCTGCTGCTGCGACCTCCACGGCTGTGCGGGCGGCGAGCTGACCCACGACGTCGGCGAGGTCGTGGTGCTGGTCGTGCTGTGCGGCGCCGACGCTGTGCATGCCGGTCGCGGCGCCGGTGCCCGGTACGCGCAGACCGGCGAGGAGCGGGTCGGGACGGCCCTGTTCGTCCGGTTCCTCCTCGGGTACGGGTTCGTCGGCGAGGACGGCGATCAGCTGGCGCAGGGTGCGGACGCCGAGCACGGACACGCCGGGGACGAGGGAGGCTTCGGCGGCCGCGCACTCGGGTACGACCACCTGTTCGTATCCGGCGTCCGCGGCAGCGAGGACGGCGGGCAGGATGCCTCGCACGGGCCGGACGCGTCCGTCCAGGCCCAGTTCGCCGATCATCACGATGTCGGCGAGCACGCGGGGGTCGATGCGTTCCGCGGCGCCGAGCACGGCGCAGGCGACGGCGAGGTCGAATCCGCTGCCGGCTTTCGGTACGGACGCGGGGCTGAGGCCCACGGTGAGTTTCTTGGACGGCCAGGTCGCGCCGGAGTTCACCACGGCCGCCCGGACCCGGTCCCGGCTCTCTGTGAGGCTCTTGTCGGGGAGGCCCACGAGGGTGAAGGCCGCGACGCCGGGTTCGAGGTCGGCCTGGACCTCGACCACGACGCCCTCGACGCCGACCAGCGCCACGGAGCAGGTGCGCGCGAAGCCCATCACGCCACCCCCCGTGCGTGCTCGACCACGGCGGCGCCGCGGTCGGGCAGCAGGACGCCTACGACGTCGACGCGGACCCCGCCCGGTGGTGCGCCGCCGTGGCCCTGGATCCAGCGTTCGGCTAGGTCGCGCAGGCGGTCCGCCTTCGCGGGAGTGACGGCGGCCATGGGGTGCTCGAACGAGCCGCCCCGGCGGGTCTTCACCTCGCAGACCACCAGCACGTCGCCGTCTCTGGCGACGATGTCGATCTCACCGGTGCGGCCGCAGCGCCAGTTGCGCTCCAGGACCGTCATGCCGGCCGCGGACAGTCGCCGGGCGGCCAGTTCCTCTCCGTACCTGCCCAGGGCACTGCGTGCCTGTTGTGTGTTCATGTCGGCACCACCTCCGGCGCCAACCGTCACGCATCAGGCTTCCCACTGTGGATCTTGGTGGACAGTGCGGTGGTTGTGGACAACTCCGTCACCCGGGCGGGTGAGGAGATGCCCTCGCTCACCCGCCGGGCAGTTCCAGATCGGTCTTGTTCAGCTCCTCGATGTTCACATCCTTGAACGTGAGAACGCGTACCTGCTTCACGAAGCGTGCGGGCCGGTACATGTCCCAGACCCAGGCGTCGGCCATGGACACCTCGAAAAACACCTCACCCTGAACCGAGTGCACCTGCATCTCGTAGTCGTTGGTGAGGTAGAAGCGCCGCTCGGTCTCGATCACGTATTTGAACAGACCGACGACATCGCGGTACTCCCGGTAGAGCTTCAGCTCCATCTCGGTCTCGTACTTCTCGAGGTCCTCGGCGCTCATGGCATGTTCCCCTTCAGCCGTGCGGTCCCACCATTGTGCGCCAGTCCCGTGAGCCCCTAGACGATTTCGGTGTCAAGGACTTCTGGACCGGCCGGGGGACCTTCGTCGAGCAGCCTGCGGAGCAGCTCGGCGAGTCTCGTCGGATACACCGTCTCATGCGACTCGACCAGTTCCCGGCACGTCCACCACCGCGCTCCGACGACGCTGCGCTTTTCCAGCTCGGTCAGGGCCTGCGCGGCCGTGACGGTCTGGGACGTACGGGCCAGGTAGTACCACTCGTCCTGGTTCCAGCGGCGGCCCGCGAACGGGAAGGAGCACCTGCGCTGCCACAGCACCGGGCCGAGCTCGACATCCGTGATGCCGGTCTCCTCGGCCAGCTCGCGCAGCGCCGCCTGCTCACGGCTCTCGTCGCCCTCCACGCCGCCTCCGGGCGTGAACCACCAGTCGTCGGCCGGGTCGTCCGGCTCGTGCCCGTGGAGCAGCAGGATGCGGTCCCTGGGGTCCAGCAGCACCACCCGGGCCACCTTCCGCGACCGGGCCTCGTCCCACTTCCCCGTCCCGCCCTCGTCGGCGTACGGCTCGTTCCGCTCGTCCGGGCCGGGGAGGGAGGACGGCGCCTCAGCGGGCACCGGCCGGCTCCGTCCGTACGGCGTTGCTCCGCCTGCGGGCCGCGCGCTGGGCGATCGGCCCATAGGCCCCGCCCGCCATCACCAGGACCGCGCCCGCCACGATCGCGGCGAGGATCAGCCGCAGCGGCCCCGGCGAGGAGATCGGCCCGAGTTCCTCGAAGCCCGTCGGGCGGGCGAGCATGCCGTTCATGGGCCACGCCACGGCGTCCACCCGGGCGTCCACGGAACCGCGCGACACCGTGCCGCTGAAGGCCTCCGTCAGGTGGGCCGTGGAGTCCAGCGAGCCCATGCGTTCGTCGCCGAGGAGGAACAGCCGGTCCTTGGGGACCGTGATCTTGGGGATCTGCTTGAGCTCGGCGACCTGTCCCTTGGCCAGGTACGTCTCGTGGATCTCCTTGCCGTCGACGGTGAGCTTGCCGTCGGTGCAGCAGGCGACGGTGTCGCCGCCGATCGCCACGACCCGCTTGACGATGGGCATGTTGCCCCAGGTCTTCTCCCGGAAGACGACGACGTCGCCGCGCTTGATGTCCGCGGCGTCCACGCGCTGGGCGAGGACCCGGTCACCGGCGGCGATGGTGGGCGTCATGGAGTCGGTGGGCACGGTGTAGGGCTTGTAGACGACGGCGCCCCAGGCGAACCCGCCGACGAAGAGCACACAGCCGAGGGCCACGGCCAGTCCCGACAGCGTGCTGCCGAGCCGTCCGCGGCCCTCTTCCGTACGACCAGTCCCACTCATCCCAGTGCTCCCCAGTTCGGAGATGCGACCTTCGCGGCCGCCCGGGGCGGCGGAAGATCGGCGATCTGGGACGGCACCCTACCCGGCGGTACCGCTGCCGGGAACCCGAGGGTTTCCGGCGGTAAGCCGCGCGGTGATGCGGCGCCGGCGCCACAGGACCAGCGGGACCGCGCCCGTCAGGCCGAGGGCGGCGGGAGCCGCGGAGCCGAGCCCCTGGTCGAAGGTGTCCGGGATCGGCAGCGTGTTCCAGCGGGTCGGCGGCCAGGCGACCACGATCGCGCGGCCCACCACGTTCCCCACCGGCACGAAGCCCTGGTACCGGTCCTGCTGGTGGTAGCGGGAGTCCAGCGAGTTCTGGCGGTGGTCGCCCATGACCCAGATTTTGCCCGGGGGAACCGTGACCTTGAACTGGCCGCCCTGGTCGTCGACGCTGCAGGGGGTGTTGCCCGGGTACACATAGGGCTCGTTGAGCGCCTTGCCGTTGACCAGCAGGGGCCCGGTGTTGCGGCACTCGATCGTGTCACCCGCGACACCGATCACCCGCTTGATGAGGTCCTTCTCCTCCGCGGACGGCATCAGACCGATCCAGCTCAGGACCGTCTGGAGGGCGTTCGGGCTGGCCGTGGGCTCGCCGGCCAGCCAGTTGTCCGGGTCGTGGAAGACGACGACCTCGCCGCGCGAGGGCTCGGAGCCGAACCACGGGGTCAGCTTGTCCACGAGGACGCGGTCGCCCTGCTGGAGGGTGTTCTGCATCGAGTCCGAGGGAATCGAGAACGCCTGCACCAGGAACGTCTTGATCAGCAGCGCGAGGACCAGCGCGATACCGATGAGGAGCGGGAGTTCCTTCCAGAAGGAGCGCTGCTTCGGCGGGCGGGGGGTCTGCCCGTCGCTGCCGTGTGCGCCGCCACCACCGCTCGAGGGGTCACCGCCGGAGCCGGGGAGGTCGTCCGCGGCCGGGGCGGCCGAGTCGTCGGGGCGCTGCGGCCTCTCTTCTGGACCTTCGTGTCCGGATCGTGCGCCGACCGCCAAATCCCCCACATCCACTCCTCACTCCGTACCACCGCCGACGCCTCAGCCGGCGCGGGCCCACCACTCCCATAACGAGCGGGAGTTCCGCAGGGCTCGGGAGGGGGATCAATCCGTATCGATCCGCGGAGGCCACCCTATGCGACGGACCGAGCGCGGTGGTCGACCCGCTCGGCACCGACGCGTAAGTGTCTGGCTCTCTCAGGCGGGTCCAGTGCCCGACGGGCCAGGCGATGACCATGGCGCGGCCGACGACGGACTTCTCTGAAACGGTACCGCTGTACGCCTCTGTGCGGTGGTAGCGCGAGTCCGCCGAGTTGGCCCGGTGATCTCCCATGACCCACAGCCGGCCCGGAGGCACGGTCACCTGGAAGGAGAAGTCCGAAGGTTTGTTTCCCGGGTGAAGGTACGGCTCGTTCAGGGGCATCCCGTTGACCGTGACGCGTCCCTGGGTGTCGCAGCACTTGACGGTGTCCCCGCCGACCGCGACGACCCGTTTGATGAGGTCCTTGTCGTTGTCGGAGGGCAGCAGGCCGATCCAGGTGAGCCCTTCCTTGACCTGCTTGATGACGACCGGGTCGTTCTTCTTCGTCGTCTTCTCCCCCGCGAGCCAGTCGCCGGGGTCCTGGAAGACGACGACGTCGCCGCGCTGCGGCTTGGAGCCGAACCACGGGGTGAACTTGTCCACTAGGACGCGGTCGCCGACCTGGATCGTGTTCTCCATGGAGCCCGACGGGATCACGAAGGCCTGCACCAGGAAGGTCTTCAGGACCAGGGCTATGAGGACGGCGACGCCGACGAGGAGGGGTATCTCCTTGACCGCGGAACGCCTCCGCTTGCGTTTGACCTTGCGCTGCAGCTTGCGCCGTTCGGCGCGGCTGCGGCCGGTGGGGCCGGCGACGGCGGTACGCCGTGCGCCGGTGGGCAGGAGGTTCTGCGCGACCGTGTCGGACGGCAGGTCGCGCGGCTTGCCGCGGTTACCCATGAGCGCCGTCCGCCTTCCCCTGCGCGCTCGCCGCCGCGGCCGGCACGCGCGCGTAGGCGCCGGGACGGGACAGGTGCCGGAGGTCCACCGAGGGCCGGATCACCCAGTCGGCCCTGCCGATCACCGCGCCGAGCGGGATCATGCCGCCGCCGGGCGAGCCCAGATGGTCGCGGGAGTCACTGGAGTCCTTGCGATGGTCGCCGAGCACGAACAGCGTGCCGGCGGGCACGACGACGTCGAAGGGGACGTCGGAGGGGCTGTTCCTCGGGTACAGAAACGACGACTCGTCGACCGACCGGCCGTTCACCTCGAGCCTCCCCTCTCTGTCGCAACAGACCACATGGTCTCCCCCCACACCAACTACCCGCTTTACGTAGTCGGCGCTCCCGAAGTACCCGGTGCCGTCGAACACGACGACGTCTCCCCGCTCTGGTTTCGATCCGAAACGGTACGCCAACTTATTTACGAGCACGCGGTCCCCAACCCTCAATCCGGGTTCCATGGAACCGCTCGGGATGTCAAAGGGCTGTATGACCCAGGTGCCGAAGCCGAGCAGGAAGACCAGACAGACCAGGACGGTCAGGGTGATCCGCCCTCCGGGCAGCCGGTCGGTGATGCGGGACACCAACGCGAAACGCGACCGTGCCTCCGCACCCGGACTGTCCGAGGTCTCCTCGGAGTCGGCTGGGCGGGAGGAGCGGTCGCGCTCCGTCTGCTGTGCTTCGGTGTCCATGGGGGCCAGATGTTATCCGGCCCCGCTGTGGGCCCCGGGAGGCGCTCAGTTCTCGCGCTTCTCCTTGATCTTCGCCGCCTTGCCGCGCAGCTCGCGCAGGTAGTACAGCTTGGCGCGGCGCACGTCACCCTTGGTGACGAGCTCGATCTTCTCGACGATCGGGGTGTGCACCGGGAAGGTGCGCTCGACGCCGACGGAGAAGGAGACCTTGCGGACCGTGAAGGTCTCGCGCACGCCCGAGCCCTGGCGACGGATCACAACGCCCTTGAACTGCTGCACACGGGAGCGGTTGCCCTCGATGACGCGGACGTGGACGTTGACGGTGTCACCGGGGCGGAAGGCCGGGAGGTCGCTGCGCAGCGACGCGGAGTCGACGGAGTCGAGCAGGTGAGACATTTCGTCTGCTTTCTTCGCCCATGCCACAGGTCATGAACGGTAGGTAGTTCTTCGGTAAGAGAGTCGCCGGCCGGGTCGGGGCGGGCGTCGTGTCCCCCTGTGGCAGGGGCGCGCGCCGGACCTCGGACAACAGCCGCCTATTCTTCCACGTCCTCGGTCCTGCGCCAAAATCGGCCGTGCGGCGTGCCCTGCGGGTCCGGCGCCCAGCCCAGGATGGAGAGCATCTCGCGGTCCTTCTTGTCGAAGGCGGCGGGCTCGCAGTGCTCGATCAGATCGGGCCGGTGGGCCGTCGTACGCCTGAGGGCCTCGTCCCGGCGCCAGCGGGCGATCTTGCCGTGGTGGCCGCTGAGCAGCACCTCCGGGATCTCGCGTCCACGCCAGGCCGGCGGCTTGGTGTAGACGGGCCCTTCCAGGAGGCTGGCCATCGCGCCGGGGGCGAAGGAGTCGTCGCGGTGGGACTCGGCGTTCCCGAGGACCCCGGGCAGCAGCCGGGCCACCGCCTCCGTGATGACGAGGACGGCCGCCTCGCCGCCGGCCAGGACGTAGTCGCCGATGGACACCTCGTACACGGGTGTCCGGGTGGCGTACTCGTCGATGACGCGGCGGTCGATGCCCTCGTAGCGGGCCGGGGTGAAGATCAGCCAGGGGCGCTCGGAGAGTTCGACGGCGAGCTTCTGGGTGAAGGGGCGGCCGCTGGGGGTCGGGACGATCAGCGCCGGGGCGCCGTAGCCGGACTCGTAGCCGTCGGCGAGGACGTCGTCCAGTGCGTCGCCCCAGGGTTCGGTCTTCATGACCATGCCGGGGCCGCCGCCGTAGGGGGTGTCGTCGACGGTGTTGTGCCGGTCGTACGTCCAGGACCGCAGGTCGTGCAGATGCACGTCGAGCTGTCCACGCGCGCGTGCCTTGCCGACGAGGGAGACGTTCAGCGGCTCCAGGTACTCGGGGAAGATGGTGACGACGTCGAGCCGCATCATGCCTCGTCTCGCGAGGACGCGATCTCGGCCCTGTCGTCGATGAGTCCCGGCGGCGGGTCGATGATCGCCCGCTGCTCCTCGAGGTCGATCTCGGTGACGATCTCCTCGACGAACGGGATCATCACCTCGGTGCCGTCGGCACGCTCCACGACGAACAGGTCCTGCGAGGGCAGGTGCGAGATCTCGGTGATGCGGCCCACCTCCACGCCGTCCTTGGTGACGACGTCGAGGTCCATCAGCTGGTGGTCGTAGTACTCGTCCTCGCCCTCGGGGAGCTCGTCGGGGTCGATCTCGGCGATCAGGAGGGTGTTGCGGAGGGCCTCGGCGGCGGTGCGGTCGTTCACGCCTTCGAACCGCAGGAGCAGGTTGCCGCTGTGCACCCGGCCGGTGGCGATGGTGAGCGGCCCCGCGGAGGCGGGGTCGGTGGCGAGCACGGCGCCGGGCGCGAGCCGCAGTTCCGGCTCGTCGGTGCGTACCTCCACGGTGACATCGCCCTTGATGCCGTGGGCGCGGCCGATCCGTGCGACTACCAGCTGCACTTGGAAAGATCTCCTGTCGTAACGGCCACGGGCCGGGGACGGCCCATGGCCCTCCCCGGCCCGTGCCGGTGCTGCGTTGCGTTCAGCGGACTTGGTCCACGTCGACGAGGTCGACGCGGACACCGCGGCCGCCGATGGCGCCCACGACGGTGCGCAGGGCGCGTGCGGTGCGGCCGTTGCGGCCGATCACCTTGCCGAGGTCGTCGGGGTGGACCCGAACCTCGAGCACTCGCCCGCGGCGCAGGTTGCGCGAAGCCACCTGCACATCGTCAGGGTTGTCGACGATGCCCTTCACGAGGTGCTCGAGAGCCTCCTCGAGCATGCTCAGGCCTCGGTCGACTCGGCCGAAGCGGACTCGGCCGCGGCCTCGTCCTTCTTCTCAGCCTTCTTCTTCTGGGTGATCGCCTCACCCTTGCCCTCGTCCTCGCCGCCGAGCGCCTCGAACGTCGGACGGGCGGCCTTGGGCTGGGCCACGAGCAGCGGCGCCGGGGCGGGCTCGCCCCTGAACTTCTGCCAGTCGCCGGTCTTCTTCAGGATGGCGAGCACGGGCTCGGTCGGCTGGGCGCCGACACCGAGCCAGTACGCCACACGCTCGGCGTCGACCTCGATGACCGACGGGTTGTACGTCGGGTGGTACTTGCCGATCTCCTCGATGGCCCGGCCGTCACGGCGGGTACGGGAGTCGGCGACGACGATGCGGTAGTGAGGCGAACGGATCTTGCCCAGACGCTTCAGCTTGATCTTGACTGCCACGGGAGTGGGTTCTCCTGGATTTGACGTGGTTGGGCACAACGAGATGCCGCGTGGGGTTGCGGTACCCGAGTGGCCCGATGGACGCGTCAGCCGGAGGAGAGAGGGGTCCTGTGCGGCTGTCGAGTACAGCTAGCCATTGTGCCACACCTCGCGGGGCGTCCCGAGCCGGAGGGCCGGGGCGTGTGTGCGGGCATGCCGAAGAGACACCCGGCGCCGGGGTCCCCCGGGCATGGATCACGCCCGCCCGGCGCTCACTGGGTGCCGTCGTCAACTGCGGACCGAGCCGAGCACGGCTGCCACGAGCAGCCGTCCGGTCAGCTCGCCGCCGCCCCCACCGGTTCGGGGATGCGGAACGGCTTGCCGCAGCCGCCGCACATGATCGGGGCCTGGGCCAGCACCGACGGCACGACGCGGACATTGCGGCCACAGTCACAGACCGCCTTGACCCGGACACCGCCTCCGGAGGATCCGTGCCGTGCGGCCGGGCCCCGGAAGGTGCGGGCGGTGTCCGCGGCCGTCGCCGCCGAGTGGGCCTTCAGCGCACGCTGCAGCCGCTCCATGGTCGGGCGGTAGCGGCGCTTCGCCTCGGGGCTGAGCGTCACCAGTGAGAAACCGCTGCTCGGGTGCGGCTCCTCGGGGTGGTCCAGGCCCAGCTCCTCGGCGATCGCGAGGAATCTGCGGTTGTGGTAGCGGCCGGCCCGGGAGGTGTCGCGTACCCCACGGGCGGCTGCGATGCCGTGGACTGCTTCATGAAGCAGTCGCTCGAATGAGAGTTCGTGTCCGCAGGCGGACGACGACTCTCCGATCAGGGACTCCGGCGCGGCGAGATCCGGCAGTTCGGGGTGGTGCCGTTGAATGTCGGCCCACGCCTCTGCCAGCTCTGCGGCGAGAACAGGTGGTGTCGTGCTCACGTAATGAGAACGAGCCTGAGGGCTCCCGTGTTCCTATTCCGGGGCATCCCAAATATTTTGCACGTACCCGTCAGTTGCGACTGATGCGTCCTGACGAGGGCGGGTGCGCTGATCTGCCCAGAAGCCTCACAGCTCCTACCAAGCCGGTGCGTAGTAACGCGTACGACCCGGCGCGTAGAGGAACTCCGCACGCCGGGGCGCCTGGGCCCTGCAGATGCGCAAGAGGCGTTTCGGTCGCTCTTCCCGCTATCTCAATAAGCGCGCGCGACGACCGCGACGTTACCCGGTGCGTCATCGGCCTCGGGCACCGACCCGTCCTCGGCGACCAGACACCGTACGGTCACCGCGTGTTCGGCGAGCTTCGACTCGCCCTCCTCGCCGAGCACCGCCCACGGGATGCGCGCCCAGCCCCCGGCGCTCGCCGCCTCGACGGCCTCCCCGATGGTCGACACCTCCGCCGTCCGGGACTCGCGGCGCTCACGGGACTGCGCCAGCAGCAGGGCCTGGTCCTCCTCGAGGATCCCGGGCAGGACGCTCGCGAGCCTGTCGAGCGCCACCGGCTCCTTGCCCCCGCGGATGCGGCGGACCAGCATCGCGGTGCCGTTCTCCAGGTCACGGGGGCCGATCTCGACCCGCACCGGCACGCCCTTGAGCTCCCAGTCGACGGCGCGACGGCCGAAGGGGACGTCGGTGTGGTCGTCCGCCCGGACGCGCAGACCGGCCGCCCTGAGCCGGTCGCCGACCTCGCGGACCCTGGCCAGAACCGATGCGTCGTCCTTGATCGCGAGCACGACGACCTGGATGTGCGCGAGACGCGGCGGGACGCGGAGTCCGTCGTCGTCGCCGTGCGCCATCACCAGGGCGCCGATCATGCGGGTCGTCGAGCCCCAGGAGGTCTGCCACACCAGTTCCTGCCGGCCCTCCCGCGACAGATACCGCGTGCGGAAGGCCCGGGCGAAGTTCTGGCCGAGTTCATGGCTGGTGGCCATCTGCAGGGCCTTGCCGTCGCCCATCATCCCTTCGAGGGTGAGGGTGTTGACGGCGCCCGCGAAGCGCTCCTTGGCCGTCTTGCGGCCGGGGACGACGTCCATCGCGAGGACGGTGCGCAGAAAGTCCTCGTAGACCCGCCGGTGGACATGGGCGGCGAAGTCGCGCGCCTCCTCGTAGGTGGCGTGCGCGGTGTGCCCCTCCTGCCACAGGAACTCGGAGGTGCGCAGGAACAGCCGCGGCCGCAGCTCCCACCGCACCACGTTCGCCCACTGGTTGATGAGCAGCGGCAGGTCGCGGTAGCTCTGGATCCATTTGGAGAAGTAGTCGTTGACGATGGTCTCGGAGGTGGGGCGGACGACCGCGGGCTCCTCCAGTCGGTGGCCGCCGCCGTGCGTGACCACGGCGAGTTCCGGCGCGAAGCCCTCGACGTGGTCGGCCTCCCGGGTGAGGTACGACTCCGGGATCAGCAGCGGGAAGTACGCGTTCTGGGTGCCCGTCTCCTTGATCCGGGCGTCCATCTCCGCCTGCATCCGCTCCCACAGTCCGTACCCGTACGGTCGGATGACCATGGTGCCGCGCACCGGCCCGTTGTCGGCCAGTTCGGCCTTGCCGATCACGTCCTGGTACCAGCGCGGGAAGTCGTCCGCCCGGGGTGTGAGAACGGGTGTTTTCGCCATGGCGCGATGGTAGGGGGACACCCTGCAGCCTCGGGAACCATTTGTTACAGGGGGTGCCCGGGGGCGCACGGACGGCTCACAAGGAGTGCGCCACACCCCCTGGACGCCACGACGGGCGCGGAGTTACCTGGCATACGGAGGGGAACGGGGGAAGTGCGCAACGTCACGGGGGGCCGAGGAACCGATCAGAGTGACAACCGACGGCGATTGGGGCGCTTTCGATGACACCTACGCTCGCGGGGCAGCACCTCCTCCATACGGGGGCGGCTCCCCGCGTGGACCGGCGTGCACGCGCGCGTGACTGGGCCGAGATACAGGAGCGCATGCTCGTCCCGCTCTACGAGGCCGTCTACGACCGGCTCGAAGTGGGCTGCGGAACACGGCTGCTCGCGCTCGGGTGCGGCAGCGGTCTCGCTCTGCTGCTGGCCGCCTCCCGGGGCGCCGAGGTGACCGGGGTCGACTCCGGTGCGGACGAACGGCTGACGCTCGCGCGCGAACGGCTGGGCCCTGTGGGCCGGCGTCCACGCGCGCGTGGAGCAGTCCGGATCGTCGACGGCTCCCCGAGGGACGCGGTCCCCGTGCCCGGGGCGCCGGCGTACACCCTGCTGACCGTGTTCGGGCCGGCCGGGCACACGGCCTGCGGCGACGCGGAGAGCCTCGAGGAGCAGCTCGCGGCGGCGACACCGCTCACCCGGCGGGGGGTGCCCGTGGTGCTCGCCGGCTGGGGTCCGCCGGAGCGGTGCAGCAGCACGTCGGTGCTGCGCGTCGCGGTCAAACTCGCCGACTCCGGGGCGGAGGCGGAGCGTCCGTGCCCCGCCGGGCGCGACGACCTGGAGGAGACGGCGTTGCGTGCGGGCCTGCGGCCGGACGGATCCGGGCGGGTCGCCTGTCCGTTCGGGTACGCGGACGTGGACAGCGCCGTACGGGGGATGCTGTCGACGGGCTTCTTCGACGCCGCGGTCGAGGCGACGGACCCGGAGCAGGTCGGCAAGGAGCTGGCGGAGGCCCTCCATCCGTACCGGCGGGCGGACGGAACGGTGTGGATGCCGAATGTGTTCCGCTATCTGATCGCACGCGTCCCCTAGCAGCGATGGGTAGTACCGCTGGTACCGCGGCTGGTACCGCGACCGGCCGGACGTGCTCGGAGGCCCAGGGCCCGGGATCGCTCAGTCGTTCTTGCGCACCCGCAGCACCCCGGCGATCCGGTACGCCTCCGCCTCCTCCAGCGTCTCGTTGATCAGCAGCGCCTCGGCCAGCGCGTCCAACTGGCTCCGGTGGTCCTGGAGTTTGCAGCACGCCTCCTCGTAGCACTCGTCCACGATGCGCCGCATCTCGATCTCGATCACGTCCAGCGTCTGCGGGGCGGCCGCCAGGCCGTACGCCTGCTGCGCGTCGCTCGGCAGCGCCGACAGACGGCCCACCCGCTCGCTCATGCCCCAGCGGGCGACCATGCCCCGGGCGATGTTGGTGACCTGTTCGAGGTCGCTCTCGGAGCCCGTGGTGATCACCTCGTAGACGACCCGCTCCGCCGCCATGCCGCCGAGGGCGCCGATGATGCGGCCGCGGAGGTACTCCTCGGTGTACGCGTACTTGTCGGACTCGGGGGTCGACAGCGTCACGCCGAGCGCCCGGCCGCGCGGCACGATCGTGATCTTGCGTACCGGGTCGGCGCCCGGCTGGAGCATCCCGAGCAGGGCGTGCCCGCTCTCGTGGTACGCGGTTCTGCGGCGCTCCTCCTCCGGCATCACCAGTGACCGTTCGGCGCCCAGCTGCACCTTCTCCAGGGCCTGGGAGAAGTCGGTCTGCGTCACCTGCTGCTGCTTCCGCTTGACCGCCAGCAGGGCCGCCTCGTTGGCGAGGTTGGCCAGCTCGGCACCGGTCATGCCGGGGGTCGTACGGGCCACCTGGGCCAGGTCCACGTCCGGGGCGAGCGGGATGTCCCGGGTGTGGATCCTGAGGATCGCCTCGCGTCCTGCGCGGTCCGGCGGGGAGACATGGACCACGCGGTCGAAGCGGCCGGGCCGGGTCAGCGCGGGATCCAGGATGTCGGCCCGGTTCGTCGCCGCGATGACGATCACGCCCTCAGAGCCGGTGAAGCCGTCCATCTCGGTGAGGATCTGGTTGAGGGTCTGCTCCCGCTCGTCATGGCCGCTCACCGAGGCGCCCGCGCCGCGCGCCCGCCCGATCGTGTCGATCTCGTCGATGAAGATGATCGACGGGGCCACCTTGCGGGCCTCGGCGAACAGCTCGCGCACCCGGGAGGCGCCGACGCCGACGATCATCTCGATGAACTCGGAGGCGGAGGCGGAGAAGAACGGCACATCCGCCTCGCCCGCCACCGCCCGCGCCAGCAGCGTCTTGCCGGTGCCCGGCGGGCCCGTGAGCAGCACCCCGCGTGGCGCCTTCGCGCCCATCCTGCGATAGGCGTCGGGATGCTCCAGGAAGTCGACGACGTCGTCCAGCTCGCCCTTGACCTCGTCGATGCCGGCCACGTCGGCGAAGGTGGTGCGCCGGATGCCGGGCCGCAGCTCCACCGGTCTGGGCGGGGTCTTGCGGCCGAGCATGCCGCCCGGGCCGGTCAGGCCCCCGATGCGCCGGGCGAAGAAGACCCAGACGACCACCAGGATCACCAGGGGCGCGAGCGAGAGCAGCAGATTCGACAGGAAGCTGCGCTCCTGGACCACCGGCTGGGCGGTCACCGTCACCTGGTGCTTGTTCAGGTTCTGCCAGAGCTTGTCGTCCGCGAAGGCGGGGCGCTGGGTCTTGAACTTGGTGTACTTGCCGCCGCCGTGGGGCTTGGCCTGGGCGTGCTTGAGCTGCCCCTGGATGGCATCGCCCTTGGAGTAGATCGTCTTGACGTTGCCGTCGTTGATCTGCCGGCTGAACTCCGTGTACGAGATCGTCGGCTCGTTGCCCCGGTTGTAGTAGGACACCGCGCCGTAGGCGATCAGGAAGACGATCACCGCGGCGACGACCAGTCCCCACCAGCCGCCGCGCGGCCTCCTGCCCCCGGGCCACTTGGTCGGCTCCTCCGGCGTGCCCTCGGTGCGCCACGGTTTCTCCGGGGTCTTGCGTGGAGGCGCGGCGTTGCTCATACATCGGACGGTACGGCACCCGGGGGACCCCGGCATGCGCTGAGGGCGCCCCCGGGGAGGGGCGCCCTCAGCGTCGTGGCCCACCAACCGTAAAGCGGGCCGGGGAACCGTCCGGGCCGGTCGGCCCGGGTCAGCCCATGAACTTCTTGAACTCGTCCGGCAGCTCGAAGTCCTGATCGGCCTGCTGCGGCAGGCCGAGGGCGCCCTGGCCCTGGGCCGCGGCGGCGCGCCGCGCGGCCTCCTCCTGCTCCTGCTGCTTGCGCTTCATCGGGTTGCCGGAGCGCTGCTTGCCCTTGGCCTTCTTCGGCTGCTTCTTCGTGCGGCCGGGGCCGCCGCCCATCCCCGGGATGCCCGGCATACCGGGCATCCCGCCACCCTGGGCCATGCGGGACATCATCTTGCGGGCCTCGAAGAACCGCTCGACCAGGTTCTTGACCGCGCTGACCTCGACGCCGGAACCCTTGGCGATACGGGCGCGGCGCGAGCCGTTGATGATCGTCGGGTCCTGGCGCTCGCCCGGGGTCATCGACTTGATGATCGCGGCCGTGCGGTCGACGTCCCGCTCGTCGAGGTTGTTGATCTGGTCCTTGATCTGGCCCATGCCCGGGAGCATGCCGAGCAGCTTGGAGATCGACCCCATCTTCCTGACCTGTTCCATCTGGGACAGGAAGTCGTCCAGGGTGAAGTCCTGGCCCTTCTTGGACGCCAGCTTGGAGGCCATCTTCTCGGCCTCTTCCTGGCTGAACGTCTTCTCCGCCTGCTCGATCAGGGTGAGCAGGTCACCCATGTCGAGGATGCGGGAGGCCATCCGGTCCGGATGGAAGGCGTCGAAGTCGTCGAGCTTCTCGCCGTTCGACGCGAACATGATCGGCTTGCCGGTGATCTGCCGGATCGACAGGGCCGCACCACCACGGGCGTCACCGTCGAGCTTGGAGAGGACCACACCGTCGAAGCCGACGCCGTCGCGGAACGCCTCCGCGGTGTTGACGGCGTCCTGACCGATCATCGCGTCGACGACGAACAGGATCTCGTCGGGCTGTACGACGTCGCGGATGTCCGCGGCCTGCTGCATCATCTCCTGGTCGATGCCGAGGCGGCCGGCGGTGTCCACGATCACGATGTCGTGGACCTTGGACTTCGCGTAGTCGATGGAGTCCTTGGCGACCTTGACCGGGTCGCCGACGCCGTTGCCCGGCTCGGGCGCGTAGACGGCGACGCCCGCGCGCTCGGCGACGACGCTGAGCTGGTTCACCGCGTTGGGGCGCTGGAGGTCGGCGGCGACCAGGAGCGGCGAGTGGCCCTGCTCCTTGAGCCACCGGCCGAGCTTGCCCGCGAGGGTGGTCTTACCGGCACCCTGCAGACCCGCGAGCATGATCACGGTCGGGGGCTGCTTGGCGAAGCGGAGGCGGCGGGTCTCGCCACCGAGGATCGTGACCAGCTCATCGTTGACGATCTTGAGGACCTGCTGGGCAGGGTTCAGGGCCCTGGAGACCTCGGAGCCGAGGGCGCGCTCCTTGACGTTCTTGATGAAGGTCCGGACCACCGGCAGAGCCACGTCGGCTTCGAGCAGCGCGATACGGATCTCGCGCGCGGTGGCGTCGATGTCCGCCTCGCTCAGCCTGCCTTTTCCGCGGAGGCTCTTGAAAGTCGCGCTAAGGCGGTCGGAGAGGGTATCGAACACGGCGGCGTCGGTCCTCGGGGTCGGGGGCGTTTTGGACTGCCCTCCAGGGTATCCGGCCGCGCGGGTAATGCGTCCCCGCCCACCGGACACAGCGACCGGGGACACATTTCACGGCGATGGTCCCGGTCACCCCTCGGCCACGCCTTCGGGCCTGGCCTCGGGCTTGTCGCGAGGCACGCCTTCGCGCATGTCCCGGTCACGCCCGCAGCGTCTCCTCCAGCAACCGCGCCACCGAGGCCGCCTCCTCGCCCGGCAGCGGGTCGCCCGCCCCACCGGTCACGTAGAAGGCGTCCACGGCGTTGGAGCCCAGCGTCGACACATGCGCGCTGCGCACCCGCACCCCCGCCTTCTCCAGCGCCTGCCCGATCCGGAACAGCAGCCCCGGCACGTCCTGGGCCCGCACCTCGATCACCGTGGCGTGCCGGGAGGCGGCCGGGGCCACGGTCACCCGTGCCGGGGGCGGCACCACGCCCCGGCGGCGTGGGTAGGCCGCGTCCCGCTCGGCGAGGCGCGCCGCGATGTCCAGGGAGCCGTCCAGGGCCCGTACCAGGTCAGCGCGCAGCCGTGCGGCCTGCGGCAGGGAGCCGTACTGTGCCGCGACCCGCCAGTCGAGCAGCAGGACCGAGCCGTCGTGGACGCCGTCGGGCAGCCTGAGGGCCCGTAGCTCCGCCGTGCGGACGGTGAGGCGATGCACGGCCAGGACGCCCGCCACCGCGGGCAGCACGCCGGGCTGGTCGGGTACGGCGACGAGCAGCTCCACGCCGAGGGGTTCCGGCTCGCCGCCCGCGCTCTCGGCGGGCGGCTCGGTCTGCGCGCGCAGCGCGAGCACGGGGCCGCCCGTGCGGTGCGCCTCGATGGCGAGCCGTTCCTGTTCCGCGGTGGGGGCGCCGGCCTCCGGGGCGTCGGGTTCGTCTCCGGCGAGCAGTGCCGAGACCCGTTTGACCAGGTCGGAGACCAGTGCGCCGCGCCAGGACGACCAGGCGGCGGGGCCGGTGGCCAGCGCGTCCGCCTCGGTGAGCGCGTGCAGCAGTTCCAGGGTGCCCGGTGAGCCGACGGCCTCGGCGACCAAGCGCACAGTGGCCGGATCCTCCAGGTCGCGCCGGGTCGCCGTCTCCACGAGCAGCAGATGGTGGCGTACCAGGGTGGCGAGCACGGCGATGTCGTCGCGGTCGAAGCCGATGCGGCCGGCCACGTCCCGGGCGATGATCTCGCCCGCGACGGAGTGGTCGCCGGGCCAGCCCTTGCCGATGTCGTGCAGCAGCGCGGCGACCAGAAGGAGATCGGGCCGGCCGACCCGGCGGGTCAGTTCGGAGGCGCGCACGGCCGTCTCGATCAGATGCCGGTCGACGGTCCACAGGTGCACGGCGTTGCGCTGCGGGCGGCAGCGCACGCGTTCCCAGTCGGGCAGCAGCCGGGTGATGAGTCCCTCGGCCTCCAGGGCCTCCCAGACCTCGACGGTCGGGCGGCCGGAGCCCAGCAGGGTCACCAGCTGTTCGCGGGCCTCGGCGGGCCAGGGCGTGGGCAGCGGGCGCACGACGGCGGCCATGCGCCGTACGGCGTGCAGGGAGAGCGGGAGGCCGGCCTGCGCGGCGGCCGCGGCCGCGCGCAACGGGAGCACGGGGTCGCGCTCGGGGCGCGCGGTCCGGGCGAGCACCACCTCGCCGTCCTGTTCCACCACGCCCTCGGCCAGCGGGGACCGCTCGGCGACGGGCCTGCCGCCGCCCAGCATGGCGCGCAGCCGGGGCCGGGCGCCGCGCGAGCGCAGCACGCGCCCCACTTCGCGCCAGGTCACATCGCTGGCGTACGAGATCACGCGCGCCGCCTCGTACACCTGGCGCAGCAGGGTGTCGGCGTCCAGCAGGTCCAGCTCGGCGGCGACCTGGTCCTGTTCCTGGAGGGCGAGCCGGTCGGTGGCGCGTCCGGTGGCCAGATGCAGCGCGTCCCGTACGTCCAGGAGTCCGCGCCGGGCGTCGGCGAGCCCCTCGCGCGGGGCGTCCGCGAGCCAGGAGGCGGCCACCGCGCGCAGGGCCGTGGCGTCGCGCAAGCCGCCGCGTGCCTCCTTGAGGTCCGGTTCCAGCAGGTACTGCAGTTCGCCCTGGCGGGCGGCCCGCTCGGCGCACAGTTCCTGGAGTTCGGGGAGGCGTTTGGGCGCCTGGTTGCGCCAGTCGGCGAGGACGGCTGTCCGCAGGCCCGCGGTCAGCGCGGCGTCGCCCGCGAGGTGCCGGGCGTCGAGCAGGCCGAGCTGCACCTTGAGGTCCTCGCCCGCGGTCTTACGGGCCTCCGCGGGGGTGCGGACGGAGTGGTCGAGGGCGAGGCCGAGGTCCCAGACGGGGTACCAGACGCGGTCGGCCAGGGCGGCGACCGCCGTGCCGTCGCCGCCGTCGTGGAGCAGGAGCAGATCGAGGTCGCTGCGGGGAGACAGCTCACCGCGGCCGTAGCCGCCGACGGCGACCAGGGACACCCCGCGCAGTCCCTCGGCACCGGCGGTGAACAGGCCGGCGAGCCAGCCGTCCGTCAGGTCGGCCAGGGCGGTACGGCGCGGCGGCCCGGACCGCGCCTCCTCGGTGAGGAGGCGCAGCCGGGCCGCCGCGTAGCCGCTGGGTCCCACGCTCTCTGCTTCCGTGTGCACGTCCGTACCCGTCACCCGGCGACTCCTTGTTCCGTAGGTGCCTTACAGCGCGTCGGGTCCGCGCTCGCCGGTCCGGACCCGGACGGCCGTCTCGACCGGGACGGACCAGACCTTGCCGTCTCCGATCTTGCCGGTGCGGGCCGCCTTGACGATGACATCGACCAGTTGCTCGGCGTCGTCGTCCTCGGCCAGCACCTCGATACGGATCTTGGGGACGAGGTCGACCGTGTACTCGGCACCCCGGTAGACCTCGGTGTGTCCCCGCTGCCGACCGTAGCCGCTCGCCTCGGTGACCGTCAGTCCATGCACCCCGAAGGCCTGGAGGGCCTCCTTGATCTCGTCGAGGCGGTGAGGCTTCACGACGGCGGTGATGAGCTTCATGCGTCCACCTTCTTGCTCTGCGGGGCGGCCAGGGCCGTGGCGGAGCCGATGACGCCGCCGCCCGCGCCGCTGAAGTCGTATGCGGTCTCGGCGTGCTCGGCCTGGTCGATGCCCGAGATCTCCTCGTCGTCGGTCACCCGCATGCCGATGCTCTTGTCGAGGAGGAAGGCGAGGATCGCGGAGGCGATCAGGGAGTAGGCGAGCACGGCGAAGACTCCGGCGCACTGCTTCCAGAACTGGTCGAGGCCGCCGCCGTAGAAGAGACCCTTGACGTCGGACTGGCCCCTGCCGCTGGCGAAGAGGCCGATGAGCAGGGAGCCGGCTATGCCGCCGACCATGTGGACGCCGACGACGTCGAGGGAGTCGTCGTAGTTGAACTTGTACTTCAGGCCGACGGCCATGGCGCACAGGACACCGGCGATGGCGCCGACGGCGATCGCGCCGAGCGGGGAGACCGCGCCGCCCGACGGCGTGATCGCGACGAGGCCGGCGACGGCACCGGAGGCGGCGCCCAGCGTGGTGAACGCGCCGTGGCGGATCTTCTCGTAGGCGAGCCAGGCGAGCATGGCCGCGCCGGTGGCGACCTGGGTGTTCACGAACATCAGCGGGCCGACGCCGTCGTCGTTGCCGAGCCAGGAACCGGCGTTGAAGCCGAACCAGCCGAACCACAGCAGGCCTGCGCCGAGCATGACCAGGGGGAGGCTGTGCGGACGCATCGGGTCCTTCTTGAAGCCGACGCGCTTGCCGATGACGAGGATCACTCCGAGGGCCGCCGCACCGGCGTTGATGTGGACCGCCGTACCGCCGGCGAAGTCGATGACCCCCAGCTCGTAGGCCCAGCCGCCGGTGCCCCAGACCCAGTGGGCGACCGGGAAGTACACGATCGTCACCCACAGCACGAGGAACAGGGCCCAGGCGCTGAACTTCACCCGGTCCGCGAGCGCCCCGCTGATCAGGGCGGGTGTGATGATCGCGAACATCAGCTGGAAGACGGCGAAGACGAAGACCGGGATGGTGTAGCCGGGCCAGAGGTCCATCTTGCCGATCCCGCTGAAGCCGACGTAGTCGGAGGTCCAGCCGACGATGGAGCCCTTGTCGTTGCCGAAGGCCATGGAGAAGCCGTAGAGCACCCACAGGATGGTGACGATGCCCAGGCTGATGAAGCTCATCATCAGCATGTTCAGGGTGCTCTTGACGCGGACCATGCCTCCGTAGAAGAAGGCCAGGCCCGGGGTCATGAGCATCACCAGGGCGGAACAGATCAGCATGAAGCCGGTATTGGCGGACGACAGCTTGGGTGCGTCTGCCGCAAGCATGATGGCTGGTGCCATCGGCGTCTCCTCGTCGGTTGGTACGGCCCCGTGCGGGCGAAGCCTGAGAGCGGTCCGGTCATGAGGGGCGGGCCGGTTATGCGCCATGAGGTTGACGCAGCGCGGTTTCGGTCGTTGCCCCTCGATGTTTCGCCGCAGTGACGAAGGTGCCGAGCGTGTTACGCGTTGATGAACCGCCGGAGGCCGGCCCGGTTGATCGTCATCGTGGCGCAACCTTCGGTGAACGGCATCGCGGCGATGACGTCGCGGCCGTCTTCCGCGCGGGCCCGTGGTGGTCGACGGGGTTCGCGGGTGTCACGCCCTTCCGGGCGGGGAGGACCATGCGTCCGGCCGCGACAGCCATCCGATGACCTGGCATGGGGGAGCCGAGTCGGGCAGTTCGGGATGGCGGCCGCGGCCGGGGTCGTGGGTGCCCTGGTGGTCCGGTGGGCCGGAGGTCAGCCCGCCTCGGCGGTCTCGGGCAGATGGGTGGCGAGGTGATCGGTCAGTTCGACGACGTCGGCGAGATCGCCGAAGTCGCGCAGAGCCGTGTCGACGGTCTTTCGAATACGAGTGTTGACCCGTTCGGACCGCACTTTTCTGGCGATGTCCATGGCCTGCCGGGCGAGCACCGCGCTCTGTTCCGGCTCCCGCTGGAGGAGGTGCACGGTGGCCATGCCGATCAGATTGAGTGCGTACGACCGCTGGTGCTCGCTGTCCTCGGCGAAGCCGTCGACGGCCTTCTGCATCAGCGGCTGGGCGAGCGAGGCGTAGCTGGGGCTGCGGCCCGCGACATAGGCGAGGTCGCGGTAGGAGTGGGAGTTCTCGGCGTGCAGCTCGGCCTCGGAGAAGAAGCGGATCCAGTCGGGCTCGGGCTCGTCGAAGTCGTCGGCGTCGGAGAAGGTGGCCTCGGCCATCCGGACGGCACGCTGGCACTTGCCGGGCTGGCCCATGTTGGCGTAAGCCCGGGCCTCCATCGCGTACAGCATCGCCTGGGTGCGCGGGCTCGCGCAGTCCCGGCTGCCGTACTGGGCGAGGTGGATGAGTTCCAGGGCGTCGTCGGGCCGGCCCAGGTGGATCATCTGGCGGCTCATGCTGGAGAGGATGTACGAGCCGAGCGGTTTGTCGCCGGCCTCCTTGGCCGCATGCAGGGCGAGGACGAAGTACTTCTGCGCGGTGGGCTGCAGTCCCACGTCGTAGCTCATCCAGCCCGCCAGCTCGGCCAACTCGGCGGCGACCTTGAACAGGCGCCGGGCGGTGGCATCGGACTGGGGTTCCTGGAGGAGGTCGGTCACCTCGTGCAGCTGTCCCACGACGGCCTTGCGGCGCAGTCCGCCGCCGCACTGGGCGTCCCACTTGCGGAACATCACGGTGGTCGCCTCGAGGAGGTCCAGCTCGGGCCGGGACAGCCTGCCTCGGCGCCCGGACCCGGCGGGCTCGGGCTCCTCGCGCGGGGCGGCGGGGCTCGGCACGAGCCAGCGCTGCATGGGTTCGATGAGGGACGGGCCCGCGGACAGGGCCAGCGAGGCACCGAGGAAGCCGCGCCGCGCCAGCATCAGGTCGCTGCGCGAGTACTCGCTGATCAACGCCACCGTCTGCGGGCCCGTCCAGGGCAGGTCGATTCCGGCCACGGAGGGTGACTGATGGGCGGTGCGCAGCCCCAGGTCCTCGATGGAGACCACACAGCCGAAGCGCTCGGAGAACAGCTCCGAGAGGAGGCGCGGGATCGGCTCGCGCGGGTTCTCCCCGTCCAGCCAGCGGCGCACCCGGGAGGTGTCCGTGGAGATGTGGTTGGCCCCCAACTGGCGGGCTCTGCGGTTCACTTGACGCGCCAGCTCGCCCTTCGACCAGCCACTGCGCACGAACCATGAGCCGAGCAGCTCATTGGGGCGCTTGTCAGCGTTCGTCCCGCTTCCGCCGTTGCCGCCCACTGGACGCCCCCATCCCTGAATCCACCTGTGCGCTGTGTGCGCCAAGCCTTACCAGAATGCCGGTGACGCGGCCCCGCGTCCGGCGGTTCTCGGCCGCCGGCCGGAAACCTGGCTTGCCTCCGGCATACCCACGAGTGCATGCGTCCCCAGGAACCGTGCACTCAAAGTAGTCCTACGATCACCCGCCCAGCCATGGCGAATCCATAAGCGCCACCATTCGCCACCCCTTTGAATGAACTCGCCCTCGCCCGGGCGCGATTCACTTGACACATGACAGCCGGAAGTGGATGGGCCGAAGTATTCAACGGCGCGCGCCACTCGACTCACGACCCCGTGCGCCACCGGGTACGCCCCGGCGAGAACGCGGAGACACAGGACGCAGAGTCACGATCTGATTCCGAGGCGTAACCATCGGTGCGCTGAACCCGTTGGAGGGGGCATGGGCTTCACGATCGGCGGCACGCGGAGCATCCGCGAGATCCGCCCCGGCGCCCGACGCCGGGGCCGCTCTTCGGAGTGCCTCGCTGTGGCCGAGTACACGGGACTGTGGGGCTGGGACGTGGTACCGGGCGCACGGACGGCCGCGGGGGCCTGCTCGTGCGGTGACACCGGTTGCGCCACCCCCGGCGCGCATCCGCTGAGCTTCACCCCCATGGTGCGGGCCGGCGCGACGCTCGACGAGGCGTGCGAGACCTGGGCCGAGGTGCCCGGCGCGGCGGTGCTGCTGCCGGTGGGCCGCGCCTTCGACGTGATCGAGGTCGCCGAGGCGGCGGGGCGCCGCGCCCTGGTCCGGCTGGAGCGCATGGGCATCCCGGTCGGCCCGGTCACGGCGACCCCGGACGGCCGCGCCCAGTTCTTCGTGGCTCCGGGGTCGGCGGCCGAGCTTCCCTCGCTGCTGTACCGGATGGCGTGGGACGACGCGGACCTCGATCTGCACGCCCTGGGTCCGGGGACGCACATCACGGCCCCGCCCTCGGACCTCGGCGGTCGCGGCCCGGTCCGCTGGCTGCGCGCGCCCGCGCTGGACTCGGCGACGAGACCGCCGGCCGCGCGTCTGCTGATCGGCACGCTGGCCTATGTGGCCCACCGCTCCCGGGCCTGAGCGGCGTCCGACACTCCGTAGAACGACGATCCTTGCGAAGGGCCGCGCGACGGGCCAAGGGCCACCGCCATGCGGCGGGGGCCCTTCTTGCGTGCCCACGCCGACGGGCCCTTCTTGTGCGCCCACCCGGAAAGGCCGCCCCGGCTCAAAGACAGCGCCCGTCCCCCGGCACATCGTGGGGGGCGGGCGCTGTCTCTGTATAGGGAGAGACCGGGGGGCGAGGGTCGTACTCCGCTAAGTGGTCAGTCTCCGATGAGGGCGTCAACGAACGCCTCCGGCTCGAACGGTGCCAGGTCGTCGGGGCCCTCGCCGAGACCGATCAGCTTCACCGGGACGTCCAGCTCGCGCTGGACCGCGACCACGATGCCGCCCTTGGCCGTGCCGTCCAGCTTGGTGAGCACGATGCCGGTGATGTCCACGACCTCGGCGAAGACACGCGCCTGGACGAGACCGTTCTGTCCGGTGGTGGCGTCGAGGACCAGCAGCACCTCGTCCAGCGGGGCGTGCTTCTCGACGACGCGCTTGACCTTGCCCAGCTCGTCCATGAGGCCGGTCTTGGTGTGCAGGCGTCCAGCCGTGTCGATGAGGACGACGTCGGCGCCGATCTCCTTGGCCTCCTTGACCGCGTCGAAGGCGACCGAGGCGGGGTCTCCGGCCTCCGGGCCGCGCACGATGTGGGCGCCGACCCGCTCACCCCAGGTCTGCAACTGGTCGGCCGCGGCGGCACGGAAGGTGTCGGCGGCACCGAGGACGACGGTACGGCCGTCGGCCACGAGGACGCGGGCGAGCTTGCCAGTGGTGGTGGTCTTGCCGGTGCCGTTGACACCCACGACCATCACGATGCCGGGCTTGCTGGTCTCGGGCTCGGTGCGGACGACGCGGTCCATGTCGGGGCCGATGAGCTGGAGCAGCTCCTCGCGCAGCAGCCCGCGCAGCTCCGCGGGCGTGCGGGTGCCGAGCACCCGGACCCGCTCGCGCAGCCGCTCGACCAGCTCCTGAGTGGGCTGTACGCCGACGTCGGCGGTGAGCAGCGTGTCCTCGATCTCCTCCCAGGTCTCGTCGTCGAGATGCTCGCGGGACAGGAGCGTGAGCAGCCCCTTGCCCAGTGCGTTCTGCGAGCGGGACAGGCGGGCGCGCAGACGGACGAGACGGCCGGCGGTGGGCTCCGGGATCTCGATGGGGGGCGCCTCGACGGTCGGCGGCTCCTCCACGGCGACGGGAGCGGAGGCCGCCGGGAGGTCCACCTCCTCGATCGTCCGGCGCTCCTCGTCGCGCGGTGTCTCGGCCTCTTCGCCGACGTGCGGCTCGGCCGGAGGGGCGGTGATGTCGGGCGTCGTGGGGGGCGCCGGGGGCAGCGGCTTCTTCCTGCGGCTGCCGACGACGAGCCCGACCACGCCGAGCACGACCACGGCGATGACTACAGCAAGGATGACGAATTCCATAACGGGTCCAGTATGCGCGACCGGCCTGCGGGCGGTTCGGCGGCGGCTCCGGGTGTGGAGGCCTGGTTGTCTGACGGCCCGTCAGCTACGGTCCTCGTGGCAGACCCGCCGGCGAAGGTGAAGGGGGCCTCTCCCATGCCCGTCTCGGTCGTACGTCTCAACCTCGTCGAACCCGGCGCGACCCCCGCCTCGCTGGGGGCGCGCTACCGCGCGGCCCTGGAGATGGCCACGTACGCCGACGACCGCGGGATCACCACGGTGCAGACCGAGGAGCACCACGGGGTGGCGGACAACTGGCTGCCGTCGCCGTTCGCCTTCGCGGGTGCGGTGCTCGGCGCGACCCGCCGGCTCACGGTCACGGTGTCGGCGGTCATCGGCCCGCTGTACGACCCGCTGCGGCTGGCCGAGGACATCGCCGTCCTCGATCTGCTGAGCGGCGGCCGGCTGGTCACCGTCGCGGGCATCGGCTACCGCCCCGAGGAGTACGCCCTCTTCGACGTCGAGTGGACGCGGCGCGGACGGCTCCAGGACGAACTGCTCCAGACCCTGCTGAAGGCGTGGACCGGCGAGGAGTTCCGCCACCGCGGCCGTACCGTGCGCGTCACCCCGCGCCCGTACACCCAGCCGCACCCGCTGCTGCTGGTCGGCGGCTCCTCGAAGGCGGCGGCCCGCCGGGCCGCACGTCTGGGGCTGCCCTTCTTCCCGAGCGCGCATCTGCCGGAGCTGGAGGCGTACTACAAGGAGCGGCTCGTCGAGTACGGCACCGAGGGCTGGACGATGATGCCCGCCGCCGAGACCCCCCTGCTGCATGTCGCGGAGGACCCGGACCGGGCGTGGGCCGTCTACGGCGGGCGCTTTCTGCACGAGGCGCGGACCTACGCCGCCTGGCAGTCCGGCGGCATCCGCTCGGCGGTGCGGTCGGCGGCCACGACGGTGGACGAGCTGCGCGCGGAGGGGGTCTATCGCATCCTGACGCCCGAGGCCTGCCTGGCCCTCGGCCTGGACAGCTACGTACTGCACCCGCTGGCGGGCGGGATGCCGCTGGACGAGGGGTGGCGCGGTCTGCAGCTGTTCTGCGAACGGGTGCTGCCGCGGCTCGGCGACTGACCGTCCGCCACCGCGGCGGTCCCGGCAGCGCGAGCGGGCCGGAGCACACGCACCGCCGCCCGGCTCGGGCAGTGGCCGAGCCGGGCGACGGAAGGGTGTCGAGGAGAGAGGCAGCGGGGACTTGGCCTTTCTCCCCGAGTTCGGGGTGGGCGTCAGCCCATCTCCTCCAGGGACTTGCCCTTCGTCTCCTTCACGAACTTCAGGACGAACGGGATGGAGAGCGCGGCGAAGACCGTGTAGATCACGTAGGTCCCGGAGAGGTTCCAGTCGGCCAGCGACGGGAAGCTCGCGGTGATCGCCCAGTTGGCGATCCACTGCGCGGCGGCGGCCACGCCCAGGGCGGCGGCGCGGATCCGGTTCGGGAACATCTCACCGAGCATGACCCAGACGACCACACCCCAGGACAGGGCGAAGAAGAGGACGAACACATGGGCGGCGATCAGGGCGACCCAGCCCTGGGTGCTCGGCAGCTTGCCGTCGACCAGGTGGGACGAGAACGCCCAGGCCTCCAGGGCGAGGCCGACGGCCATACCGACCGAGCCGATGAGGGCGAGCGGCCTGCGGCCGACACGGTCCACGAAGATCATCGCGATCACGGTGCCGACGATGTTGATGATCGACGTCGTGAACGAGTAGAAGAAGGAGTCCGACGGGTCCACGCCGACCGACTGCCACAGCGTCGAGGAGTAGTAGAACGCGACGTTGATGCCGACGAACTGCTGGAAGACCGACAGGCCGATGCCGACCCAGACGATCGGCTTGAAGAAGAAGCCGCCGCCGAGCAGGTCCTTGAAGGAGGACTTGTGCTCGCTCTTCATGGCGTGCTCGATCTCGGCGACGCGGGCGTCCAGACCGGCGTGCTCGCCCTCGACCTCGGCGAGGATCGCCCGGGCGCGGTCACGCTTGCCGACGGAGAGCAGGAAGCGCGGGGACTCGGGGATGGCGAAGGAGAGCAGCCCGTAGAGAACGGCCGGGACGACCATGACGCCGAGCATGACCTGCCAGGCCTCCAGGCCCATCAGCTTGCCGCGCTGGTCGCCGCCGGCGGCGTTCAGCAGACCCCAGTTGACCAGCTGCGAGATGGCGATACCGACGACGATCGCCGCCTGCTGGAAGGAGCCGAGCCGGCCACGGTAGGCGGGCGGGGCGACCTCGGCGATGTAGGCGGGGCCGATCACGGAGGCCATACCGATGGCGAAGCCGCCGATGATGCGCCACAGGGCGAGGTCCCACAGCGCGAAGGGCAGTGCGGAGCCGACGGCGCTGATGGTGAAGAGGACGGCGGCGATCTGCATACAGCGGATACGGCCGATGCGGTCGGCTATGCGGCCCGCGGTGGCGGCACCGATGGCACAGCCGATCAGGGCGATGGCGATGACCTGGGCCAGCGCTGCGGAGCCGATGTCGTAGCGGCTCCGGATGGCCTCGACGGCGCCGTTGATCACGGAGCTGTCGTAGCCGAACAGGAAGCCGCCCATCGCGGCCGCCGCCGCGATGAAGATGACATGCCCGAGATGATCGGGCTGAGCCGTCCCGGCTCCTGACTTGGGTGCCTGCGCTGTGCTGGTCACGAATAACTCCTCGGGCCACCGGCAACGCTGCCGGGGTGGGGGTGAGCCCTTTCAGGGCATGGCGTCGCCATCCAAGTACCCGGGGAGCATTGGATAAGCCGCCGCTCACACCTGAAGGTAAAAGCAACGTTGCAGAGACTATGCCTTCAAGTGTCGAAGTCAAGAGGTCGATGTTGGCCGGGTGTGACGCAGGACGCGCGGAGCTTGTGTTCAGAAGTTGAATTTTCGAGGAGCTGCAGGTCAGGACCGGTGTAGGCCCCATCCATCTACCGCAGTCGCTGGGAGATGACCTTCGACACACCGTCGCCCTGCATGGAGACGCCGTACAGCGCGTCGGCGACCTCCATCGTCCGCTTCTGGTGCGTGATCACGATCAGCTGCGAGGCCTCCTGGAGCTCCTGCATGATGCGGATCAGCCGCTGGAGGTTGGTGTCGTCGAGGGCGGCCTCGACCTCGTCCATGACGTAGAACGGGCTGGGCCGGGCCTTGAAGATGGACACGAGCAGCGCGACGGCGGTCAGCGACCGCTCCCCGCCGGAGAGCAGGGACAGCCGCTTGACCTTCTTGCCCGGCGGCCGGGCCTCGACGTCGACGCCCGTGGTGAGCATGTTGTCCGGGTCGGTCAGCACCAGCCGCCCGTCGCCGCCGGGGAACAGCCGGCTGAAGACACCCTCGAACTCCCGGGCCGTGTCCCGGTACGCCTCGGTGAAGACCTGCTCGACGCGCTCGTCGACCTCCTTCACCACCTGCAGCAGGTCGGCCCGCGTCTTCTTCAGGTCCTCCAGCTGCTCACTGAGGAACTTGTGCCGCTCCTCCAGCGCCGCGAACTCCTCCAGCGCGAGCGGGTTCACCTTGCCGAGCTGCTGGTAGGCCCGCTCGGCCGCCTTGAGCCGTTTCTCCTGCTCGCCGCGCACGAACGGACGCGGCTGGTTGCGCGGGTGCGCCGGGTCCTCGGGCAGCTCCTCGCCCTCGGCGGGCGGCGACGGCGGTACGGGCTGGTCGGGGCCGTACTCGGCGACCAGGCCCGCCGGCTCGACGCCGAGTTCCTCGAGCGCCTTCGTCTCCAGCTGCTCGATACGCATCCGCTTCTCGGCGCCGAGCACCTCACCGCGGTGGACCGAGTCGGTGAGCTTGTCCAGCTCGGCCTTGAGGTCGCGGCCCTCGGTGCGGGCGCCGGTCAGCTCCTGCTCACGGCGTGCCTTGGCGGCCTCGGCGGCGGTGCGCTCGGCCTCCGCCCGGCCCAGGGACACCTCGACATGGGCGAGGAGCTGCCGGGCACCGGAGGCGACCGCCTCGGCGACGGCCGCCTCGTGGCGCAGCCGGGCCCGCCGCTGTTCGGCACGCGCGCGTGCCTCACGTTCGGCGCGGGCGCCGCGATCGAGGGCATCGGCCCGTCCGGCCAGTCCCTTGACCCGCTCCTCGTGGGTACGGACCTGGAGCCGGGCCTCCATCTCGGTCTGCCGCGCGTTCGCCCCGTCGGCGGCGAGCCGGTCGCGTACGGAGGTGTCGGGCTCCTCCTCCACCGGCATCTCCTCGGCGACGGCGAGCCGCTCGGCGAGCTCCTCGGCCTCCAGCAGGGCCTTCTCCAGCGCCTCCTGCGCGCGGGCCGCGGCGGCGGTGGAGCGCTCGGCCTCCCCGGCGGCGGCCCGGGCCTGTCCGCTGAGCCGTCCCAGCTGCTGGGCGACCGCGGACTTCTCCCGTTCGGCCGCCCGCCGCCGCTCCCCCAGTTCCTCCACGAGGGCCGCGCACCCCCTGCGGCGCTCCCCCGCCAGCTGCTGTGCCTCGGCCAACCCTTCGCAGCGGACGGCGAGTTCCTCCAGCTCCGCCGCGGCCTCGTCGACCGAGGCCTGCACCTCCAACAGGCTCGGCGCACCGGCGGACCCGCCGTGCGCGAAGTGCGCCCCGAGCAGATCGCCCTCGGCGGTGACGGCCGTCAGGTCGGGCCGCGCCTCGACCAGTTCCTCGGCGTCCTCCAGGGTGCCGACCACGACGATGCCGCGCAGCAGCCGCCGCACGGCGGGCATCAGCGTGTCGGGACCGCGGACGAGTTCGGCGGCGAAGGGGAGCCCGTCGGGAGCGGACTGCCGGGAGGCGTCCCGTCCCTCCGGATCGGCGGACCCCTCGGGAGCCGGCTTCTTCGGCGGCACGGCCAGCACCAGGGCCGCCCGTCCCGCGTCCTGCTTGCGCAGCAGGCGGATCGCGTCGGCCGCCGAGGAGGGGTCCGTCACCGCGATCGCGTCCGCGGCGGCACCGAAGGCCGCCGCCAGCGCCACCTCGTGCCCGGAGGTCACCGTCAGCAGTTCGGCCGCCGGGCCCAGGAGGCCGGAGAGGCGGTCCTTGGCCCCGAGCAGGACGCCCGTGCCGTCCTTGCGGCGCAGCCCCAGGGCGAGCGCGTCATGCCGGGCTGCGACCGCCGCGCGCTTGCGTTCGGCCGCGGTGGCCGCCTCGCGGGCGGCCGACAGGCCAGCCTCCGCCTCGGCCAGGCCCCGCTTCGCCGTCTCGTGCTGCTCGGTCAGGTCCGCGTCGCCCGCGTCCAGACCGTCCACCTCCGTCTTGAGGGCCTCGTACTCCTCCTGTGCGGCGACCGCGCGCTCCTGTGCCTCGTCGCGTGCCGCGGCGAGCCGGTCGATCTCGGCCTGGGCGGAGGCCGCGCGGGAACGGGCCGCGCCCACCTTCCCGTTCAGCCGGGCCAGATTCTCGCGGCGGTCGGCGATGGCGCGCGCCGCGTCCTTCAGGCGCCGTTCCTCCAGGGCCAGTTCGCGTTCCAGCTCGGCCCGGTGCGCGACGGTGTCCTCGAGTGCGCGCTCGGCCGCCTCCAGCGCGGCCTCCAGTTCGGCCTCCTGCTCGCGGACGCGGGCGGCCTCGCGCTCCATGTCCTCGGGGTCGCGTCCGCGCCGCTCCTCCGGGGGCGCGGAGGTGGCGCTCTTGACCCGGGCGTCGGCCAGCGAGATCGTGCCGCGCACCCGCTCCGCGAGCTGAGACAGCTCGTACCAGGTCTGCTGGGCGCGCCCCAGACGGGGCGTCAGCCGGCGCACCTCGTCCTCGAGCAGCGCCTCGCGCTGGAGCGCCTTCTTCAGTTCGGCCTCGGCGGCGTCCTTGCGTTCCTTGAGCGCGGCCTCATCCGCGACCTCGGTCTTCAGCGCCTGCCGCAGCCGTACGAGATCGTCGGCGAGCAGACGCAGCCGGGCGTCCCGCAGGTCGGCCTGGATGACGGCGGCCCGGCGGGCGACCGCTGCCTGCCGTCCCAGCGGCTTGAGTTGGCGGCGCAGCTCGTCGGTCAGGTCCTGGACGCGGGCGAGGTTCGCCTGCATGGCGTCCAGTTTTCTGAGCGCCTTCTCCTTGCGCTTGCGGTGCTTGAGGACGCCGGCGGCCTCCTCGATGAAGGCGCGGCGGCCCATGGGGTCGGCGTGCAGCACCGAGTCGAGCTGGCCCTGGCCGACGATCACATGCATCTCGCGGCCGATGCCGGAGTCGGAGAGAAGCTCCTGGATGTCGAGGAGGCGGCAGGTGTCGCCGTTGATCTGGTACTCGCTGCCGCCGTTGCGGAACATGATCCGCGTGATGGTGACCTCGGAGTACTCGATCGGGAGTGCGCCGTCGGAGTTGTCGATGGTGAGGGACACCTCGGCGCGGCCGAGCGGCGGGCGCCCGGTGGTGCCGGCGAAGATGACGTCCTCCATCTTGCCGCCGCGCAGCGACTTGGCGCCCTGCTCGCCCATGACCCAGCTGAGCGCGTCCACCACATTGGACTTGCCCGAGCCGTTCGGCCCCACCACGCACGTGATCCCCGGCTCGAAGCGGAGCGTGGTCGCGGAGGCGAACGACTTGAACCCGCGGAGGGTCAGGGCCTTGAGGTGCACGCCGCTGGACTCTACCTTCCGCCGGTATCTCACACTATGAACCCCGACACCCCTGCGGTTTCACAGTTGAACGCGCAGGGCACACCATCCGTTAAAGAGGATGAAAGGGTGCACGGGGGCAAGAAAGAAGGGACGCCGAGGCGTCCCTTGCGAACTGTGACAACTGAGCGGTTGATGCGGGCAGCCCTTGGTAGGGGCAGCCATCCACTGCTTGTGCCTTGTGGAGCGATGCAGTGATCAGGTGAGCGCAGGCTCCGCCTGGTGTGCGTCGATGCTCTCCATGATCCTGTCGTGAGAAGCGGCAGCCGTCAGCGCGTCGTTCTCCGCCTGGATCCGTACGAGCTCGGACTCGAGCTCCTGGACGCGCTGCTGGAGCCGTCGCATCTCGGCGAGGAGTCGCGGGTCGGAGCCGCCGACGTAACCGAGAAGCGCCTTTGCCATGATGGATGGTCCTCCACACTGAGTGACCGACCGATGCGGTGTGGGTCGTGAGGGATTCGCACCCGCGGTGCTTGGCAATCTTCAGTTCTTGCGCCGTTCTTACATGCCAAACAGCTAAGGTGCGCGGGGCTTTCAGCGTCTCACCAAAAAGTTTGACGGTCAACACGATCACACCCCACGATGGCGGGCGTCCCGGGGGCGCGCGGCCTTCGACGGGCGGCGCTGCCACTCCTACGGGGCCCGGAGGGTGTGGCGATCATTCTTGGGTCCGGAGCCTGCCACGGAGCGCCCTTCTTGGCAACCACCTGGGCCTTTCTGCTGCGCGCAGGTGCCGGTGGCATGCCCCTCCGCTTCCGCCCTGGCGCCCCGCGCCCCGCACTCAGCGGATCGCGAAGCCGTCGTAGCCGCCGCGGGGCGTGTCCCAAATCTCAGTGACGCCATCCACCCTCCCGGGTGTGTCGTCGCCCCGGAGCCAGTCCAGCAGCCCCTCGCAGTTCCCCCGCGTCCCCTCGGCGACCACCTGGACCCGTCCGTCGTCGAGGTTGACGGCGAAGCCCCGCAGGCCACCGATCTCCAGCGCCTTGGCCCGGGTGAACCAGCGGAAACCCACGCCCTGAACACGTCCGCGCACCCACGCGACGAGTCGTGCATCGTCGTTCATGGCTGCACGCTAACCGGCCAATGTCCCTCCGGGCACTTCCTCCACTCGCGTCATGCTGTAGCGTCCCCCCTCATATGAATCTGTCGTGAAACTCACTCGATCGAGCGAGTTTCGATTCAGTAGCGCTGACCGCAAGACCAGGAAGGCCTGCAGATGGGACGCCACCGACGCTCCGCCGCCGGACGCGCCGCCACCGGCCGCGCGGCCCAGGTGACACAGAATCACCATACCGCCACGGAGCGTTACGGCCCCGAGAACCTCTACGGCTTCGCCGAGGTGCTGGAGGCCGAACGGCAGGCGACTCGCTCACGCCGCAAGAAGAAGGCGCCCACCCCGGTGCGCACCGGCCTGCTGGGGGTCTCGGCCGCCGTCGCGCTGGGCACCGTGGCGGTCGCCACGGGCGTGCTGCCCGGCGGCAAGAGCTTCACGGTGAGTGGCGACGCCGGCGATGTACAGGCCTCGGGCACCAGCCCGACGGGCTACGCCCATGAGCAGGGCGGCACGAGCGGGACGGCCGACGGCCGCGGCTCGACGTCCACGAGCCGCGGCCACGAGCGCGGGAGCGCCACCGCGCCGGCCGTGACACCCTCGGCCCCGGCGTCCTCGACCGCTCCGACGCAGGAACCGTCGCAGTCACAGTCGCCGTCCCCGGCCGCGACGCAGACGGCGACGACCGCTCCGCCCGCGAAGAAGCACGAGAAGAAGCCCAAGACCCATGTTCCGGCGCAGAAGTCCGGGGCGACCGCGACCGCGGTCGCGGTGCTCGACCTCGTCAACCAGGAGCGGGCCAAGGTCGGCTGCACCCCGGTGACCGCGAGCAACGAGCTGACGAAGCTGGCTCAGGCCTTTAGCGATGACATGGCCACGCGGAACTTCTTCGACCACACGGACCCGGACGGCAAGGACCCGTGGGACCGGGCCGCCGTGCTCGGCATAACGGACCTGGGCGGCGAGAACATAGCGCGCGGCCAGACCACCGCCCAGGACGTGATGGACGCCTGGATGAACAGCCCCGGCCACCGGGCGAACATACTGAACTGCGACTTCAAGACGCTGGGCGTCGGTGTCCATCTGGGCACCGGCGGCCCCTGGTGGACGCAGGACTTCGGTTACTGAGAATTCCGCAGGTCAGGGGCCCTATGAGGTCTCTCGGGCCGTCTCGGGGCTGTCATCGGTAGCCGAGTCAGGTCCACAGACCGCCCGACGCGCCGGACTCTTACGGGGCCGTGATCATTTGCGCCGGAACAGCTGCCGGCCGAAGTCGCTACGCCGACCGCTGGATACGGTGCACGCATGAATCCTGGCGAGCCAGCCTCACGTGCTCACCATGATCCGCTCCTGAGCACCCAGCCAAGTCGCAGGTCGCAGCGTTGATCGATTACACCGCCGCAGGTCACAGGCCGAGTCCTTCACTTCTTCGGCCACTGAGAACCCACGACTCGGTCAGCCGCCCAGCAATGTGCTCGGGAACGCGATGGCCACGCAGGGCGCCGCGCCCAGAAGCAGGATGATCCCTGCCTGACCGAGTCGGAGTCCTACGAGGCCCACGCGGCCGGCGCGGAGTTCGGGGCGGCCGGTGGGGTTCGCCCGGGAGGCGAACCCGGCCCCGGCAGAGACGAACAGGGCCATGCCCAACAGCGTCAACTCCGCGTGTCCCTCCGCGCGGGCCGGGCGCCGCCGGGTCCTTGGAGCGGCCGTCGTCCGACCGGAAGGTGCTGGTGCACCAGATCCCGGGCCTCCGAGCGGGCCTGGACCTGGGGCCACTGGGGGCCACTCGGGGACGCCTCCCCCGCCTACGCGCGTGCCCCCGCCCGGTCTCTTCCGGGCGGGGGCACGGTCGTGTCCGGGGGCTACGCGGCCGCGCGGCCCAGTGCGTACAGCCGGGCGGTCTCGGCGACGCGGCGGCCGAGGTGACGGGCGGTCTCGACGTCGGCCTTGTGGACGGCCTCGGGGCCCTCGTCGATGTTCGTCTGCGCGGCGGCACCCAGGAAGACGCCGAGGCGGTTGAGGTCGTGCTCGGAGCCGGTGCTGCTGTTCCAGCCCGGGTGCAGTCCGAGGCTGATCCAGTTCATGCCGTGCTGCGCCGCCAGGATCTGGAAGAACTGCAGGGTGTGCAGCTTGTCGCCGCTCTTGGACCCCGAGTTGGTGAAGCCGGCGGCCAACTTGTCCTTCCACTCCTGCGTGAACCAGCGCTTGGAGGAGGCCTCGGCGAAGCCGTGGAAGGCGGCGGTCGCGGTGCCCATGTAGGTCGGCGAGCCGAAGACGATCGCGTCGGAGCCGTCGAGGGTCGCCCACTGCTCGTCGGTGATCTCGTCGACCTTGATCAGGTGCACCTGGGCTCCGGCCTCGGCGGCACCTTCGCGCACGGCCTCGGCGAGGACGGCGGTGTGGCCGTGGCCCGAGTGGTAGGCGATGGCGACAACAGCGTTGGTCACGTGGGTACTCCTCGTGGAAGGGGAAGGGCGTCCGTGAGGGACGGGAACGAGGGGCGGAGAACGCGACGGAGTGGCGCCTCTCGACCCTGCGACATCCAAAGGAAAGCACTAACTTTCAGTTAGCGCAACCCGCCGTATAGCGCTGCGCTGGAGTACGCTTCGGCCATGACCATCACGCAGCAGGAGGACCTCCCGTACGACGTGTTCTCCAAGGCGTGCCCGTCGCGGAGCACGCTGGAGCATGCGACGGGACGCTGGGGGGCGCTGACGCTCGGCGCGCTCCACGAAGGTTCGTTCCGCTTCAACGAGCTGCGCCGCCGGGTCGACGGGGTGAGCGAGAAGATGCTGTCCCAGACCCTGCACGCACTGGAGCGCGACGGTCTGGTGCACCGCGACGCCCAGCCGACGAACCCCCCGCGCGTGGACTACGAGCTGACCCCGCTGGGGCACGAGGTGGCCGAGCGGCTGCTCGGCCTCATCCACTTCGTGGAGGGCCGGATGGACGACGTGCTGGAGGCCCGTCGCCGTTACGACGACGCCCAGACGAACTGAGACTCCCGGGCGCTACGGCGAGACCCGAGCCCTCGGTACTTCTACGGCATCGCGCGCGACGTCGCGATGCGCGGCGCCCGCTGGCACTTCGGGCAGAAGTAGCTGGACCGGTTCATCCAGGGGCGGCGGCGCACGGGCGTCGCACAGCGCCGGCAGGGCATGCCCTCGCGGCCGTACGCGTCGAGCGACCGGTCGAAGTAGCCCGACTCCCCGTTGACGTTGACGTAGAGGCTGTCGAAGCTGGTGCCGCCGACGGCGAGCGCGGCGTCCATCACGTCCCGTACATGGCCGAGGAGTTCGGCCGTGCGCGGGCGGGTGAAGTGGGCCGTGGGGCGCTCGTAGTGGACGCCGGAGCGCCACAGGGCCTCGTCGGCGTAGATGTTGCCGACGCCGCTGATCAGCGACTGGTCGAGCAGGGCCCGCTTGATGGTGGTGCGCTTGCGGCGCAGGGCGTCGTGGAAGGCGGCGTCGTCGAAGAGCGGGTCCAGGGGGTCGCGGGCGATGTGCCCGATCACGTCGGGCAGCCCGTCGAGGGTGGTGTCGTGCAGCGAGAGCCCGCCGAAGGTGCGCTGGTCGACGAAGCGCAGCTCGGTGCCGAGACCGTCGTCGAACCGGAGGCGGATGCGCAGATGCTTCTCGTCGTCGGCGTCGTACGGCTGCACGAGGAGCTGGCCGCTCATGCCGAGGTGGGCGAGGATCGCCGTGCCCGTCGTGTCGACCGGGATCCAGAGGTACTTCCCGCGGCGGCTCGGGGTGCCGAGGAGCTGCCCCTTGAGGCGGTGCGCGAAGTCCTCGCCGCCCGCGGTGTGCCGCCGGACGGCGCGCGGGTGCAGCACCTCCACGTCGGCGACGGTCCGGTGGGCGACCCAGCGCTCCAGTCCGCGCCGCACGACCTCGACCTCGGGCAACTCGGGCACGGGGCTCCTCAGGAGGGAACGGGGGGCGACGTCCGCAGCGTACCTCGCGGGACCGGTCGACGGGCCCGGCCCGGGACACCGGTCCCGAGAGCCTCCGAGGAGACGGGACCGCCGCGAAAAAACGAACCCCGCCGCGGCGGTGACGCCGGGGCGGGGTTCGGTGAAGGATTCAGGCCGTGGCCGTGTCGCTCGACGGGGCCGTGACGGATTCGTCGGACCCGTCGGGGGACCCCGCCTCGGCCGCCGCCTTGGCTCGCTCGTCCGCGGCGGCGCGGATGGAGCGCCAGGCCGACTCCGCGGCCTGCTGCTCCGCCTCCTTCTTGCTGCGGCCGGTGCCGGTGCCGTACGAGACGCCTCCGACGCGGGCGGCAGCAGTAAAGGTCTTCTCGTGGTCCGGGCCGGTCTCCGTGACCAGGTACTCGGGCACACCGAGCCCCTCGGTCGCGGTGAGCTCCTGGAGACTGGTCTTCCAGTCCAGGCCGGCACCCAGATTCGAGGACTTTTCGATCAGCGGGTCGAACAGGCGGTGCACCAGCTCCGCCGCCGAGTCCAGCCCCTGGTCGAGATAGACAGCGCCGATCACCGCTTCGAGGGTGTCGGCGAGGATGGACGCCTTGTCCCGGCCGCCCGTGCCCTCCTCGCCCCGGCCGAGCCGGATGAAGGAGCCGAGATCGAGCCCGCGGCCCACCTCCGCCAGCGCACGCGAGTTGACCACCGCGGCCCGCAACTTGGCCAGCTGGCCTTCGGGCAGGTCGGGGTGGGTGCGGTACAGCGTGTCCGTGACGACGAGGCCGAGCACGGAGTCCCCGAGGAACTCCAGACGCTCGTTCGTCGGCAGACCGCCGTTCTCGTATGCGTACGAGCGGTGGGTCAGCGCGCGCACCAGAAGGGCGGACTCGACCTTGTAGCCGAGCCGCCCTTCCAGAAGCGTGTGGGACGAGGCTGTGTTGTCCGCCGGACCACCCCCGCTGCGGCGGGGACTGCTTTTGGCGTCAGACATCAGACCTCTCACCAGCCGATCAGACCTCGAGGACCTGGCGCTTGTTGTAGGTGCCGCACGAGGGGCACGCGATGTGCTGCTGCTTGGGCTCGTGGCAGCGCTCGCACGCAACCAGGGTGGGGACCGCAGCCTTCCACTGCGACCGGCGGTGGCGCGTGTTGCTGCGCGACATCTTCCGCTTCGGAACAGCCACGGCTACTTCTCCTGCTTCTCGTCGACGCCCGCTTCGGCGCCGCTCATCTCGTCCTTATCGCCGTCTTCGATTGAATCGGCGAGTCCCTGCAGTGCCGCCCAACGGATGTCGACGGCGTCGTGGTGGTGGTCCGGGTCGTCCATGAGCCGTGCTCCGCACTCGGAGCACAGACCCGCACAGTCTTCCTGGCACACCGGCTGCATCGGCAGTGCGAGCACCACCGCATCGCGCAGCAGAGGTTCGAGGTCGAAGAGTCCGTCCTCGAGGAAGAACCTGTCCTCGTCGTCCTCGGCGTCGTCGCCCGGCTCCGCGATCACGCGGCCCCGGTCGTCGGCGTCAGGGTACGAGAACAGCTCCTGGAAGTCCGCTTCGAGCTCCAGCTCCAGCGGCTCCAGACACCTTACGCACTCCCCCTCGGCCGATGCACGGGCGGTGCCTGTGACGAGCACCCCTTCCATGACCGACTCGAGCCGGAGGTCGAGCTCCACCGGGGCGCCTTCCGGCACTCCGATGACCCCCTGGATACCGAAGTCCTTGGGGGCGTCGATCGTGCGGGTCAGGCGCTGCAGCGCACCAGGACGCCGCCCCAGCTCGTGCGTGTCGAACACGAGGGGGTTGCGGTGGTCGAGGCGGGCGTTCAGAGCCATTCCTGCTTTCGGTCTCGAAGCTCGGGGGACGCTGTTCCGTGATGTTCCGGGCAGCGTGGATCGCGAAGGGTACGCGCGACCGAAGAGCCAGGATACTGGACCTTTCCCTCATGGCCCAATCCGGTGCACCCGGAAGCCCTGGGAACCCGCGCGTCCGGCACGTTCAGTGACCGCCGCGCCCCTGTTCGTAGGCCCGGAGCTGCTCGGCGCTGATCATGCTGGTGTCGAAGAGGCTGGTCTCGTCGAGGGCGTTGCCCTGCTGGTAGCCGTGCCCCCCCTGATCGTACGCCGCCTGCTGGTCGTACGCCTGCGCCTGGGGGTAGGCGGCGTACGGGTCCGCCTGCTGGTAGCCGTAGGCGTCCTGCTGCGCGTAGGTCTGCTGGTAGCCGTACTGGTCGGGCTGCGCGTACCCGTACGGATCCTGCTGCTGCGCGTAGGCGGGCTGGTTCTGCTGGGCCGGGATCACGGGCGTCTGGGCGGGCGCGACGGGGGCCTGGGCCGGGGTGTCGGCGAGGCCCGCGAGGTCGGCGAGGTAGTCGGCGTCGCTGGAGTGCTGGACGGTCGTCAGGTCCCCGGCGAGGGCGCCGAGGTCGTCGGTGGCGATCCGGCCGTGCAGCTTCTGCCGGCCCTTGCCGACGGCCTCCAGGGTCTTGGCGAGCACGGCCTCGAAGGCGCCGAGCTTGGTGTCCACGTACGCGTCCGCGTCCCGGCGCAGGGTCTCGGGGTCGTGGCTGCGCTCGGGGGCGTCCTCGTCCTCGTAGCCCTGCTCGTCGAGGCCGGGACCGGTGCCGAGGAGCTTCTCGCGGCCGCGGCCGACCGAACCGAGGGTCTTGGTGAGGACGACCTCGAAGTTGGCGAGCTTGGAGTCGACGTAGTCGTCGGCCTCGGCGCGGACCTCCTCGGCCTCCTGGCGGGCCTCGGCGAGGATGCGGTCGGCCTCGTTCTGGGAACGGCGGGCGACCTCCGTGTCGGAGATCAGGGAGCCGCGCTCGGCGTGCGCGCTCTCGATGATCCGCTCGGCCTCCTGGCGGGCCCGCTCGACCATCTGCGCCTGGTCGCCGATCACCTCCTGGGCCTGGGCCAGGGAGTCGGGCAGGGCCGCGCGCACCTCTTCGAGCATCGAGAGCAGCTCGGCGCGGTTGACCACGCACGAGGCCGACATGGGCATGGACCGGGCGCCGGAGACCATCGAGACGATCTCGTCGAGCTTCTTCTGCACGTCCACCGTGTGCTCGCCACTCTCTACAGCTGTATTGGAGACGGACGGGTCGACTGTACGGGCACTTCCGTCCCGGCCGACACCGGCTGACGTGCTGTCAGAAAACGGGGAGTGCGCCGCGGGTCCGCTCAACCCTTGCCGAGGCGCTCACCCAGGGCGTCCAGGACGACCGGCGGCACCAGGTGGGAGACGTCTCCGCCCCAGGCCGCGACCTCCTTGACGAGCGAGGAGGACAGGAAGCTGTAGGTGGGGTTGGTGGGGACGAAAAGGGTCTCCACACCGGTGAGGCCGTTGTTCATCTGGGCCATCTGCAGCTCGTAGTCGAAGTCGCTGACCGCTCGCAGGCCCTTGACGATGGCGGGGATGTCGCGCTGCTTGCAGAAGTCGACGAGGAGGCCGTGGAAGGACTCCACCACGACGTTGCCGAACTCGGCGGTGACCTCGCGGATCAGCTCGATCCGCTCGTCGATCTCGAAGAGGCCCTTCTTGGACTGGTTGATCATCACCGCGACGTACACCTCGTCGTACAGCTTGGAGGCGCGGGCGATGATGTCGAGGTGTCCATTGGTGATCGGGTCGAACGACCCGGGACAGACGGCGCGGCGCACTTGTGTTCCCTCGCTCTCCGGTCCGGTCATCGTGCGTCTTCGCACGTAGAGGCGGCGCGACCGTACCAAAACGTCCCTTCCCCGTAACGACGGGCCCTGATCGCCTCGAAGCCGTCCGGCCACCTGAACTCTCCGCCTCTGGTGCTGCGCTCCACGGTGACGAGGGCGTCGGCCGCGAGCCACCCCTCCGTGCGGAGTGTGAGGAGAATCTCGCGAAGATCGTCGTCGGAGACCGCGTACGGCGGGTCCAGGAAGACGAGGTCGTACGGCTGTTCAGGTGCCGGGGTGCGGATGATCTGTTCCGCTTTGCCCGCCCGGACCTCGGCGCCGGGCAGACCGAGCGCCCTGACGTTCTCGCGGACGATGCGGGCGGCGCGGGCGTCGGCCTCGACCAGGAGGGTGTGCCCCGCGCCACGGGACAGGGCCTCCAGGCCGACGGCGCCCGAGCCGGCGTACAGGTCGAGGACCCGCTCGCCCCCCAGGGGGCCGCCGAGGAGGGACTGCCAGGTGGAGAAGAGGCCCTCGCGCGCCCTGTCGGAGGTGGGGCGGGTGCCGTTGCCCGGCGGGACGGCCAGTCGGCGTCCGCCGGCCCGGCCGGCGATCACGCGGGTCATCTCTGCGGTCCTTGTCGGTGTGCGGGCGGGTGCCCTGTGTCCAGGGCGGGTGTGCGTCTCCAGTCTCGCAGCCCGGCGGCCGTCGGCGCGCGGTCTCCCCCGGTCACCTCGGCTCCCCGGGCACCGCGGCCGCCTCCGCGCCCGCTCGCCGCGTCCTGTCCCCTGCCGTCAGCCCTTCTCGAGGTACTGCTCCCGCTCCTCGTCCAGCAGCGCCTCCAGGGCCGTGCGCAGGCCGGGCAGCCGCTCCAGCTCCGGGTCGGCGGCGACCACCGCGGTGGCCTCCTGGCGGGCCTCGGCGATGATCTCCTCGTCCTCGATGACCGCGAGCATGCGCAGCGAGGTGCGGGCACCCGACTGGGCCTGGCCGAGGACATCGCCCTCGCGCCGCTGTTCCAGGTCGATGCGCGAGAGCTCGAAGCCGTCCAGGGTGGAGGCGACCGCGGTCAGCCGCTGCCGGGCCGCGCTCGCCTCGGGCATCTCGCTCACCAGGAGGCACAGACCGGGCGCCGAGCCACGGCCCACCCGGCCCCGCAGCTGGTGGAGCTGCGAGACCCCGAAGCGGTCGGCGTCCATGATCACCATGGCGGTGGCGTTCGGGACGTTCACCCCGACCTCGATGACCGTCGTCGCAACCAGGACATCGGCCTCGCCGGCGGCGAACCGGCGCATCACCGCGTCCTTGTCGTCGGGGTGCATACGGCCGTGCAGCACCTCGACCCGAAGGCCCGTCAGGGGGCCCTTGGCCAGTTGGCCGGCCACGTCGAGCACGGCGAGCGGGGGCCGCTTCTCCGCCTCGTCCTCGGGCGACTTCGCGGCCTTCTTCGGGTCGCCGGGCTCGTCGATGTCGTCGCCGATCCGGGGGCAGACGACGTATGCCTGATGGCCCTTGGCGACCTCCTCGCGCACCCGCTCCCAGGCGCGCGCCAGGAAGTGCGGTTTGTCCGCGGCCGGCACCACATGGCTGGCGATCGGCGAGCGCCCGGCCGGGAGCTGGTCCAGGACGGAGGTCTCCAGGTCGCCGAAGACCGTCATGGCGACGGTCCGGGGGATCGGTGTGGCGGTCATGACCAGCAGATGCGGCGGCTGCTTGCCCTTGCTGCGCAGCGCGTCGCGCTGCTCCACCCCGAACCGGTGCTGCTCGTCGACCACCACCAGGCCCAGGTCGTGGAACTGGACCTTGTCCTCGATCAGGGCATGGGTGCCGATCACGATCCCGGCCTCCCCGGTGACCAGATCGAGCAGCGCCTGCCGGCGCCCGGCCGCGCCCATGGAGCCGGTGAGCAGCACCACCTTGGTGCCCTGCTCGGATCCGCCCAGCATCCCGCCCTCGGCCAGGTCCCCCATCATCTCGACGATCGAGCGGTGGTGCTGCTGGGCGAGCACCTCGGTGGGCGCGAGCAGGGCGGCCTGGCCGCCCGCGTCCACGACGGCGAGCATGGCGCGCAGGGCGACCAGCGTCTTGCCGCTGCCGACCTCGCCCTGGAGCAGGCGGTGCATCGGGTGCTCGGTGGCCAGGTCGGCGAAGATCTCGTGGGAGACCTTCTGCTGGCCGTCGGTGAGCGTGAAGGGGAGCTTCTCGTCGAAGGCCGTGAGCAGGCCGTCCGGCGCGGGGACGCGGGGCACCGCCGGAAGCTGGCCGTCCGCGTGCCGGCGGCGGGCCAGGGCGACCTGGAGGACGAAGGCCTCGTCCCACTTGAGGCGGGAGCGGGCCTCGGCGATGTCCGCCTTGGTGTGCGGGCGGTGGACCTTGAGGAGTGCCTCGGGGAGGGAGACCAGGCCCCGGCCCGCGCGCAGCGAGTCCGGCAGGGGGTCGACCGCCTCCTGGGCGCTCGGCAGGACCGTCTGCACCGACTTGGCGATCTTCCAGGACTCCAGCTTGGCCGTCGCCGGGTAGATCGGGATGAGGGCGCCCGCCCAGCTGTCGACCGTCTCGGTCACGTCGTCCTCGCCGCGCAGCAACTCGTAGGCGGGATGGGCCAGTTGGAGCCTGCGGTTGAAGACGGAGACCTTGCCCGCGAACAGCGCGCGTGTGCCCGGCAGGAGTTCCTTGTGGGGCTTGTGCACGCCGTTGCCGAAGAAGACCAGTTGGAGGCGGCCGCTGCCGTCGGTGATCGTGACCTCCAGGCGCTGGCCCTTGCCGCGGGGCGCCTTGGCCGAGGCGAAGCTGTGCAGCCGGGCGTCGGCGACCTGGGCGACCACCGTCACGTGCTCGTCCATGGGCAGGTCGGCGAGGTGGGTGAGCTGACCGCGCTCCTCGTATCTGCGCGGGTAGTGGTGGAGGAGGTCCGAGACGGTGTGCAGGCCGAGGTGCTCGGCCATCACCTTCGCGGTGGCGGGGCCGAGCGCCTTCTTGAGCGGTTCTTGCGGTGCGGGCACGAGATCCATTGCACACCACACCACTGACATCGCCGTATACGTCTTGCAAATCCGCTGGTCAGCGGGGTGGCTCCAAGCCTAGGATGACCCGATCCTTCCCGGCTCGCCCCGCGGTCACCGCCCCACCGGGACCGCCCGACCCCGCGCCGTCGACCGTCCCCCACCCACGGCGCCGTGACGATGGACTCCCAGACCTCACAGGCATCCCAGGCACCTCAGTCACCCCAGTCACCTCATACGTTTCAGGTCGACCTGCGCGGTCTGGTGGACCTGCTCTCCCATCACCTCTACTCCAGTCCCAAGGTCTATCTGCGCGAGCTGCTGCAGAACGCCGTGGACGCGATCACCGCCCGCCGCGCCGAGCAACCGGACGCGCCGGCCCGGGTCCGGCTGTATGCGGACGGAACCGGTCTGCGCGTCGAGGACACCGGCGTCGGGCTCACCGAGTCCGACGTGCACAGCCTGCTCGCCACCATCGGGCGCAGCTCCAAGCGGGCCGAGGGGCTCCAGGAGGCCCGCTCCGGCTTCCTCGGACAGTTCGGCATCGGGTTGCTGGCCTGCTTCGTCGTCGCCGAGCGCATCCGGGTCGTCAGCCGCAGCGCCCGTACGCCGGACGCGCTCCCGGTGGAGTGGACGGCCGCCGACGACGGGTCGTACGTCGTACGGACGCTGCCGCCGGACGCCCGTCCCGAACCCGGCACCACGGTGCACCTGGTGGCGCGTCCCGGTGCCGGGGACTGGCTCTCGGCGGACCGGGTGCGGTCCCTGGCACGGGACTTCGGCTCGCTGCTGCCGTACGACGTGCGGGTCGGCGACGAGCCGATCTCGGACCTGCCGGCGCCCTGGGACCGCGCTTACCCCTCCCCCGCGAGCCGGCGGGTGGCCCTGGCGCGCCACTGTCACGACCTGTTCGGCTTCACTCCGCTGGACTCGATCGACCTGGACGTGCCGCTCGCCGGGGTGCGGGGCGTCGCCTATGTGCTGCCGAGCGCGGTCAGTCCGGCGCAGCGGGCGAGCCACCGGGTGCACCTGAAGGGCATGCTGCTGACGGAGCGGGCCGAACAGCTGCTGCCCGACTGGGCGTTCTTCGTGCGCTGTGTGCTCGACACGGACAGTCTGCGGCCCACGGCCTCACGCGAGTCGTTGTACGAGGACGAGACCCTGGCGGCCGTGCGCGACGCCCTCGGGGAGCGCATCCGGTCCTGGCTGACGGGACTCGCGGCCGGTGACCCCGAGCGGCTCGCCGCCTTCCTGTCCGTGCACTACCTGGGCGTCAAGTCGCTCGCCCGGCACGACAAGGAGCTGCTGCGCACGATGCTGCCGTGGCTCCCCTTCGAGACCACGGACGGGCGACTGTCCCTGGAGGAGTTCGCACAGCGGCACCCCGTCGTGCACTTCACCCGGACGGTGGAGGAGTACCGCCAGGTCGCGCCGATCGCCTCCGCGCAGGGCATCGGAGTGGTCAACGGCGGCTACACCTACGACAGCGAGCTGGTGGAGTCGCTGCCGTCGGCGCGCCCGGGGACGGTGGTCGCGGAGCTGGACGCGGACACCGTGACCGCCCATCTGGACGCGGTCGACCCGGCCGAGGAGCTGGCGCTGGCGGGCTTCCTGAGCGCCGCACGCGCCACGCTCGACCCGCTCGGCTGCGATGTCGTCCTGCGCGCGTTCCATCCCCTGTCCGTGCCCGCCCTGCATCTGGACGACCGGGCGGCCCGCCATGAGCAGGCGCGCGCCGAGGCCGAGGAGCAGGCCGACGACCTGTGGGCGGGGATCCTCGGTTCGCTGCGGGGCAGCGCGCCCCGGGCGCGTCTGGTCCTCAACCACCTCAACCCGCTGATCCGCAGGATCGGCTCCCTGGGCGACGCTGAGCTGATCGGCACGGCCACCGAGTCCCTCTACGGGCAGGCCCTGCTGATGGCCCAGCGTCCGCTGCGGCCGGCGGACTCCGCGCTGCTCAACCGCGCGTTCATCGGCCTGCTCGAATGGGCCACCCACTCCAACTCCCCCAAGGACGGCTCCCGATGAGCCAGGCCATGGACTTCGACTCACTGCGCCGTGCGATGGCGGACAACTACGACGAGCCGGAGGGCCCGGCGCGCAACGCGCGTGCGGAGCAGCTGCTCGTGGCGGCGGAGAAGCTGAACATCCCGCTGGCAGTGATCGAGGCGCTCGGGCACCAGCTGAAGGTCTACAACTACAGCTCCGAGAAGGACAAGATGTTCGTCCCCTTCGCGCGCCTGCTGCGCATGTGGGACGAGCGCCCCGAGGACTTCGACGAGTACGAGACCCACTCGCTGCACTGGGTCTTCAAGTGGATGTCGGCGGGCATGCTGGGCCAGCCGCACATCCCGCTCGCCGCCATGGAGAAGTGGCTCGCCGAGATGGAGCACCGCTACCGGCTGGCCGGGCACTCCGAACGCGCCGTGCGCAGCGCCGAGTTCAGCGTCGCCGCGCACATCGGGGATCTGGCGCGCGCCGAACGGGCGTACACCGCGTGGCTGGCCGCCGACCGCGACACCATGGCCGACTGCCGCGCGTGCGAGCTGCACGACCAGGGGTGGTGGCAGGCGCGCACGGGCGAGGACGAGCGGGCGCTGGAGCTGTGGGCGCCGGTGCTGGAGGGCGAGTACGTGTGCGCGCACGAGCCGCACGCCGTGCTGGCCTCCTCGCTGCTGTCGCTGCTGCGCCTGGGCCGTCTCGACGAGGCACGGGCCCACCATCTGCGCGGGATCCGACTCGTGCGGGGCATGGAGAGCATGCGCGGCTCGTACGCGGACCACGTGGAGTTCTGCGCCCTGACCGGCAACGAGGCGCGCGGCCTGGAACTCCTGGCCGAGCGCCCGCAGTACTTCACGGACTCCGGGGAGCCGCGCAGCAAGCTGGACTTCCTGGCCGTGGTGACGCTGCTGATGGACCGGCTGGTCACGCTGGGGTTCGGCGAGCAGACGGTGCCGGGACCGGCGGGCCGGGAGTGGACCGCCCGGGAACTCTCCGCCCACGCGCGCGAGGAGGCGCTGGCGCTCGCCGCCCGCTTCGACGCGCGCAACGGCACGCCCTACGTCGGTGAGCGCACCCGGGAGCGAATGGACCGCGCTCCCCTGGTCGACCGGCTGCCGCTCGGCGTACGGACGGTTCGCCCGGCTCCGCGGCCGGCGCCGGTGTCCGCCGTGACGACCGCGGACCCGGACCTTCCGGCGCTGCTCGCCGAGGCGCGGCGGCTGTCGGAGGCGCTGCACCCGGACGCCGTGGAGGCGTGGGCCGCGGTGGCGCGCGCGGCGGAGGGCCATGAGCTGGGCCCCCGGGACCGTGCGGAACTCGTCGACCACGAGGCGATCGCCCGGGGCCCGGAGGGCGCCGAGGTCTTCGAGCGCGCGGCGGGACTGTACGCGGCGGCGGGCGACCCCGGGGAGGCGCTGGCGGCACGCACGCGTGCCGCGTTCGTGCGCGCCCTGACGGGCGACGCCGACCGGGCGCTGGAGGAGATCACCGGGCTGCGCGCGGAGGCCCTCGCCCTCTTCGACGAAAGCGGTACGGGCGTACGGCAGACGGCGTCCGTCCTGGTGGGACACGCGCGCGTCCTGATGCACCGGCTGGAGGAGGACGAGAGCTCCACCGGGACCGCCGAGGAGGCCGTACGGGAGCTGCTGGCGTTCGCCGAGCCGCACACGGCCGAGGTGCGTCTCGCGTCCCGGGCCGCGGAGGCCAGGGCCATGCTCGCCGAGCTGACGGGGCGTGCCGGGGACGCGGAGGCGGCGGCGGAGCTGCTGGCACGGGCGGCCGAGGAGTACGTGGCGGCGGGCCTGCCGTGGTTCGCGGTGGAGCACGAGGCACGGCTGTCCCGCCTCGCCCGGCAGCTCGGCGACACGGAGAGCGCCGAGCGGGCGGCCCGCGCGGCCCTGGAGCACGGCCAGGGGCAGTTGGAGCCGTTCGGGCAGGCACAGCTGCACCTCGGGCTGGCGGAGGTGCTGGGAGCGTCGGGGCGGTTCGCGGAGGCCGCCGAGCACGCCCTTCAGGCCGCGCACTGGGCCGACGAGGCCGGCGAGGGCCCGGCGCTGGGCGCATGGGCGCGGCACCAGCTGGGCGGTCTGCTGCTGCGGCAGGGCCGGTTCGCGGAGGCGGCCGAGGTGCTGGAGTCGGCACTGCCCGATCTGACCGCCGAGACGCATGGCGACGGGGCTCTGGTGCAGACGCAGTGGTGGCTCGGCGACTGTCACACGGAGCTGGGCGAGCACCGCGCCGCCGCCGAGCGGTGGCTGCAGGCCGCGGAGATCGCCCGGCACTGGCCGGAGCAGCGGGACCACGCCATGCTGGCGCACCTGGCCGCGGAGGCACTGGGCCACGCGGAACTGCCCGCGGAGGCGGACCGGGCCTACGCCCGCGCCGCCGAACTGTGGCGCGGCCTCGGCAACACCCATGGCCTGGTGCGCGCCCTGCGGGCCCGTGCCTGGCTCGCCGCGCGCGAGCGGGCGGATCTGGACGCGGCGCGGGAGCTGATGGCGCAGGCGGCCCAGGTGTGTGCCTCCGGCTCGCCCGAGGACCACGAGGCGCGGGTCCGGCTGGCCGGCGAACTCGGCCACACCCACCGCCAGTTCGGCGAGCTGATCGCCCGCTCGGCCGGTGAGGACGCGGACGAGGAGGCGCGGCGGGCGGCCTTCGAGGAGGCGCTCGGGCACACCACGGAGGCCGTCGCGGTCTTCGCGGCCCTCGGCCCGGACGCCCTCGACGCCCGTACCGGCGCCGAGCTCGCCGCGGGCCGGCTGGCGGCCGACCTGCGCCGTCCCGACGCGGCGGCGGCACACGCGCGTGCGGTGCTGTCGGCGTACGAGGGACCCGAGGCGGCGGACGGCGACGCCGAGACGGCCCGGGCCCGGCGGGCGGAGGCGGAACGGCTGCTGGAGTTCCTCGAGGCGCAGCGGGAGCGGTGACGCCCGTGCCGGGTGCCCGTCGTCGCGGACGGGCACCCGGCAGGCACCGCCTGCCGGGTGCCGGGGGCGCCGTGCGGGGAGACGCACCGCCGCGGCCCCGGACGGTGTCACTCCACGCCGATGAGCAGCAGCGGCCCCTGGCGGCCGCCCTGGTAGACCACGGTGTCGACCGCCAGGTACGACTCGCGTACCCGGGACTCCAGGTGCGTCGCGACCGACTCGGGGGCGTCGTCGCCGAGGACCAGGGTGACCATCTCGCCGCCCGCCGCGAGCATGCGGTCCAGGACCGTCTCGGCGGTCTCCGTGACGTCCGAGCCGATGACCGCGACATCACCGTCGATCAGTCCGAGGACGTCCCCGGCCTGGCAGATGCCCGCCATCGTCCAGGACTGCCGTTCGGCGACGGTGACCTCGGCGTACCGGGTCGCCCCCGCCGCCGACGTCATCGCCACGACGTCCTCGTCGAAGCGCCGGTCCGGCTCGTGGACCGCGAGCGCCGCTATGCCCTGCACGGCGGACCGGGTCGGGATCAGTGCCACGCGGACGCCCTCCGTACGGGCCTGCTCGGCCGCCGCGGCCGCGGTGTGGCGCAGATCCGCGTCGTTGGGCAGCAGCACCACCTCGCGCGCGTGCGCCCGCCGTACCGCCTGCACCAGCTCCCCGCTCGCCGGCGGTTCCCCGGGCCGGGCGAGCACGGTGGTCGCGCCGGCCTCCTGGTACAGCAGGGCCAGGCCCTCTCCCGGCACGACCGCCACGACCGCGCGCTGGACCGGCTCGCGCGGCGGCCGCCCGGCACGGGTGGTGTGCACATCCCCGGCGGCGAAGTGGGTGATCCGGATCCGGTACGGCCGCCCGGCCTCGACGCCCGCCTCGACGGCGGCGCCCGCGTCGTCGACGTGCACATGGACGTTCCACAGCCCGTCCCCGCCGACCACGACCAGGGAGTCGCCGAGCGCGTCGAGCCGGTGCCGCAGCCGTGCCACGGCCGCGTCGTCGGCCTCCAGGAGATAGATCACCTCGTAGGCGGGTCCGGCCCCGTCCGCCGGGGCTCCGGCGCACTCCTCGGAGACGCCCCGGGAATCGCCGTGCACACGCGCGTAGGTGTCGTCGTCGTGCACGCGCGCGTGGGCGTCGTCGACGGACATGCCGGGATGGGCGTCCCCGCGCGCGTGGGTGCCGCGCCCCGGCCCCTCGGCCCCACGTGGGCTCTCCCCCGTGAACGTCTCCACCAGTGCCGCGAGCACCGCCACCAGGCCCCGGCCGCCCGCGTCGACCACTCCGGCGCGCTCCAGGACGGCCAGCTGGCCGGGGGTCGCCGCGAGGGCGGCCCGAGCCCCCTCGTACGCGGCCCGGGCGACGCCGGCGCAGTTCTCCTCCGCACCGGCCTCCGGGCCGGTGGCCGCGTCGGCGGCGGCCGAGGCGACGGTCAGCACGGTGCCCTCCACCGGGTGGGCGACGGCCTCCCGGGCGGAGTCGGCCGCCTGCCGGAGCGCGAGCCGCAGCCCCTGGGCGTCGGTGTGAGCGGTCTCACCGTCGGCGGCGAGCACCTGGGCCATGCCGCGCAGCAGCTGCGCGAGGATCGTCCCCGAGTTGCCGCGGGCCCCGATGAGGGCGCCGTGCGCCATGGCCCGCACCGCGTCGGCGAGCGTCGGCCGCTGGGTGCCGCCGGCCTCGTAGCCGGCGAAGACCGCCTCGACGGCCGCGGCGGCCGACTCCACGGTCAGATAGAGGTTGGTGCCGGTGTCCCCGTCAGCCACGGGATAGACGTTGATCGCGTCGATCTCCTCGCGCGCCCGTCCCAGCGCCTTGAGCGCGAGACCGCACCAGGTGCGCACCGCGAGAGCATCCAATGGCTGCGGCACCTGCGCCACCTGCGCCTCCTTGAGCTGCTGGACGTGGGACGCAGCGTAGACCCAGCGCCCGTGCTGCCCTGAAGAGGGCCGGGCGCCCACCCGGCACCGGGAGGCCCCGGCGCGGCCGGATCCCGGAGCTGGCGGCCGCCGGGGCCCGAGCGGGGGGCGCGGCGGAGGGCGGGAGGGCCGTGGTAGTTTCGTTCTACGGGAGCAGGCGTTGTATGCTGCTCCGGTTGCCCGATCCAGGTCGGGCTTTCCCCTGGCAGAGCCACTCAGATCCTACGATCTCGATCCCGGCATGCCGGGATCAACCGTAAGTGCATCTGAAGTCTTTGGAGTGACCCGTGGCTGCCAACTGCGACGTCTGCGGCAAGGGGCCGGGCTTCGGCAACAACATCTCGCACTCGCACCGCCGTACGTCCCGCCGCTGGAACCCGAACATCCAGCGTGTGCGTACCGTGGTGGGCGGGACGCCGAAGCGCGTGAACGCTTGCACCTCGTGCATCAAGGCCGGCAAGGTCTCGCGCTGACGTCCTGTTAAGCGCGCGGCCACAGCTGGTTCGCCGCACAAAGCCGGTCCACTGACGTGGGCCGGCTTTCTGCTGTGCCCGCGCGGGCACGCCCTGTCAGAATCCCCGGCATGCACTTCGGCATCCTCGGCCCCCTCGACGTCCGCACCGAGGACGGCACCCCCCTCGACCCGGGCGGCCCCCGCCCCCGCGCGCTGCTGACGCTGCTGCTCCTCGACGCCGGCCGGACCGTGTCCGCGGAGCGGCTCGCCGACGGCCTCTACGGCGACGAGCCGCCCGCGGGCCGGGCCAACGCGCTCCAGTCGCAGATCTCCCGCCTGCGCAGGCGGCTGGCCCCGCACACGCGCATCGAGGCGACCGCCACCGGATACCGGCTCTGCGTCTCCCCCGAGGTGGTGGACGCCCACCGCTTCGAGCGGCTCGCCCGCCAAGGCTCCGCGGCCCTGGCGGGCGGCGACCACCACGAGGCCGCGGCCGTGCTGCGGGAGGCGCTCGCCCTGTGGCGCGGCCCCGCCCTCGCCGATCTGCCCGGCACACCCGGTGGGCGGGCCCGACTCGAAGAGCTGCGGCTGGCCGCCGAGCAGGACCGCGCCGAGGCCGGCCTCGCCCTCGGCGCCGGCCCCCGCCTCGTCCCCGAGCTGCGTGAGCTGCTCGGCGCCCATCCGCTGAGCGAGCGGCTGTACGCGCTGCTGATGCGGGCCCTGCACGCGAGCGGGCGGTCCGCCGAGGCGCTCACGGTCTACGAGGAGGCCCGGCGCACGCTCGCCGAGGAACTCGGCGCCGATCCCTCGCCCGAGCTGTCCGTCCTGCACCGGGAACTGCTGCGGGGCACAGGACCGACCCCGGGCGCGCGACTGCCCGCGCAACTGACCCGCTTCGTCGGCCGGGCCCCGGAACTCGCCCGCATCCACGCCCTGCTCGCCTCGTCCGACACCCGCCTGGTCACGCTCACCGGTCCGGGCGGCGCGGGCAAGACCCGCCTGGCGACCGAGGCGGCCCGCGCCTACGCGGAGGGCCAGGGCGGCACTCCCGCACCCCCCGGGGCGAGGGGGCACGCCACCGCCCCCGAGGTCCGGTTCGTCGAACTCGCGCCCCTGACCGACGGCTCCCGGATCCCGTACGCGGTGCTGGCCGCGCTCGGGGCGCGCGAGGGGCTCCGCGGTCCCGCCGCCGACCCCGCCGACCGGCTGCTGGCGGTCCTGGAGGACCGGGAACTGCTGCTGGTGCTCGACAACTGCGAGCACCTCGTCCAGGACGCGGCACGGTGGGCCGCCCTCGTCCTCGCCTCCTGCCCCGGCGTACGGATCCTCGCGACCGGACGCGAGGCCCTGGGCATCACCGGTGAGGTGCTGTGCCCGGTGCCGCCGCTGCCCCCGGAGCACGCGCTGCGATTGTTCCTGGACCGGGCCAGCGCCGTACGCCCCGGCTTCGACGGGCACACGCGCGTGGCGGACGTGTGCGCCGCGCTCGACGGGCTGCCGCTGGCCATCGAGCTGGCCGCGGCCCGGCTGCGCACGCTGACCCCCGAGGAGCTGGCCGACCGCCTGGACGACCGGTTCCGGCTGCTGTCCCGGGGCGACCGCACCAAGGCGCCCCGGCACCGCACCCTGCGCGCGGTCGTGGAGTGGAGCTGGGAGCTGCTGGACGACGAGGAGCGGGAGCTGGCCCGGCGGCTGTCCGTGTTCCCGGCCGGTGCCACGCTCCCCGCGGTCGAGGAGGTGTGCGGGGTGCCGTACCCGGAGGACCTCCTGGCGTCGCTGGCGGAGAAGTCCTTCCTGGAGGTGGCCGACGGGCGCCACCGGATGCTGGAGACCATCCGGGCGTTCGCCGCGGAGCATCTGGTCGCGGCCGGGGAGCGGGACGGGCTGCGGGACGCGCACGCGGCGTACTTCCTGCGGCTGGCCGAGCGGGCGGAGCCGGGTCTGCGCGGTGGGGAGCAGCTGCCCTGGCTGGAGCGGCTGACCGCCGAGCGCGGCAACCTGGACGCGGCCCTGCGCCACCTCGTGACCACGGCTCCCGGGGACGGCCTGCGGCTGATGGCCGCCCTGTCCTGGTTCTGGCGGCTGCGCGGTCCGCACGGCGAACAGGCGGAGGTCGCCCGTGCGCTGCTGGCGGCGGCGGGCGACGAGCCGCCCGAGGGGCTCGCCGAGGAGTACGCCCTGTGTGCGATGAACACGGCCACCGGGCGCGGCGACGACCCGGCCGAACCCGGCCTCGTCGCGCGTGTGTCGGAGATCATGCGCGCCCTGGACCGGCCGCTGCGGCTGCCGTTCACGCTGGTCCTGTGGACGCTGTGGAGAGGCCCGTTGGACGCCTCGGACACGGAACTGCCGGTCGTCCGGGTCACACACGACCCATGGGGCCGCGCGCTGCTGGATCTGGGCCTCGCCTACCAGGCGCAGTTCGAGGGCCGCCCCGCCGACTCCGAGGCCGCCTTCGACCGTGCCCTGGCCGGGTTCCGCACGACCGGTGACCGCTGGGGCATGGCCAACTGCCTCGACCCGCTGGGCGGCTTCGCCGACGGGCGTGGCGACCACGGGCGGGCGCTGGAGCTGTTCGACGAGGGCCTCGCGCACGTCCGGGAGCTTCAGGCGCCCGAGGAGACCGCGGACCTGCTGCGCTCCCGGGCGACCGCGCTGCTGCACCGGGGCGACGTCGAGGAGGCGGCCGAGCACTTCGAGCAGTCGGCGGCCCTCGCCCGCACCGTCGGTGTCCCGGACAAGGAGGCGAGCGCCCGCCGCGGCCTCGGCGATCTGGCCCGGCTGACCGGGAACACCGCCCACGCGCGCGTGGAGTACGAAAAGGCCCTCCAGGCGTGCGCCGCCAACTGGTTCAGCGCCGGTGAGAGCGTCCGGATCCTGATCGGTCTCGGCCGCAACGCGGCCGCCGAGGGGCGGGCGGAGGAGGCCCGCGAGTGGTTCGGGCAGGCCGCCGGTCTGGCCACGGAGAGTCCGGGGGTGCTGGAACTGGCCGCGACCGCCGAGGCGTTGGCGTCGGTCGCCGAGTCCCCCGAGCGCGCGGCCGAGCTGCTCGGCGCCGCCACGGCCCTGCGGGGCGCGCCGCTCCCGGGCGACCCCGATGTCGTACGCACCGAGCGGGCCGCGCGCGCACGGCTGTCCCCCGAAGCGTACGAAGAGGCCTTCGGCCAGGGACGACGTCTTCGGTCAGCCGCGGTCAGCGCACGGTAGGAGCACGGTCAGCGCCACCGCCGAGGCTCTTGCCCATGACGAACACACCCGGCCTCGGCCACCTCACCGTCCTCGTCTCCGGCGCCAGCGTCGCCGGACCCGCCGCCGCCCTGAACCTCGCCCGCTACGGCGCCCGCGTCACCGTCGTGGAGAAGGCGCCCGCCCTGCGCGAGGGCGGCTTCGCGGTCGACTTCCGCGGCCATGTGCACCGCAGGGTGCTGACCGCGATGGGCATCTGGGACGCCGTCCACGCCCACCAGACCCATATGGGCCGGCAGACCGTGGTGGGAGCCGACGGCACCCCGCGGGTGGACCTGCCGGCCGAGATGATGAGCGGCGACGTGGAGATCTTCCGCGGCGACCTCGCGCGGATCATGTACGAGCGCACCAAGGACCGGGTGGAGTATGTGTTCGGCGACTCGATCGCCACCCTCACCGACACCCCCGACGGCGTCGACGTGACCTTCGAGCGGGGCGCCCCCCGCCGCTTCGACCTGGTCGTCGCCGCGGACGGGCTGCACTCGCACACCCGCCGTCTGGTCTTCGGCGACGAGTCCCGCCATCTGCGCTTCCTGGACCACTACGTCGCCGGGTTCGGCATCCCCAACCACCTGGGGCTCGACCGCACCGGCCGCCTGTACAGCGAGCCGGGCCGCGCGCTGGTCATCGGCAACTACGACGGCGACCCGGACCGCGCGGGCGCGCTGCTGGTCTTCCGGTCGGAGCCGCTCGCCCACGACCGCCGGGACGTCGCCGCCCAGAAGAGGATCCTCGCCGAGCGGTTCGCGAGGATGGGCTGGGAGGCGCCCACGGTGCTGAAGGCCCTGGAGAAGGCCGACGACCTGTACTTCGACGCGATCGCCCAGATCCATGTCGACCGTCTGGTCAAGGGGCGTGTGGTGCTCCTCGGTGACGCCGGGTACGGCGCCACGATGGGCGGGATGGGCACGGGGGTGGCGGTCGTCGCCGCGTACGTCCTGGCCGGCGAACTCGCCCTCGCCCACGGCGACCACCGCACCGCCCTGGCCGCGTACGAGGCGCGGATCCGGGACTTCGCCAAGGGCTGCCAGAAGATCTCCGGCAACGCGGGCCCGTTCTTCGCCCCCGCGAGCGAGCGGCGGATCCGCAGCCGGGACCGGGTGTACCGACTGCTGGCCTCGCGTCTTCTCGCCGGGTTCTTCAAACGGCTGACGGAGAAGGCGGCGACGGACATCGACCTCCCGGCGTATCCGGCCTGAGGCCGCCCGGGCGGAGCGGGCGGCCACGCCCGCCGGGCGGCTGGTGCTGTGGCGCTAGGCCTCGATGTCGCCGAAGTGGTCCCAGCCGCCCTTGCTGGTCCACGGTGCCCCGTCGACCGTGACCTGGGGCAGCGCCGAGGGGTTGAGCACCTCGCCGATCACCTTCCAGCGGGCGGGCAGTTTCACCTCCGGCGGGAAGGTCGCCACGATCGCGTGGTCCTCGCCGCCCGTGAGCACCCACTGGATGGGGTCGACGCCCACGGCCTGCCCGATGTCGTTCATCTGGGAGGGGATGTCGATGGCGCCGGAGCGGATGTCGATCCGCACCTTGCTGGCCTCCGCGATGTGCCCGAGGTCGGCGATGAGCCCGTCGCTCACGTCGCACATCGCGGTGGCGCCGAGCCCGGCGGCGGCCGGTCCCGCGTGGTACGGCGGTTCGGGGCGCCGGTGCGCCTCGACGAACGCGCGCGGCGAGCGGAAGCCGCGGGAGAGGACCGCGTGCCCGGCCGCGGACCAGCCGAGCCAGCCGGTGACGGCGACCACGTCGCCGGGCTGGGCACCGGCCCGGGTGACCGGCTCGTGGTTGCGCAGATCGCCGAGCGCGGTGATCGAGATCATGATGGTGTCGCCGCGTACGACATCGCCGCCCACCACGGCCGCGCCCGCGACCTGGCACTCGTCGCGCAGCCCGTCCATCAGCTCGGTGGGCCAGGTGACGGGCAGTTCGGCGGGGACGACGAGACCGAGCAGCAGCGCGGTGGGCACGGCGCCCATCGCGGCGATGTCCGCCAGGTTCTGCGCGGCCGCCTTGCGCCCGACGTCGTACGCCGTCGACCAGTCCCGGCGGAAGTGCCGGCCCTCCAGGAGGATGTCGGTGCTCGCCACCACCCGGCGGTCGGGAGCGGCCACCACCGCGGCGTCGTCGCCGGGGCCGATCCGGACCGCCGGGGTGGTGGTGAGCCGTGCGGTGAGCTCTCTGATGAGCCCGAACTCGCCCAGCTCGCCCACGGTGCCCTTCATCGTCGTACATCCCCTTCTCTCGCCTGCCGCGCCCGGTCGCGAGCCGTCATCGTCGCCGGTACGGTCGAGTCGACCGTCAACTTGTGTGGCGGGTGTTCGCCGGCACTCACGCCACAGTCTCCGCGGGTCTCCCCGCGGCGAGCGGCGACGCGATACCGTGGCGTCCCTTCTCCCCCCCCATGATCCTCGTGGCCGCCCTGGAGGTTCCGTGGTACAGGCGTACATCCTGATCCAGACGGAGGTCGGCAAGGCGTCGACCGTCGCCGAGACGATCGGGCAGATCCCTGGAGTCATCCAGGCCGAGGATGTGACGGGTCCCTACGACGTCATCGTGCGCGCCCAGGCCGACACCGTCGACGAGCTGGGCCGCATGGTGGTCGCGAGGGTCCAGCAGGTGGAAGGCATCACCCGCACCCTGACCTGCCCGGTGGTGCACCTTTAGCCCCCGTCTACCCTTGGCCGGTGACGTTCTTCCGCCGCCGGCTTCTCGGACTGCCCGCTCTCGCCCTGCTGATCGCCGCGGCGGGCTGTTCCTCAGATCACGGCAGCCCCTCGGCGACGGTTCCCAGCCCGGACGCGAAGGTCGCACAGCTGTGCCGGAACCTGGACAAGGTGCTGCCGCAAAAGGTCGACGGCCTCGAACAGAACGATCCCGAGCCCCGGTCCGCACTGACGGCGGGCTGGGGAAGCCCGGCGATCATACTGCGCTGCGGTGTGGTGAGGCCCGCGGAGATGGACGACCCGGAGGCCGACGGCATGGAGGTCAACGGCGTCGGCTGGCTGCTGCAGAAGCAGAACGACGGCTCGTTCCGCTTCACCACCACGCTGCGCCGGGCGTATGTCGAGGTGAGCCTGCCCAAGGCGCACACCGGTAACGGGGTGGCACCGCTCGTCAGCCTGGCGCCCGCCGTGAAGAAGGCGATCCCCGAGGGGATCGCCGACTGAGAGACTCCGGCGGGCGCGGGCCCTGGGGTCGGCCCTAGCGCAGACCGGTGGAACGGTTCAGCGCCGCCTGGATCAGACGGTCCACCAGCTCGGGGTAGCTGATGCCGCTCGCCTGCCACATCTGCGGGTACATCGAGATCGGCGTGAAACCGGGCATGGTGTTGATCTCGTTGATCACGAACTTCCCGTCCTCGGCGAGGAAGAAGTCCGCGCGGACCAGGCCCTCGCAGGACGCCGCCTCGAACGCCAGCACGGCGAGCCGCTGGACCTCCGCGGTCTGCTCGTCGGTCAGCGGCGCGGGCACGATGCCGGGGGTCGAGTCGATGTACTTGGCGTCGAAGTCGTAGTACGCGTGCGTGTCCGGCGGCGGGATCTCGGCCGGCACCGAGGCGCGGGGGCCGTCCTCGAACTCCAGGACACCGCATTCGATCTCGCGTCCGCGGACCGCGGCCTCCACGAGGATCTTGGGGTCGTGCCGCTGGGCCTCGGTGATCGCCTCGTCGAGCCCGGCGAGGTCGTCGACCTTGGTGATGCCGATCGAGGAACCCGCGCGCGCGGGCTTCACGAACAGCGGCCAGCCGTGCTCACCGGCGAAGTCCACGATCTTCTTGCGGGCGGCGGCCTGGTCGCGCTCCCACTCGCGCGGGCGGATCACCACATACGGGCCGACCTCCAGCCCGAACGAGGTGAACACGCGCTTCATGTACTCCTTGTCCTGGCCGACGGCGGAGGCGAGGACACCCGAGCCCACATAGGGCACGCCGGACAGCTCCAGCAGGCCTTGCAGGGTGCCGTCCTCGCCGTAGGGGCCGTGCAGCACCGGGAAGACCACGTCGACCTCGCCCAGCGCCTTGGGCACCGAACCGGGCTCGCTGTAGACGACTTCGCGGTTCGTGGGGTCGACCGGCAGGACGACACCGCCCTCGTGCGACTCGGCGAGCTCCTCGACGCTCGGCGTACGGCGGTCGGTGATCGCCATCCGCTCGGGTTCGTCGGCGGTGAGCGCCCAACGGCCGTCCCGGGTGATGCCGATCGGCAGGACGTCGTACTTGGTCCGGTCGATGGCGCGCAGCACGGCACCGGCCGTGACCACGGAGATGCCGTGTTCGGAGCTGCGCCCGCCGCAGACGACCGCGACGCGCGGCTTACGAGGGGGCTGCCCAGGGCTCTGGGGGAGGTTCTCGGTGCTCATATCGCGATGAGAGTACCCGGTGGTAGGGCCCTGACACAGCGTCCGTGGGGCTGGGTCGCTCAGCGTCGTTCGGGCTTCGCGCTGCGCGACATCAGCTCCTTGAGAGCGACGACCGGCGGCTTGCCCTCGTGGACGATGCCGACGACCGTCTCCGTGATGGGCATGTCGACGCCGTGCCTGCGGGCCAGATCCAGCACGGACTCACAGGACTTGACGCCCTCGGCGGTCTGCCGGGTGACCGCGATGGTCTCCTCCAGCGTCATTCCCTTGCCGAGGTTGGTGCCGAAGGTGTGGTTGCGCGACAGCGGCGAGGAGCAGGTCGCCACCAGGTCGCCGAGACCCGCGAGCCCGGAGAAGGTCAGCGGGTCGGCGCCCATCGCGAGCCCGAGCCGGGTGGTCTCGGCGAGCCCGCGGGTGATGAGCGAGCCCTTGGCGTTGTCGCCGAGGCCCATGCCGTCCGCGATGCCGACGGCGAGGCCGATGACGTTCTTGACCGCACCGCCGAGTTCGCAGCCGACCACGTCGGTGTTGGTGTACGGCCGGAAGTACGGCGTGTGGCAGACGGCCTGGAGGCGCTGGGCGACCCTCTCGTCGGTGCAGGCGACCACGGCGGCGGCCGGCATCCGGGCGGCGATCTCCCGGGCCAGGTTGGGGCCGGTGACCACGGCGACGCGTTCCGGGGCGACCTTGGCGACGTCCTCGACGACCTCGCTCATCCGCATGGCGGAGCCGAGTTCGACGCCCTTCATCAGGGAGACGAGGATCGTGTGGGGTGCGAGCAGCGGCGTCCACTCGGCGAGGTTCCCGCGCAGGGTCTGCGAGGGGATCGCGAGTATCGTGAAGTCGGCCTCGTGCGCGGCCTCGGCCGCATCCGTGGTGGCCCTGAGGTTCTCGGGCAGATCGACGCCCGGCAGGTAGTCCGGGTTCGTACGGGTGGAGTTGACGGCCTCGACGAGTTCGGCGCGGCGTGCCCACAGGGTGACCTCGCACCCGGCGTCGGCGAGCACCATGCCGAAGGCCGTCCCCCACGATCCCGCCCCGAACACGGCCGCCTTGACCGGCTTGCTCACTTGCCCTGCCCCTCCTTCTGGCGCGCCTTCTCCTGTGCGGCACTGCGGCGGCGCTGCTGGATGCGCACCTCACGCGGGTCGTAGCGCTTCTCGGGCGCCTTCTCGCCGCGGAGCTCCTCCAGCTGGCGGGTGATGGCCGCCATGATGACCTCCGTCGCCTCCTTCAGGAGCTCGGGGGACATCTCCTTGTCGTAGAAGCGCGTGAGGTCCACAGGCGGGCCCGCGAGCACGTGGTGGGTCTTGCGCGGGAAGAGGTTCGGCTTCTTGGCGTAGGGCGGCAGCAGCTCGTTGGCCCCCCACTGGGCGACGGGGATGACCGGGCACTTGGTCTGCAGCGCGACGCGGGCGGCACCGGTCTTGCCGGTCATCGGCCAGCCGTCCGGGTCGCGGGTGAGGGTGCCCTCCGGATAGAAGGCGACGCACTCGCCGCGCTCCACGGCGTCGATCGCGGCCCGGAAGGCGCTGAGGGCGTCCGTGGTCTCGCGGTAGACGGGGATCTGCCCGGTGCCGCGCATCGTGGCACCGACGAATCCCTTCTTGAAAAGACCGCTCTTGGCGAGGAAACGAGGAACGCGCCCGGTGTTGTACTGGTAGTGCGCGTAGGCGAACGGGTCCACATGTGAATTGTGGTTCACCGCCGTGATAAATCCGCCTTCGGCCGGAATGTTCTCCATTCCGCGCCAGTCCCGCTTGAGCAGAACCACCAGCGGCGGTTTGCAGAGGACCGCTGCGAAGCGGTACCAGAAGCCGATTCTGCGGCGGGGCACGCGGACACCTTCCTCTAGGGACCTCGGGACCTGGACGTCAGGCCCTGGGCTGGGGCTGTGGCTGTGGGCCGCACAAGTGTCGCCCCGGGCCGCCCGTCTGTCGAGAACACCGTACGCCCGCCTGTCTCCCGGGACGGCCCTTGCGTGGGGCTTCGCACACCTTTTCCACGCGCCGACCGCCGGGCAGGCCGTCGGTCACCCACGGGGTCCGGGTGACAATGGACGCGCCAGGACAGGGACGGAGCGCTCGTGCAGTGGACTGTGGTCGTACCTCTGAAAGCCTTGGCGCGGGCCAAGAGCAGACTCTCGGACACCGCGGCCGACGGACTGCGTCCGGGGCTCGCCCTCGCCTTCGCGCAGGACACGGTGGCCGCCGTGCTGTCGTGCGCCGCGGTGCGTGATGTGGCGGTCGTCACGGACGACCCGCTGGCCGCCCGGGAACTGGCGGCCCTGGGGGCCCGGGTCGTCGGGGACGAGCCGGCGGACGGCCTGAACGCCGCGCTCGCCCACGGGGCGGCGGTCGTACGGCAGAGGATGCCCGGTGCCGCCGTGGCCGCACTGAACGCCGATCTGCCGTCACTGCGTCCGCCGGAATTGGCCCGGGTCCTGGACGCGGCCGCCGAATTCCCGCGTGCTTTTCTGCCCGACGCCGCCGGAATCGGTACGACGCTGCTGGCGGCGGGTCCCGGCCGGGAATTGCTGCCCGCTTTCGGTACGGATTCGCGGGCGCGGCACCGCGCCTCGGGTGCGGTGGAAATCGCCCTCGCCGAGGTCGACTCCGTACGGCAGGACGTGGACACCGGGGACGATCTGCGCGCGGCGCTGGCGCTGGGCGTGGGCCCGCGCACGGCTGCGGCGGCGGCCCTGCTGCTGATCCCGGAGTAGCCGGCGGACTGACCCGGGCCGGGGGCCGGTCGGTAGGCTGCGGTCATGCAGGCGACCGCGTACACCTACGACCCCGAGACCCGCACCGGCCAGGTGCTGCTCGACGACGGCACCCCCGTCCCCTTCGACGCGCCCGCGTTCGACGCGGGCGGGCTCAGGCTGCTGCGCCCGGGACAGCGGGTGCGGATCGAGACCGAGGGCGAGGGCGAGGCCCGGCGGATCACGCTGGTGACGCTGCAGACGTTCTGAGTGCGCTCCCGGGCGTCCGGAGCGCCCCGAACACACCGCGGGTCGGGCTCCCTCTGGGAGCCCGGCCCGGCGCGTGAGTGCCCGTGCGCCCCGTTACCTGCGGGCGGTGGTCTTCTTGGCGGTGGTCTTGCGGGCCGTCGACTTCTTGGCCGGGGCCTTCTTGGCCGCCGCCTTCTTCGCGGTGGCCTTCTTGGCCGTGGTCTTCTTCGCGGCCGCCGTGGTCTTCTTGGCGGTCGTCTTCTTCGCGGTGGCCTTCTTCGCCGCCGCCGTGGTCTTCTTCGCGGGGGCCGCCTTCTTCGCGGTCACCTTCTTCGCGGGGGCCGCCTTCTTCGCGGCGACCTTCTTGGCCGCGGCCTTCTTGACCGTGGCGGCGGCACCGCCGGTCAGGCTGCCCTTGGGCGCCTTCTTCACCGCGACCTCGCCACCGCGCGGCAGCTTCTTGGTGCCACTGACCAGGTCCTTGAAGCCCTGACCTGCGCGGAAGCGCGGCACAGAGGTCTTCTTGACCCGAACCCGCTCGCCCGTCTGGGGGTTACGGGCGTACCGGGCAGGACGCTCCACCTTCTCGAACGAACCGAAGCCGGTGACCGAGACCCGGTCGCCTCCGACGACCGCGCGGACGATGGCGTCCAGGACCGCGTCGACAGCATCGGCGGCCTGCTGGCGACCGCCCATCTTGTCGGCAATCGCTTCTACGAGCTGCGCCTTGTTCACGTCTTCCCCTTCGGAGACATCGCCAGAACGAAAGTGTTCAAGCTTTTTCGCACGTTAGGCAGATATATACCGCAAATCAAACACGAAACGGGCTAATCACCCTTGTGCCGCAACCGACTCGGCCGCCTCAGAGTTCCTCTTCGGGGATTCGCCCCTGGTCGAGGTCGGTCGCGAACCGCTTGAGACGCCTGGCGGCTTCGGCGGGATCGTGCTTGGCCGCGGCCGTAATGACCAGCAGCTTCCGGGTCAGCGCCATCCGTACGCCCTCCGGGACTTGCAGTGCGCGCACCTTGGAGTGCGCTTCCTTGAGTTGGGCCGCGACCGCCGTATAGAGCTCGAGTTGGCCGTCGTTGTCCATGCACAGATTGTGCCATCTGGGGCGAGTTGTCGCCCCCGCTGGGGGCAACTGCCGCCTCCCGGCGGCCCTCCCGGGACCGGAGCACGCGGTGCCTCCCAGCGGCGGCTACCTCCGCAAAGACCTTTGTAATCAGCGGTGTTGGCACTCACGAAGGCGGCACGCCGGGGGTGTCCGGGGGCGGAAACGGCTGTACCCCCAACCGTCCACGATTGGGGGTACAGACAGGTGTTGCGGTGGCCGAAACCAGCCCTTGCGGGCGGGCCCGGGATCAGACCTGGAGCGTCCGCGGCTTGTAGGCGGGGCGCTCCGCCTCGTACGCGGCGATGTCGCCCTCGTTCTGGAGGGTGATGGAGATGTCGTCCAGGCCGTTCAGCAGCCGCCAGCGGGAGTTCTCGTCCAGCTCGAAGGCCGCGGTGATGCCCTCTGCGCGCACCTCGCGGGCCTGGAGGTCGACCGTGATCTCGGCCTGCGGGTCCCGCTCCGTGAGCTCCCACAGCGCGTCCACGATCTTCTGCTCCAGCACGACCGTGAGCAGGCCGTTCTTGAGCGAGTTACCACGGAAGATATCGGCGAAACGGGCGGAGATGACGGCCTTGAAGCCGTAGTTCTGCAGCGCCCAGACGGCGTGCTCACGGGAGGAGCCGGTGCCGAAGTCGGGGCCTGCGACCAGGACGGTCGCCCCCCGCCGCTCGGGACGGTTCAGCACGAACTCGGAGTCCTTGCGCCAGGCCTCGAACAGCCCGTCCTCGAACCCGTCGCGGGTCACCTTCTTGAGCCAGTGGGCGGGGATGATCTGGTCGGTGTCGACGTTGCTGCGGCGCAGCGGGACGGCCCGGCCGGTGTGCGTGGTGAATGCTTCCATGACTTCTCAGACTCCAGCGGGCGTACGAGTGTCGGCGTCGGACAGGTCGGCGGGGGACGCCAGGTGGCCCAGGACCGCCGTCGCGGCGGCGACCTGCGGCGAGACCAGGTGCGTACGGCCGCCCTTGCCCTGCCTGCCCTCGAAGTTGCGGTTGGAGGTGGACGCGGAGCGCTCACCCGGGGCCAACTGGTCGGGGTTCATGCCGAGGCACATCGAACAGCCCGCGTGCCGCCATTCGGCGCCGGCCTCCTTGAAGACCACATCCAGGCCCTCGGAGACGGCCTGAAGGCCCACGCGCGCGGAGCCCGGCACGACCAGCATCCGCACGCCGTCGGCGACTTTGCGCTCCTTGAGGATCGCGGCCGCGGCGCGCAGGTCCTCGATACGACCGTTGGTGCAGGAACCTACGAAGACGGTGTCCACCTTGATGGAGCGCAGTGGCTGCCCGGCCGCCAATCCCATGTACTCCAGGGCCTTTTCGGCGGCGAAGCGCTCCGAGGCGTCCTCGTACGAAGCCGGGTCGGGGACGGCGGCCGAAAGCGGAGCGCCCTGGCCCGGGTTGGTGCCCCAGGTGACGAACGGCGAGAGCGCGGCGGCGTCGATGCGGACCTCGGCGTCGAATTCCGCGTCGTCGTCGGTGCGCAGGGTCTTCCAGTACTCGACCGCCGCGTCCCAGTCGGCGCCCTCGGGGGCGTGCGGGCGGCCCTTGAGGTAGGCGAAGGTGGTCTCGTCGGGGGCGATCATGCCGGCGCGGGCACCGGCCTCGATGGACATGTTGCAGATGGTCATCCGGGCCTCCATCGAGAGCTTCTCGATGGCCGAGCCGCGGTACTCCAGGATGTAGCCCTGGCCGCCGCCGGTGCCGATCCTGGCGATGATCGCCAGGATCAGGTCCTTGGCGGTGACGCCCTCGGGCAGCTCGCCGTCGACCGTGATGGCCATGGTCTTCGGGCGGGCCATCGGCAGCGTCTGGGTGGCGAGCACATGCTCGACCTGGGAGGTGCCGATGCCGAACGCCAGCGCGCCGAAGGCGCCGTGCGTGGAGGTGTGGGAGTCGCCGCAGACGACGGTCGTGCCGGGCTGGGTCAGACCGAGCTGGGGGCCGACGACGTGCACGACACCCTGCTCGACGTCGCCCAGCGGGTGCAGCCGGACGCCGAACTCGGCGCAGTTCTTGCGCAGCGTCTCCAGCTGGGCCCGGGAGACCGGGTCCGCGATGGGCTTGTCGATGTCGAGGGTGGGGGTGTTGTGGTCCTCGGTCGCGATGGTGAGGTCGAGCCTGCGCACCTGGCGGCCGCTCTTGCGCAGGCCGTCGAAGGCCTGCGGGCTGGTCACCTCGTGCAGCAGGTGCAGATCGATGTAGAGGAGGTCGGGCTCGCCCTCGGCGCGCCGGACGACGTGGTCGTCCCAGACCTTCTCCGCGAGTGTCCTACCCATCGCTTTCCCTCCGGCCGGCAGAGAGTGCACCGACCCAACTAGAGATCTTGCGGTGGCAGCGCCCGTACCCCTGGTGACCGGGCGTGTGCCGCCGGGCCCGTTGGTACGCGGGCCGCCGTGTCTTCCAGGGTGGCGGGTTCCACGGAAAATTGAACTTGCGTTTCACAGAGTGAGACGTGAGTATCGTTGCATGGACAACAGTAGCGGCGTCGGCGTTCTGGACAAGGCGGCCCTCGTCCTGAGCGCTCTGGAGTCCGGTCCGGCCACCCTCGCGGGTCTGGTCGGCGCCACCGGACTGGCACGACCCACGGCCCACCGCCTGGCCGTGGCACTGGAACACCACCGTATGGTGGCGCGCGACATGCAGGGCCGCTTCATCCTCGGCCCCCGGCTGGCGGAGCTGGCCGCGGCGGCGGGCGAGGACCGCCTGCTGGCCACGGCGGGTCCGGTGCTGACCCACCTGCGCGACGTCACGGGCGAGAGCGCGCAGCTCTATCGCCGTCAGGGGGACATGCGCATCTGTGTCGCCGCGGCGGAACGGCTGTCCGGTCTGCGGGACACGGTGCCGGTGGGATCCACGCTCACGATGAAGGCCGGCTCCTCGGCACAGATCCTGATGGCCTGGGAGGAGCCCGAGCGGCTGCACCGCGGCCTGCAGGGCGCCCGCTTCACGGCGACGGCCCTGTCGGGTGTACGGCGCCGGGGCTGGGCCCAGTCCATCGGGGAGCGCGAGCCGGGCGTGGCGTCCGTCTCCGCGCCCGTACGCGGCCCCTCCAACCGTGTGGTGGCCGCGGTGTCCGTCTCCGGCCCCATCGAGCGTCTGACGCGCCACCCGGGCCGGATGCACGCCCAGGCGGTCATCGACGCGGCCGCCCGCCTGTCCGAGGCACTGCGCCGCTCCGGCTGACCGTCCGGCGACCGGGCAACAGGAGAGGGCCGCCTCAACGCCGCGGCAGGCCCTCTTCCGGGAGACACGGGCAGGACGCCCGAGCCCGACCCACTCGCCACATGAGAAACATCAGCCCCAGATGCAACAGCAGCCACGGCTGGGACACCGAAGTCCTGGTTCTGTACCCGGAGTTGGTCCGCCGAGACGGCCGGCGACGCGCACCGCACCACGCCGGGGCGCACCGGGCCCGGAAACACCGCAGGGCCTCCACCGAGGTGGAAGCCCTGCCTATCGTGTACCCCCGACCGGATTCGAACCGGCGCTACCGCCTTGAGAGGGCGGCGTGCTAGGCCGCTACACAACGGGGGCGAGGATCTTACGTTTCCGCAGATCCGAGCTGGTCTACCTGGACTCGAACCAAGACTAACTGAACCAGAATCAGTCGTGCTGCCAATTACACCATAGACCAATGTGGTTTAGACCAGACCGTACCCCCGACCGGATTCGAACCGGCGCTACCGCCTTGAGAGGGCGGCGTGCTAGGCCGCTACACAACGGGGGCCCTAGCGATCCTGCATCGAGAGCGGCGGGAGCGACCCAGCTGTCCTCGCGGGAAGGATCTGTACCCCCGACCGGATTCGAACCGGCGCTACTGCCTTGAGAGGGCAGCGTGCTAGGCCGCTACACAACGGGGGCTTGCGGATGAGATCCGCGCGTGCAGATGAGCTCTGCGAGCTGGCCTACCTGGACTCGAACCAAGACTAACTGAACCAGAATCAGTCGTGCTGCCAATTACACCATAGGCCACTGGAACGCAAGCCCCTAAGGGGCTCTTGTTCTAGCTCGCGCCTCCGGTTTCCGGCCTTTCGGCCCGCTCCCCGGCGGCGCAGGAAGAACATTACCCGAAGGTGGACGGCGCTCCAAAACGGGTATCCGCGCCGAGGACCGCGGGGAGTTCGTCGAGGGAGGCGATCCGGTGCAGGCCGGCGGGCTCTTCGAGCCGCGCGGCGGGCTCCCCGTCCGTGACGACACGCACACCCGCACGGTCGATCCACACGGACAGCAGCCCGGCCTCGGCCGCGCCGCGGCCGTCGATCTCCGGGTGGTCACCGACGTAGGCGACCTGGCGCGGGGTGAGCCCGAGCGCGTCGCAGGCGGCGCGGAAGGCCCGGGCGTCCGGCTTGGAGACGCCCAGCTCGGCGGCGCACAGCACGGCCTCGAAGCGGTCGCGGACGCCCAGGGTGCGCAGCTTGTACTCCTGGATGTGGACGCTGGAGTTGGACAGCACCGCGTGCCGATGGCTGGCGGCGAGGGCGTCCAGGACGGGCAGGACGTCCGGGAAGAGCGCCCAGGCGGCCTCGTAGTGATCCCGATAGCGCCGGAACCAGGCGTCCGCCTCGTCGTCGCTCAGCGGCCGGTCGAGGAAGACCCGTACGCGGTCCCGGCGCTGCCCCTCGAAGGAGACCTCCCCGGCCGCGTACCGGGCCCACTGCAGATCGGTGATCCGCCGCCACCGGTCGAGGGCCTGCTCCACGCCCCCGAACCCGGCGAGCAGTCCCTCGGTGGCCAGATGCCCGCGCATCCCGGCGCGGTCGGCGGCGGTGTAGTCGAAGAGGGTGTCGTCGACGTCCCAGACGACGGCCTTGATCCGCACGCGGTTCACCTCCGGCTCATGGCCCTGACCGGCCTCTGACGACGGTAGCCGGTCAGCCGGTGGCGGCGGCAGTCCCGCTCGGCTCCTCGGCCTCGGACGGGTCGGGAGCGACGAAGAAGTCGGTGACGAAGCAGGTGACCTCGCCGGCCGCCGTACGGCCGATCCAGGTGGGGTAGCAGCCGTCCCCCCATCCGGAGGTGAAGGCGGCCACGGTGTGACCGGTGTCCGGCGCGGTGACGACATGGGGGCCGGGGGCCCAGTCGCTGTACTCGAAGACGTCCCACAGCGGACCCTCGTCGCCCTCACCCTCCTGGAAGGTGCCCTCGGCCGCGGCGTCGTGGAAGCAGCCGGTGCCGGCGTCCACGCCGTAGCCGTAGAACTCGTCCTCGCCGAGTTCGTCGGCGTCCTGGCCCGGCAGCAGGGCGGGCTCCCACACGGCGGTGGGCTCGTCGCGGATGACCAGGCGCGCCGCGGCCACCCGCAGATGGGGCCGCTCGGCCGGCGGCTCGTCCGGCTGGGTGAGCGTCGCCACGGCGGCGTCGACGCGGTAGCGGCCGGGCGCGACGGAGACGGTGAAGGGCTCCATGTCGTCCTGGCCGAGGTAGACGAACGGGTCGCAGGCCACGACCCGGCCCGTGGGCAGCCACAGCTCGCCGCCGTCGGCCACGCCCATCGTGCCCACCGTTCCGGACTCGTAGCGGAACGTGCTGCCGGGGGTGAAGAGCCACGCGTAGTCACGGGCGGGCATCGGCATGAGGGCGCCTTTCCATCAGGGCTGTGCGGGAGTCGGATCCGCAGGCGGCCCGGGGGACTTCGGCCCCGCGACGGCCGCGCGTCTGCGATGCCCGAACGGTAGTCCCCGGGACTGACACGCGCGGCTCCTCGGGGAAAGTGGAAGGGCGCAGGCGGGGAAACCGCAGGGCGGCAGCCGTGATGGCTGCCGCCCTGCGGGTCGGCGTCCGACGGTGCCGACGCCCGCCGCGTGTGCGCCTACGCCGTCAGCCTCGCCAGCGCCGCGTCGATGCGGGCGAGCGTCTTCTCCTTGCCGAGAACCTCCAGGGACTCGAACAGGGGCAGGCCGACCGTGCGGCCGGTGACGGCGACGCGGACCGGGGCCTGGGCCTTGCCGAGCTTGAGGCCGTGGGCCTCGCCGGCGGCCAGGACGGCCTCCTTCAGGGACTCGGGGGACGTCCAGTCGGCCGCGTCGAGCTTCTCCCGCGCGGTGCGCAGCAGCTCGTCGCTGCCCTCCTTCATCGCCTTGGTCCAGGAGGCCTCGTCGAAGACCGGCTCCGGCAGGAACAGGAAGTCGACGTTCTCCGTGATCTCGGAGAGGACCTTGACCCGGGTCTGGGCATGCGGGGCGATCGCCTGCCACTGCGCCTCGTCGAAGTCCTCCGGGGCCCAGGGCGCGAACGGGGCCTTCAGCCACGGCCGGCAGCGCTCCGTGAAGTCCTTCACCTCGAGGAGGCGGATGTGATCGGCGTTGATCGCCTCGGCCTTCTTCAGGTCGAAGCGGGCCGGGTTCGGGTTCACCTCGGCGATGTCGAAGGCGGCGACCATCTCGTCGACCGAGAAGATGTCGCGGTCCGGCGCCAGCGACCAGCCCAGCAGGGAGAGGTAGTTGAGCAGGCCCTCCGGCAGGAAGCCGCGCTCCCGGTAGAGGTTCAGCGACGACTGCGGGTCACGCTTGGACAGCTTCTTGTTGCCCTCGCCCATGACGTACGGCAGATGCCCGAACGCGGGCACGGACTTCGCCACGCCCAACTCGATCAGCGCCTTGTAGAGCGCGACCTGGCGGGGGGTGGAGGAGAGCAGGTCCTCGCCGCGCAGGATGTGGGTGATCTCCATCAGGGCGTCGTCGACCGGGTTCACGAGCGTGTACAGGGGCGCACCGTTGGCTCGCACGATCCCGTAGTCCGGCACGTTCTCCGGCGTGAAGGTCAGCTCCCCGCGGACCAGGTCCGTGAAGGTGATCGTCTCGTCGGGCATGCGGAAGCGGACGATGGGCGCCCGGCCCTCGGCCTCGTACACCGCCACCTGCTCGGCGGTGAGGTCGCGGCAGTGCCCGTCGTAGCCGGACGGCTGCCCGGCGGCGCGGGCGGCGTCGCGGCGGGCGTCCAGCTCCTCCGTCGTGCAGTAGCAGTGGTAGGCGTGTCCGCCGTCCAGGAGCTTCTGGGCGACGTCCTTGTAGATGTCCATCCGCTGGGACTGGCGGTACGGCATGTGGGGGCCGCCGACCTCGGGGCCCTCGTCCCAGTCGAAGCCCAGCCAGCGCAGCGAGTCCAGGAGCTGGAGGTAGGACTCCTCCGAGTCCCGGGCCGCGTCCGTGTCCTCGATACGGAAGACGAACGTGCCGCCGGTGTGACGGGCGTACGCCCAGTTGAACAGGGCGGTGCGGACCAGGCCCACGTGGGGGTTGCCGGTCGGGGACGGACAGAAACGTACGCGGACGTTCGCGTTAGCCACGCTTGATCACCTTGTTGGTGAGAGTGCCGATGCCTTCGATGGTGACGGCGACCTCGTCGCCGACGTTGAGGGGGCCGACCCCCGCGGGGGTGCCCGTGAGGATCACGTCGCCGGGGAGCAGCGTCATGGCCTCGGTGATGTTGACGATCAGATCCTCGACCGAGTGGATCATCTCGCTCGTTCGGCCGAGCTGGCGCTGTTCGCCGTTGACCGTGAGCTGGATGGTGAGGTCACTCGGGTCGAGGTCGGTCTCCACCCAGGGGCCGAGGGGGCAGGCCGTGTCGAAGCCCTTGGCCCGGGCCCACTGCTTCTCCCGCCGCTGGACGTCGCGCGCCGTGACGTCGTTGGCGCAGGTGTAGCCGAGGATCACGTCCTTGACGCGTTCGCGCGGCACCTCGCGGCACATGCGGCCGATCACCACGGCCAGCTCGGCCTCGTGGTGCAGTTCCTCGGAGAAGGACGGGTAGGCGATCTCGTCGCCGGGGCCGATCACGGAGGTGGAGGGCTTGAAGAAGGCGAACGGGGCCTCCGGGACCTCGTTGCCGAGCTCGCGCGCGTGCTCCGCGTAGTTGCGGCCGAAGGCCACGACCTTGTTGGGGAGCACCGGCGGCAGCAGCCTGACCTTGCTCAGCGGCACCTTCGTGCCGGAGAGCTCGAATTCCGCGAACGGGATGCCCTTGATGATGTCGAGAACGAGCTCGTCCGGCTTGTCACCCTCGACCACGCCGAAGGCGACGTTCCCGTCGATGGAGAATCTGGCGATGCGCACGGGATCCTTGCGCCCCTTAACTGAGCTGGCTGGAGTCTGACGCTCCAGGCTAACGCGGCAGCAAGGGGGGACCCCGCGCATTTACCGCCGACGCCACCGGGGCCGTGCGAGGAGACGGGCTCCGGACGCCGCCCGGCTTCTTGGCCGGGGTGCGTGGGCGATCGGCTACGGAGAGCGGCCGGCCGGTGGGCCGCGGTGCGGCCGTCGTGGGGGCGCTGAGCAAGTGGCGCCCGGCGCGCGTATTAAGCGGTGACGGAGGCCTTGATCGGTGGCTCCGCGGCCCTGGACCGGTTACTCCGCGGCGGCGGCCTGGACCGGGACCTTCATGAGGACGGTGCGCTTGGGATTGGCGGTCTGGGTGGGAAGGTCGACGGAGTGCTCCGGAGTCGCCGGGGCCTGCAGCTCCTCGGCGTCGGCGAGGTGCGCCAGCGTCGTGCGCCGCGGGTTGGCTATGGTGCGGAACATCATCGTGGTCTTCACTGTTGTCGTTGACCTTGTCGTGAGGGGCGCCGGGCGGGCGGCACGGGCCGCCACCGGGGCGCGAGTTGTCGGATTCGCCATCCCTGTAAAGCGTCAGGCTAAACATGCAATTCCCCACCGAAGCCGTGAAGTGGCCGTGATCGCCGTGTGAGTTTCCTCACTGGGTCGCGGATAAATGGGTCAATTCACTCCGCCTTCACGCCACGACAAAACGGACATTGCTTGATTGAACCCTGCATTCCGCTCCTGATCATGTCGACTGGGACACCTGACCCACCTCAATAACTCGTGGGCATACGTCCGTTATATGCGAGATCACTTTCTACGCCTGGTGACACAGCGCTCACAAGGTGTCACGGAGGTCACAGCCTCGCCCGTTGGCCTTGTTGGAGATCCGGCACTGTGCTGGAATTCCACGGACCGCCGCGGGATCGCACCGGCGCGCAGGGGGCGCAACGCAGCGCCGGGCAGCGACGGGGAGGGGGAGCCAGCGCCGGTCACTCACGACCACCCGGGGGGCGTAATTCAGGACGCCCCTCAAGACGCCGACACCGTCCCGTCCGTTCACGCGGGGGGACGCCTGGTCCAGAGGTTGCGACGCTAGTGCAGGGACGTTTCAAGAGGGATGGCAGCGCTTCGGCCGAGCCGGAGCCGCATGGCGGGACCGACCGCGGTTCCTCGCCCCAGCACGCCCAGAACCCAGGACCGGCCCCGGCCGGCAGTGGTCCCGAGCGGTCCGGGCGCCCCACCACGCCCGCGGCGGGCCCCACGGCACCCACGCCGCCGGCCCCGCCGAAGACGAAGACATCACTCGACCCGGGCACGCGCATAGCGCTGCGCAACTGGCGCATCTCCACGCGCCTGGTGTCGCTGCTCGCGCTCCCCGTGGTCGCCGCCACCTCGCTGGGTGCCCTGCGCATCAGCGACAACATGGACCAGATCCAGCAGCTCGACAACATGAAGCTGCTGACGGACATGACCAAGCAGGCGACCCAGCTGGCCGCCGCGCTCCAGGAGGAGCGCGACCAGTCCGCCGGTCCGCTCGCCCACGGCGCCACGGCGTCCGACTACACGGTCAAGGGTGTCCGCGACAAGACCAACCGGGCCCGCTCCTCCTTCCTGGAGGGCACCCAGGAGATCGGCGACGCCTCCGACAGCGGCCAGCTCTCCGGTGTCCGCGACAGCGTCGTCGGCATCGCGAGCGAGCTGAACAACCTCAGCGCGATCCGGGCCACCGCCTACAAGGACCCGAAGAACTCCACGCAGACGGTCGAGGCGTACCACCGTCTGATCACGCAGCTGCTCAGCCTCTCCCAGGACATGGCGGAGGCCACCAGCAACCCGGAGATGATCCAGCGCACCCGCGCACTGGCGGCCTTCTCCACCGCCAAGGAGTACGCCTCCATGCAGCGTGCGGTGATCGCCGCCGCCCTGCCCGCGAACATCGACACGTTCGGCACCCTCTCCGAGAACGACCGGCAGTACGCCCTGTCGGCCCTGGAGAGCCAGGACTCCGAGCTCGACAGCTTCCGCAGCATCTACGGCGACGGCGCCGAGGACCTGACGAAGCCGATCGACCAGGGCAGCCCGACGATCGAGGCCGCCGACCAGTACGCCAGCCGCGTCCTGAAGAGCACGTCCGGTATGCGCAACCAGGACAAGCGCTCGTACAAGGACTGGGTCGACGACGACTCGACCAAGCTCGAGCAGATGAAGAAGATCGAGGGCACGCTGCTCGAGCAGATGGAGCAGAAGGCCCGCGAGCTGAAGAGCGCCTCCCAGAACGAGGCGATCATCTCCGGTGCGCTGGTCCTGCTCGTCCTCGGTGTCTCCCTCGTCGGCGCCTTCGTCGTGGCCCGCTCCATGATCCGCTCGCTGCGCCGTCTGCAGGAGACCGCCACCAAGGTCGCCCAGGACCGGCTGCCCGAGCTGGTCAAGCAGCTGTCCGAGTCCGACCCGCAGGACGTCGACACGTCCGTGGAGTCGGTCGGTGTCCACTCCCGGGACGAGATCGGCCAGGTGGCCGCGGCCTTCGACGACGTGCACCGCGAGGCCGTCCGCCTCGCCGCCGAGCAGGCCCTTCTCCGGGGCAACGTCAACGCGATGTTCACCAACCTCTCGCGCCGCTCCCAGGGTCTGATCCAGCGCCAGCTGTCGCTGATCTCCGAACTGGAGTCCCGCGAGGCCGACCCGGACCAGCTGTCCTCGCTGTTCAAGCTCGACCACCTCGCGACGCGTATGCGCCGTAACGGTGAGAACCTCCTCGTCCTCGCGGGTGAGGAGCCCGGCCGACGCTGGACCCGCCCGGTCCCGCTGGTCGACGTGCTCCGTGCCGCCGCGTCCGAGGTGGAGCAGTACGAGCGCATCGAGCTCGCCGCGGTGCCGACCACCGAGGTCGCCGGCCGCGTCGTCAACGACCTCGTGCACCTCCTCGCCGAGCTGCTCGAGAACGCCACCTCCTTCTCCTCGCCGCAGACCAAGGTCAAGGTCACCGGTCACGCGCTGCCCGACGGCCGCGTCCTGATCGAGATCCACGACACGGGTATCGGTCTGTCCCCCGAGGACCTCGCCCAGATCAACGAGCGCCTCGCCTCGCCGCCCACCGTGGACGTGTCGGTGTCCCGGCGCATGGGTCTGTTCGTGGTCGGTCGTCTGTCGCAGCGCCACGGCATCCGCATCCAGTTGCGGCCCTCCGACTCCGGCGGCACGACCGCGCTGGTCATGCTGCCGGTCGACGTCGCCCAAGGCGGCAAGAAGCCCGCTCCGGGCAAGCCCGGTGCCCCCTCCTCGGGCGGTCCGGCCGCCGCGCAGGCCGCCGCGGGCGCGGCGGCGGCGCGTCGCCAGGCCCAGCAGAGCGGTTCGTCCTTCGGTACCGGTTCGTCCGGCGGCTCCGCACTGGGTGCCGCCCCGCAGCGCGGGCAGGTGGGCCCCGGAGCGGGCCCGCGCGCCGCGCTCCCCGGCAACACCCCCGGCGGCCGTCCCGGAACCCCGCAGCAGGGCCGCCCGGGCTCGGGCGCCTTCGGTCAGGGCGGCTCCTTCCAGGACTCCACCTCCCGGCAGGGCGGTTTCGGCGACGGCGGCTTCGGCGAGAGCACCCCGGGCACGCGTCCGGCGGGCTTCGGTGACAGCACCCCGGCGGCCGCTCCGCAGCAACAGCCACAGCAGCCGCAGCAGAAGCAGAAGCAGCCCAAGGAGCGCGGCGGGCGACGCCGTCCGCAGCTGCCCGGCCGCGGCGGTGCCCGTGCCGAGCTGCCCGGTGGCGACCAGCAGCAGCGCACCCCGAGCTGGAGCGACGAGAACGCGCAGCCGCCGGTGCCGCGTGCCTCGCTGGACGCCCCGCGCGGCCACGAGGAGCCGGACGCCCTGACCTCGACGTCCCCCATGCCGCGGATCGACGACCGGCAGGGCCCGGGCGCGACGGCCGAGATCCCGCGTTTCGACGACCGCCAGGGACTCCCCGCCGCTCCCGAGTTCCCGCGCCCGGACGCCAACGCCGCCCAGAACGGCGGCCAGTTCGTCCGCCAGGACATCTTCGGCAGTGGGAACCCGGGCGGCGCGACGGGCCAGTTCCCGGCTCAGGGCCGTGGCCAGGACACGGGCCAGTTCCCGATGCCGGGCCGTGGCCAGGACACCGGACAGTTCCCGGCCCAGGGCCGTGGCCAGGACACGGGCCAGTACCCGATGCCGGGCCGTGGCCAGGACACCGGACAGTTCCCGGCCCAGGGCCGTGGCCAGGACACGGGCCAGTACCCGGCGCCCGGACGCGCCCAGGACCCGGCCGCCACCGGCCAGTACCCGGCCCAGGGCTACGACGCCTCCGGCACCGGTCAGTTCGCCGCCCCGGGCTACGGAAACCGCCAGGACTCCACCGGCACCGGCCAGTTCGAGCGCCCGCAGCCGGCGGGCGACGGCTACGGCACGTCCCTGCCGCCGGCCCAGCACCGTCCGCAGCAGCCGCCGCGCCGCCAGGAGCCTGAGGCGCTGCCGCCGGCGCCGGGCCCCGGTGACGGACGTACGCCGCTGTACGACACGCTGGAGACCAACTGGTTCCGCGGCGGGCAGGGTCAGGGGCAGCAGCCCGGCAACGGCTCCGCGCCGCAGGCCCGGCAGCAACCGCAGCAGCAGTCCCCCGCGGCACCCCAGCGTCCGGCCGCCGCCAACGCGGCCTGGCGCACCTCGCCGAACGACGAGCTCGTCCGCCAGGCCGAGCGCGTGCGGCAGCCCGCCGCGGGCGGCATCACCACCTCCGGCCTGCCGCGCCGGGTCCCGCGTGCGAACCTCGTGCCGGGCACGGCTCAGCAGCAACAGCACCAGACCGGTCCGCAGGTCTCGCGTTCGCCTGACGACGTACGCGGCCGGCTGACCAATCTCCGACGGGGCATCGCTCAGGGTCGCCAGGCCGGTACCGGCCAGACCGGCAGCTTCCCCAGCCCCACTCACCAGCAGGAGCGTTAGTTGAGCCCGATGAGCCAGGCGGCACAGAACCTCAACTGGTTGATCACCAACTTCGTGGACAACACCCCCGGGGTGTCCCACACCGTCGTCGTGTCCGCCGACGGACTCCTTCTGGCGCTGTCGGAAGGCTTCCCGCGCGATCGCGCCGACCAGCTGGCGGCGGTCGCCTCCGGGCTCACCTCGCTGACCGCGGGCGCCTCCCGGATCTTCGAGGGCGGCACCGTCGCACAGACGGTCGTCGAGATGGAACGCGGGTTCCTCTTCCTCATGTCCGTCTCGGACGGCTCGTCGCTCGCCGTGCTCGCCCACCCCGAGTGCGACATCGGTCTCGTCGGCTACGAGATGGCGCTCCTGGTGGACCGCGCGGGGGCGGTCCTCACGCCCGACCTGCGCGCCGAGCTCCAGGGCAGTCTGCTCCACTGATAGGTCCCGGCACCACCCACCTCACCAAATCACCGTCCGGCCGCCACAATCCCCCCACCGGCCCCGTCAGACGGCACGACTGACCGACTTGCTGTCCCGCCCGGAGGATTCATGACCCCGCCCACCGCCCATCATGATCCGTACGCCGAGCCGTACGGGGACGAGGGCGACCAGCCGCTGGTACGTCCCTACGCGATGACCGGCGGCCGGACCCGGCCGCGTTATCAGCTCGCCATCGAGGCGCTGATCAGCACGACGGCCGACCCGGCCCAGCTGATGGGACTGCTGCCGGAGCACCAGCGGATCTGCCACCTGTGCCGCGAGGTGAAGTCGGTGGCCGAGGTGTCGGCGCTGCTCGCCATGCCGCTCGGTGTGGCCCGGATCCTCGTCGCGGACCTCGCGGAAGCCGGCCTCGTCGCGATCCACCAGCCGGGTGGCGACGAGAACAACGGCGGCGCGCCGGACGTGACACTGCTCGAAAGGGTGCTCAGTGGACTTCGCAAGCTCTGACGGCGGGCGGGCGACCACCTCCGCGAAGATCGTGGTCGCGGGCGGCTTCGGCGTGGGCAAGACCACGTTCGTCGGCGCCGTCTCCGAGATCAACCCGCTGCGCACGGAGGCCGTGATGACGTCCGCTTCGGCGGGCATCGACGACCTCACCCACACCGGGGACAAGACCACCACCACGGTGGCCATGGACTTCGGCCGTATCACCCTGGACCAGGACCTGATCCTGTACCTGTTCGGCACCCCCGGCCAGGACCGCTTCTGGTTCATGTGGGACGACCTCGTGCGCGGCGCCATCGGCGCCATCGTCCTGGTCGACACCCGCCGTCTGGCCGACTGCTTCCCGGCCGTGGACTACTTCGAGAACTCGGGCCTGCCCTTCGTCGTGGCCCTCAACGGCTTCGAAGGGCACCAGCCCTACACGCCCGACGAGGTCCGCGAGGCGCTGCAGATCGGACCGGACACCCCGATCATCACCACCGACGCCCGCCACCGCGCGGACGCCAAGAGTGCCCTGATCACCCTGGTCGAACATGCCCTCATGGCCCGTCTGCGGTAGATCAAGTCGTCGGCGCCATACGGCAGTTGTCGTAGATATGCGGGAGCCGACTGTGGCGTTTGACACGGTCGGCCCCGCTGTTCATAACGTTTCGACAGAGAAATCCGGTGGTATCGCCACGCGTCGCGGTCACTCGGTGTCGCTGCGCTCACAAAAGCCCCGCCTTTTGGCGGGGCTCGCTCTTTATGACCGTTTTATCTGGCGCTTACAGCGGGCGGAACTCCCACTTCCGAGTGTTTGGAATCGCGCAGGTTGACGTGCTGGAATGCCTGAACTGCCCAGTAGTCAAGGACGTACCAGTCTCAGACAGGGCTCTGGAGACACCGCGGCACGACGTAGGTGCCGTCGCCGAGAGGTTGTTGGTCGAGTGAGGCGAAGCAAGAAAAGTCCCGAGCCGTCGGCACGGGGCAACTTCACCCCGCCGCCGCGCGGAGCGGCACCCGCACAAGTGCCCGGTCCGGAGCCGACGGCTACGCCGCCCAGTGGCAGCCGCTTCTCCCCGCGCAACTGGCGCGTGCCGACCAGGCTGAACGCGATCCTGCTCATACCCGTGCTGGTCGGCCTGGTCATGGGCGGCTTCCAGGTGAAGAGCTCGATCGACACCTGGCAGCAGGCGCGCGACGCGGAGAACACGGCCCGTCTCGTGCAGGCCTCCCTGGCCTATGCCGACCGGCTCTACGAGGAGCGCGACGGCTCCGCCCAGTACCTGCTGAACCCCACGAGCGGCGGCCAGAAGAACCCGACCGTCCTCCAGCTCTACGCCGCCACCGACAAGGCCGCCCAGGCCTTCGACGAGGCCGCGAAGAACATGCCGCACAAGTCGGGTCTGGAGCGGCGCCTGGCCATCTTCCGCCAGACCGAGACCAAGCTGCCGGCGCTGCGCAAGCAGGCCTACTCCGCCGAGGTCAAGGGTGTGGGGACCGAGGAGGGCTACGTCGGGGTCGCGCACCCGCTGATGGAGTTCGCCAACGAACTCGGTCTCGGCACCGGCAACATCACCAGCTACGGCCGTACCGTCTACGCCATCTCGCTCACCAAGGCCGCGCTGTCCCTGGAGCGCTCGATCGGCATGCACATGCTCATCGAGCAGAACGTCAAGCCCACCGACCTCGGCGCGCAGCGCGTCGCCCTGTCCTCGTACGCCTACCTCGAGGGCATCGCCGTCGAGGAGTACCTCGGTGGCGGTACCGCGGCGGACGCCAGGAAGCTGGACGAGGCCACGCAGCAGGTGCAGGCGGAGGGCAAGGCCCAGGCCGAGCAGGCCGCCGCCGACGCGAAGGCCAAGGGCCAGACCTTTGTGCCGCCGCCCTCCGACAAGACCATGGTCACGGACCTCGCCACGGCACAGTCCGCCAGCGCGACGGCCCGCGCCGAGCTGGCCCAGCAGGGCGTCACCGCCCCGAACTGGTGGGCGGTCAACACCCTCAAGTACAACGCCTACCGCCAGCTCGAGTTCAACCTGGCCGACAAGGCCGTGTCGGACGCCTCGACCATCGCCGACAACGCCCAGCAGTCCGCGTTCATCACCGGTGCCATCGTCGTCGTCGCCCTGCTCGCCGCGTTCATCATCGCCGGCCTCATGGCCCGCCAGATGAGCCGCTCGATGCGCCAGCTGCGCAATGCCGCCTTCGGTGTCGCCGAGCAGCGCCTGCCGATGCTGGTCGACCAGCTCTCGCGGACCGACCCGGGCCGTGTCGACACCCGTGTCGCGCCCATCCCGATCGCCACCACGGACGAGATCGGCGAGGTCGCCCGCGCCTTCGACCAGGTCCACCGCGAGGCCGTCCGGCTCGCCGCCGAGCAGGCCCTGCTGCGGGGCAACATCAACGCGATCTTCACCAACCTCTCGCGCCGCAACCAGTCGCTGATCGAGGGCCAGCTGACCCTGATCACCGACCTGGAGAACAACGAGGCCGACCCGGACCAGCTGGAGAACCTCTTCCGCCTGGACCACCTGGCCACCCGTATGCGCCGCAACGGCGAGAACCTCCTCGTCCTCGCGGGCGAGGAGCCCGGCCGCCGCTGGGACCAGCCGGTCCCGCTGGTCGACGTGCTGCGCGCCGCCTCCTCCGAGGTGGAGCAGTACGAGCGCATCGAGCTCTCCGGCGTTCCGGAGGCCGAGATCCACGGCCGCGCCGTGACCGACCTCGTGCACCTGCTCGCCGAGCTGCTGGAGAACGCGACCACGTTCTCCTCGCCGCAGACCAAGGTCCGCGTGACCGCGACCCGTCTCCCCGACGGCCGCGTCATGGTCGAGATCCACGACAAGGGAATCGGCCTGACCGCCGAGGACTTCGCGGACATCAACCACAAGCTGGCCAACCCGCCGACCGTGGACGCCGCGATCTCCCAGCGCATGGGTCTGTTCGTGGTCGGCCGGCTGTCCGACCGGCACGGCATCCGCGTCCAGCTGCGTCCCTCCGGCGAGCAGGCCGGCACCACCTCGCTGGTCATGCTCCCGGACGCCATCACCCACGGTGGTGGCGGCGAACAGCCGCTGGAGCGCGACGAGTTCACGGTCTCGCAGATCATCCCGGAGCAGCAGTTCCAGGGTGAGAACTTCGGGTCGGCGCAGCCGCTGCGCACGGCCGCGGAGCTGGGCTTCGACGACAGTCGCTACTCCGAGGTCCCGGACGACGTCCGGGGGCTGGACCCCGTCGGCCGCTCGCTGATGCGCGAGGGGCGCCGTGCGGCCCTGGAGGCCCAGGCGCACGTCCACGACAGGCCGCAGGAGCAGCAGGAGCCCGCGCCGGGCTACCGGGAGAACTTCGAGGCTCCCCAGCCCGCGTTCGGCAACGCGCAGCAGACGTACGACGACGGCCGGCAGGCGTACGACACCGGGCAGCACGCCTACGGCGACCAGCAGGCCGCGTACGACCAGCGGACGGCGTACGAGGAGCCCCAGCAGCCGGCGTACGAGGACCAGTACTTCTCGCAGAACGGCACCCTGTCGCAGAGTGACGGCTTCCCGTCCGGCGGCGGCTACCCGGAGCCCGGCTATACGGAGCCGCTCCAGCAGAACCGCTCCGCGGGCCAGGCCACCGCGTCGAATGCGTTCGCTGCCTTCGACGAGTCGCCCTACCAGGACGACTTCCAGAACGGTTACCGGGCCGATTACGCTCCGGAAACGGAATCCACGCAGGCCGCTGACGCAAGTGAGCAGGACCGCGTAGGCTTCGACCGTCCGGGACCGACTCCCTCCGCCGGTCACGCGCTGACCGACTCCGGACTGCCCCGCCGCGGCTCCACCGCGAACGGCGCGGCCGGCCGGCCGCAGCCCGTGACGCAGGAACCGCCGGCGGCCACGGAGAACAGCGACGACTGGCGCTCCGCCAACGATCAGCGGTGGCAGCAGGCGTCGCAGCTCCGGAAGCCCAAGGCGGGCGGAGTCACCTCCTCCGGTCTGCCGCGGCGCGTGCCCAAGGCGAACCTGGTGGAGGGCGCCGCGGAGACGACCCCACAGGGAGGCCCACAGGTCTCCCGCGCCCCGGAGGATGTCCGGGGCAGGCTGAGCAACCTGCGTCGAGGCGTCCAACGCGGACGCAGCGCAGGCAGTGAAACGAACGGCCAGGGCTTCGGTCCTGACAGCACCTACGACCAGGAGCGTTAGTGTGAGCCCGATGAGCCAGGCGGCACAGAACCTGAACTGGTTGATCACCAACTTCGTGGACAACACCCCCGGTGTGTCCCACACGGTGGTGGTCTCCGCCGACGGACTCCTTCTGGCGATGTCCGAAGGCTTCCCGCGCGATCGCGCCGACCAGCTGGCGGCCGTCGCGTCCGGACTGACCTCGCTGACCGCGGGTGCCTCCCGCATCTTCGAGGGCGGCAGCGTGAACCAGACGGTTGTGGAGATGGAGCGAGGATTCCTCTTCATCATGTCCATCTCCGACGGTTCGTCGCTCGCGGTTCTCGCACACCCGGAGGCGGACATCGGCCTCGTCGGGTACGAAATGGCCCTCCTGGTGGACCGTGCGGGTACGGTCCTTACTCCGGACCTTCGTGCGGAGCTTCAGGGAAGCCTTCTCAACTAACAGACGAACGGTGTGTCTTGGCGTCCCGGCACCGTAAGGTTTCGGGACGCGGCTTCCACAGGGATGGGTGCCCAGCGCAGTCGGAGGAGGAGAGAACGTGGCAACACCCCCAGGCGGTTCGCCCGCGGGTAATTGGTCCTATGGCCCCGGCCAGGGCCAGGGTGAACAGAACCGGTACAACTTCCCCTCCACGCCGAGCCAGCGGCGTCAGCCGTACGCGCCTCAGGGTCCCGGCCCGTCGCCGTACGACCAGCCGCCGGCGCCGCGTATCCAGCCTGTGCAGCCGCAGCGCCGCTCCCCCGAGCCGGCGCCCGCTGGGTCGTCGAACAACCCTCTGGTGCGTCCGTACGCCATGACGGGCGGCCGTACCAGGCCGCGCTACCAGCTCGCCATCGAGGCGCTGGTGCACACCACCGCGCAGCCGCACCAGATGCAGGGCCAGCTGCCCGAGCATCAGCGGATCTGCAACCTCTGCCGGGAGATCAAGTCGGTGGCCGAGATCTCGGCGCTGCTCACGATTCCTCTCGGCGTGGCCAGAATCCTCGTCGCCGACTTGGCGGAGGCGGGTCTGGTCGCCATCCATCAGCCCGGCGGCGACGAGAACGCCGGCGGCCAGCCAGACGTGACACTGCTCGAAAGGGTGCTCAGTGGACTTCGCAAGCTCTAGCGGCGGTCCTTCCCGCTCCACCACCTCCGCGAAGATCGTGGTGGCGGGCGGCTTCGGCGTGGGCAAGACCACGTTCGTCGGCGCCGTCTCGGAGATCAACCCGCTGCGCACCGAGGCCGTCATGACGTCCGCTTCGGCGGGCATCGACGACCTCACCCACACCGGAGACAAGACCACCACCACGGTGGCCATGGACTTCGGCCGTATCACCCTGGACCAGGACCTGATCCTGTACCTGTTCGGCACCCCCGGCCAGGACCGCTTCTGGTTCATGTGGGACGACCTCGTGCGCGGCGCCATCGGCGCCATCGTCCTGGTCGACACCCGCCGTCTGGCCGACTGCTTCCCGGCGGTCGACTACTTCGAGAACTCGGGCCTGCCCTTCGTCATCGCCCTCAACGGCTTCGACGGCAACCAGCCGTACAACCCCGACGAGGTCCGCGAGGCGCTGCAGATCGGACCGGACACCCCGATCATCACCACCGACGCCCGCCACCGCGCGGACGCCAAGAGTGCCCTGATCACCCTGGTCGAGCACGCGCTGATGGCCCGCCTGCGCTAGGCGGACACCAGTCTTCGGGGAAATCCCCGCGCCCTTTGGGGCGCGGGGATTTTCGTTGCGTGCGTGTGCGCCGGGACGTCCGTGTCCGACCGCGTCCGGGCCTCTGCACGCGTCCGGACATCGAGAAGGGCCCCTCCGGCGGTGGAGGGGCCCTTCTCGTATCGCTGAAGCGGCGTGAGACTAGCTGTGCCAGCTGTGGGGCGCCCGGAAGCCGGGCTCGCGGTCCAGGCGGCGCCAGCCGGCCTTGGCGCGGCGCCGGTGGACCGGGGAGACGGCGGGCCGGGCGGCCGCGCGGGCCAGGAGGACGGCCGTGATGGCGGCGACCTCCTCGGGCTCGGCGTGGCCCTTCTCGACGCGGATGTCGGGAGCGTTCATGGGTGTCAGTCTCCGTAAGAGAGGGGTCCGCGGGATTACCGCGATGGATCCGCTCGGTTACTGCGGGGGGTTGCCGTGCTTACGGGCGGGCAGGTCCGCGTGCTTCGCCTGCAGCATCGCCAGGGACTTGATCAGCACCTCGCGCGTCCGGGCCGGGTCGATGACGTCGTCCACCAGGCCCCGCTCCGCCGCGTAGTACGGATGCATCAGCTCGGACTTGTACTCCTTGACCATCCGGGCCCGCATGACGTCCGGGTCCTCCGCGCCCGCGATCTGACGGCGGAAGATGACGTTGGCGGCACCCTCCGCGCCCATCACGGCGATCTCGTTGGTCGGCCAGGCGTAGGTGAGGTCAGCGCCGATGGACTGGCTGTCCATGACGATGTACGCACCTCCGTACGCCTTGCGCAGGATCAGCGAGATCCGCGGCACGGTCGCGTTGCAGTAGGCGTACAGCAGCTTCGCGCCGTGACGGATGATTCCGCCGTGCTCCTGGTCGACCCCGGGCAGGAACCCGGGGACGTCCAGGAGCGTCACCAGCGGAATGTTAAAAGCGTCACACATCTGGACAAAGCGCGCAGCTTTTTCCGAGGCCTCGATGTCGAGGACACCGGCGAGGGTCTGCGGCTGGTTGGCGATGATGCCCACGACCTGGCCGTCCAGCCGGGCCATCGCGCAGATGATGTTGCGCGCCCAGCGCTCGTGGACCTCCAGGTACTCGCCGTCGTCGACGATCTCCTCGATGACCTTGGCCATGTCGTACGGGCGGTTGCCGTCGGCCGGGACCAGGTCCAGCAGGACGTCGCTGCGGCGGTCCACGGAGTCCGTGGGCTCGACCCGCGGCGGGTTCTCGCGGTTGTTCTGCGGGAGCAACGACAGCAGGTAGCGCACCTCGGCGATGCACGTCTCCTCGTCGTCGTACGCGAAGTGGCAGACGCCGGAGGTCTCGGCGTGCACATCGGCGCCACCCAGGCCGTTCTGGGTGATCTCTTCGCCGGTGACGGCCTTGACCACGTCCGGGCCCGTGATGAACATCTGGGACGTCTCGCGGACCATGAACACGAAGTCCGTGAGGGCGGGGCTGTAGGCCGCGCCGCCCGCGCACGGGCCGAGCATCACGCTGATCTGCGGGATGACGCCGGAGGCCTTGGTGTTGCGCTGGAAGATGCCGCCGTAGCCGGCGAGCGCGCTGACGCCCTCCTGGATACGGGCACCGGCACCGTCGTTCAGGGAGACCAGCGGCGCGCCGGCCGCGATGGCCATGTCCATGATCTTGTGGATCTTGGTGGCGTGGGCCTCGCCGAGGGCGCCACCGAAGATCCGGAAGTCATGGGCGTAGACGAAGACCGTACGGCCCTCCACCGTGCCCCATCCGGTGATCACACCGTCGGTGTACGGCTTCTTGGCCTCCAGGCCGAACCCGGTCGCCCGGTGCCGGCGCAGCTGCTCGACCTCCTGGAAGGACCCCGGGTCCAGGAGCAGCTCGATGCGCTCCCGGGCGGTCAGCTTGCCCTTGGCGTGCTGCGCCTCGGTCGCCTTCTCGCTGGGACCGGCGAGGGCCCGCGCACGAATCTCGTGCAGTTCGGCGACGCGCCCGCGCGCGTCGGTGGGCTCGCTCCCGGAATCTACAGCCTCGTCCAAAACGGTCATGTAGCGACCTTACGAAGTCCACCAAGCAAAGCGGCCCGTTGACTCCGTACAGTCTCCGGCCCGTTTTCCTGGTACCCCTGAACAGAACCATGCCCCGATGCAGCCGATCCGACTGCTCCAGGGGGCCGAGCATTGTAGGGCCCGGACAAAGCCGTCACCCGGATGGCGCGGCGGATTCGGCGCCGCACATGCCCTCCCCGGAGTGACAGGGAACCTCGATTGGCGGTGCCCCACCGTACCCGCTCTCCGCAAGGTTGAAAGTTGAACGGAATGGAGTTACCGTCGTCTCCATCCACACTCGTTGAACATTCAACCGTTTCTGAGCCCCGGCCTTCCGCCCGGAAGCCGGGAACCGTCCCCCAGAGGAGCAAGATCATGGGCATCTTCGGCCGCAAGAACACCCCCGCCACCGCCGACGCCGCGGTGAACCCCGACCTCGCCGCGCTGACCGGCGACTACGTCGTGGACCCCGCTCACACCACGATCGGTTTCGTGGCCCGCCACGCCATGGTGACGAACGTCAAGGGCGGCTTCCAGGACTTCGAGGGCACGCTGCACCTCGACGGCTCGGACCCCGCCAGGTCCCGCGCGACGATCGACGTGAAGATGGACAGCATCGACACGGGTTCGGCCGACCGCGACGGCCACCTCAAGAGCGCCGACTTCTTCAAGACCGACGAGCACCCGATGATGACGTTCCGCTCCACCGGGGCGCAGGCACTGGGCGGCGACGACTACCGGATCACCGGCGACCTCACGATCCTCGGCACCACCAAGCCGATCACCATCGACCTGGAGTTCAACGGCGCGGCCAAGGACCCGTTCGGCAACGAGCGCGTCGGTTTCGAGGGCAAGACGGAGCTCCTGCGCTCGGAGTGGGGCCTGACCTGGAACGCGGCCCTGGAGACGGGCGGTGTGCTGGTCTCCGACAAGATCAAGCTGGTCTTCGACATCTCGGCGATCAAGCAGGCCTGACCCTTCCCACCGCGAACACCGCGGGGACACCGCGCCACGCGGCCCGTCCGAGAGAGCCCGCCCTCCGATTCCCTATGGAGAGCGGGCTCTCGGCGTCAGCGGCCGGTGTCCCCGGTGACGGCCGCCGGAAGGCCCTCGGAACGGCGCCACGGCCTGCCGGAACGCGCCGTGGGCCGCCCCCGCCCCGGCAGCAGCCACCAGGCCGCCGCCACCGACAGGACCGCGCCGCCTGCGATGGCCGCCAGGCGGGTCGGCAGCAGGTCCTGGGCGTTCTCGCCGAAGTAGCCGAGCAGCAGGGACAGCGTCGTGGTCATGCCGGCCGCCCAGTACGCGTCGCTGAGCGGGCGCAGCCACAGGGCCACCGCCAGCACGGCGAACATCACGGCCACCGCGGTGCGGCCGGAGATCCCGGCCGCGGCCACGCCGGTGGCGAGCAGCGTGCCCGCCAGCGCGCCGGCGAACCGCTCCAGCCCTTTGCGCAGGACGTCCGTCCGGCCCCGGTTGCCGTTCGCGGTCAGGTAGGCGGTGAGCACCGCCCAGGGCCAGTGGTGGTCGAAGAGGAGCCGGCCGAGGAGGAAGGCGACGGCCACGGCGGCCGCCATCTGCACGGCCATACGGGTGCTGGGGCGGGGGCGAAGCCGGGAGACTCTGCGCGGCACCGCAGGTTCCGGATCCGGGCGCCAGGGGCCGTAACGGTCGCCCAGTTCCTGCACCAGCCAGACACAGCCGCACGCCGACACGGCGATCAGCGCCGACCAGGCCCAGTTCACCAGCCCGCCCTGAGCCCGCGGTGGCAGCGCGGGGCCGGGCACCACCAGCAGCGCCACGAGCGGCAGGGTGATGAGCGTGCCCGCCTTGGCCGCCGCCGGGCCGTAGCGGCGGCGCCAGATGGCCGACCAGATCGCCGCCGTGTAGACGGCGGCGCCCACGGCGTAGTGCTGCGCAAGCAGCCGGCCGAGCAGTTGTGCCGCTCCCGCCGCCACCGGCAGCACCACGAGTGCCGTGAGGCGGCGGCGCGTGTCCGCGGTGCGCTGGGCGGAGGCGAGGGGTGAGGGTCAGCGCGACCGCGAGGACGACGACGTCCGTGTGCAGCCCGGCGGCTCCCTCCAGCCACAGGGCGGCGGCCCAGCAGAGCCGCACGGCGGTCATCGTCAGCCCGGCTTCGTACGCGTTGCGTATGATGTTCGCTGGCATGCTCCCAATATTAAGGAGTCGAGCAGCGACTAACAGTACGCATTGCTTACGATAGAGGCATGGAGCATCTCTCTGAGGCCGCCGCGCTCCGGCGCGGTGTGGTCCGGCTCGGCCGTCGGCTGCGGCAGGAGCGCGGTGAAGGAAGCCTGAGCCCCAATCAGCTGGGGGTGCTCGGTCATCTGCACCGGCACGGCCCCGCGACGCCGGGCGAGATCGCGGCGGCCGAGCGGCAGCGGCCGCAGTCGCTCACCCGGGTCTTCGCCGAGCTGGAGGCGGAGGGGCTGATCGCGCGGGAGCCGGACCCCGTGGACCGGCGTCAGTCCGTGCTGCGGCTCACCGAGGACGGGCGCCGGACGCTGGCGCGGGACATGGCCGAGCGGGACGCCTGGCTGGCCGCCGGGCTCGCCTCGCTCGGGGAGACGGAACGCGGGGTGCTGGCGCTGGCGGCCGCGTTGATGGAGCGGCTCGCGACCACCGGCACGCCCCCCGAGGACGTCTGACGCAAGGGGCGTCGGCCGGCGTCAGAACCCTCCGCCGAAGTCCCCTCCGCCGCCCCCGCCGAAGTCCCCTCCCCCGCCGTCGCCGAAGCCGCCGCCGAAGTCCCCGGGGTCGAAGTCCGCGCCGGACGTGTCGCCGCCGTCGTAGCCGCCGAAGTCGCCGTAGCCCGCGCCGTAGTCCGCCGCGTACGAGGGGGTGGACATCATGCTGCCGAGCAGGGTGCCGACCAGCAGGCCGGGCAGGATGCCACCGCCGAAGTAGCCGCCCGCCCAGGGGCCGTAGGCCGGGCCCGCGTCCCAGTAGGGGCGGCGGCCGTAGTCCGTGTCGACCTCGCGGACCGCGGGGTCGAGGCCGTCGGCCAGCCGGGCCCGGTCCGCCGCGCAGACGGGCACCTCGCGCGGGGCGCCGCCGGCGGGCGTCCAGACCGCGTCGGCGACGGACGGTCCGTGGCGCGGGTCGAAGAAGCACGGCGGCCGGCGCTCGGGCAGGGGGCGGCCCTCCCGGCGGGCGGCGAGCACCGCCAGCGAGAAGCGCCCGTCCTCCAGGGCCTGGGTGACGGCCTTCACGTCCTCCGGGCGCTGCGCCGCGGCCATGGCCGACTTCGCCTGGTCGTAGGCGTTCAGGGCCCGTTCGTAGTCCGCGCGCATCGCGTCGTCCGCGCCCGCCTCCCCGGGGTGGAAGTCGAGGCGGTCCAGTTCCTCGCCGAAGGCGGTGATGTCCTCGTCGACCACGACCCGCAGCTTCTGCAGCGCGGCCTGCTGCTCCTCCTCCCGCCGGCGCCGCCCGCGCCGGACGAGCGCGTAGGCGCCCGCGCCGCCGACCACCAGCACCGCGGCGACCGCGATCAGCGCGGTGGAGGAGACCCCGCCGTTGCCGCCCGTGCCGCCCCAGGTCGACGGGGCGTGGCCCCGGACGCTGCCGAGCGCACGGTCGGTGAAGTCGTTGAGCTGGGTCCTGGCGGACTCGCCCTGCACGCTGGTGACCAGGTTCCGCACGGCCGCGCGGGGCAGCACCGAGGAGTCGGCCCGGGCGTCGAAGCGGTCGCCGAGGCGGATCGCGTACACACCGGTGATGCCGGTGGCCGTGCGGAGGTCGGAGAACAGGTTCTGGGTGGGGTAGCCGGCGGGCAAGACGGCCACGAAGACCGGTTTGCCGGCGTCCTCGATCTTCTTCGCCAGGGCTTTCGCGTCCGGGGCGGGCAGTTGCCCGGAGGCCGCCGGATCGACGTAGACGGGGCTCTTGCGCAGCGCCGCGGCGACGGCCGAGACGTCCGTCGCGGCCTGGGCGCGCGGAGCGCCCGCGTACAGCACCGTCAGGGCCGCCATGAGCAGCGCGACCAGCGGTACGGCGAATCCTCTGACCAGTACGGCCTTCATACCTCGACGCTACCCGAAGGCGATCGGAACGGGGCGGCCTGAAGGGGGTGCGGAAGGGGGCGGTGCCCGGTGGGCACCGCCCCCTGTCCGGCAGCTGTCAGGCCACCGCCCGGTAGGCCTCCGTCAGCTCGGCCACCGCCGCCGCGTACCTGCCCGTCAGCAGCAGATGGTCCGCGTCCGCGAACGGTCCCGCGATCGCCGCCGTGAGCGCGGAGCCCGCCTTCTGCTGGACGAGCAGCCGGGCCCTGGTGACGATCTCACGGCCCGCGCTCGCGGAGCCCGACCCCTCGGCCGCCGCGGCCGCGATCGACAGCGCCTTCAGGGTCGCCGCACCCCCTGCCGGGACCTTGGTGAGCGTGGTCAGTCCCCAGCCGTACGGGAACTGCGGGTCGTACGACGCGTCACCGACGTTGATCGGCAGCTGGGCCTCCGACTTCGGCCAGGTCACCGGGAGCTGTCCGGTGAACGGGCGCCTGCCGTAGAGCACGTCCGCCACGCCGTCGCCCTCAGTGCCCGGCAGCCAGGAGGCCACCAGGGCGTCGATCTTGCCGAGCCGGTCGCCGATCAGCTGCGGACGTCCGGAGACGATCAGCACCGCGCACTTCATGGCGCCGCACACCTTGTCCACGGCGGCCTGGTCGGCGGCGGACAGCTGGAGGCTGTGGCCGTTGCCGACGTCGCCGACGCCCTCGGCGTAGGGGGTCTCGCCGACGACGACCACCCCGACGTCGTAGCCGCTCAGCGGTGCCGAGGCGTCCTTGGAGTAGGTAACGTCTCCCCCGGCCTTGCGCATCGCCTGAAGGATGGTCGTGCCCTGGGTGTGGGTGCCGGAGGCGCCCTGCCAGGTGAGGGTCCAGCCGCCGGTCTGGTTGCCGAGGTCGTCGGCGTTGGATCCGGCGACGTAGACCTTCTGGCTCTTGTTCAGCGGCAGCACGCTGCCCGCGTTCTTCAGCAGCACCTGGGACTCGGCGGCCGCCTGCCGGGCCACGGCCCGGTGCGCGGCGGAGCCGATGTCGGCGGCGCCGCTCGTGTCGGCGTACGGGTGCTCGAAGAGCCCCAGCCGGAACTTCTGCGTGAGGATGCGCGAGACGGCGTCGTCGATCCGCTTCTCGGTGACGCGGCCCGCCTTCACGTCGTCGATCAGCGTCGTACGGAAGTCCTTGTACGTGTACGGCACCATCATCATGTCGACGCCGGCGTCGACCGACGTGCGGATGTGGGAGGCGTAGTCGCCCGGGAGCTGGTCGATGGCGTTCCAGTCGCTGATGACGAACCCGTCGAAGCCCATCCGGCCCTTCAGCACGCCGTTGATCATGTCGGCGCGGGCGTGCATCTTCACCGGGCCCCGGCCGTCGCCGATGATGTCGAGCGAGGAGTACGACGGCATGACCGAGCCGATGCCGCGGTCGACGGCCGTCTGGAACGGAGCCAGATGGACGGCCTCCAGCTCCTGCCGGGTGACCTTGGTGACGCCCTGGTCGATCTTGTACGAGCCCGTGGTCGACGAGCCGTACTCGGTGCCGCCGTCGCCGACGAAGTGCTTGGCGGTGGCGAGGACCTTGTCGTTCCGGCTCAGGTCCCGGCCGTCCGCGCGTCCCTGGAGACCCTGGATGATCGTCTCCATGGACTTCACCAGCGCCGGGTCCTCACCGAAGGACTCGTAGGAGCGGCCCCAGCGCTCGTCGCGCGAGACGCACAGACAGGGCGCGAAGTCCCAGGGGATGCCGGTGGCCCGCACCTCACTGGCCGTCACCGCGCCGGTCCTCTCGGCGAGTCGGGGATCGCGGGTGGCCCCGATGCCGATGTTGTGCGGCATCACCGTGGCACCGGCGAGGTTGTTGTGGCCGTGGACGGCGTCGACCCCGTAGATCAGGGGGATCTGGAACCGGGTCGCCTGCGCCCGCAGCTGGAAGGAGTCGATCATCTGCGCCCACGCCGCGGGGGTGTTGGGCGTCGGGGTCGAGCCGCCGCCGGACAGCAGCGAACCCAGGTCGTAGGACGCGATGTCGCCCTGAGAGGTGAGGCCGGCGCGCTCGGCCTGGGTCATCTGGCCGGCCTTCTCCTCCAGGGACATCCGGGAGAGCAGGTCCGCGACCCGCTTGCGCACCGGCAGCCTGCTGTCCAGGTACGGCAGTCCATGGGCGTCGATGACCACCTGCGGGGTCTCGGCGGGGGCCTTGGCGCCGGTGACGGCCAGCTTGAGCGGGATGGTCTCGGCGGGCTCGGCGGACTTGTCCTTGAGGGTGCGCACCTCGATGGTCCGTGTGCTGCCGGAGGCGGTCCCGGCCGGGAAGGTGAGGGTGCCGCTGACCGGGGTGTAGTCGGTGCCGGAGCCGGCGGTGCCGCCTGTCGTGTCGTAGGCGACGGTGACGGGCTCCTCCAGGGGCGCGGAGCCGGTGGTGGCGACGGTGACCTTCACCCGCGCCGTGCCGCCCTCCCTGACCGGGTAGACGGCGGAGTCCGTGGTGACGGAGGCCCGGCGGGACTGGTCGGCCTTGCCGTACAGCTCGACGTCGTCCATGGCGAAGCGGCCCTTGACGCCGGGCGGGAGCGTGACCGCGTACCCCCACATCTCGGTGAGGCCGAGGACGTGGTCGATGCCGCCGACGGGCTGGTAGTCCGTGCGATAGGTGAAGGCGTCGAACGGGATCTGGATCTGCTTCCAGCCGGTGAAGTCATCGGTGAACGAGGTCGTCCACAGCTCGGAGGCCTCGCCGTTCGCGCCGCCGTCCTTGATCTCGAAGGCGATCTTCCTGCCGTTGTCCTGGCCGTCCCACCAGAAGCGGATGCCCTGGTGGGCGGACCAGTCGTGGGCCGGCCGGCCCGCGGCGAAGTCATGGGTGAAGCCGCCGTAGCCGCTGATGTCGTAAGTGCCGCTGAGGACCTTGGCGCCCTCGGGGGCGTCCGTGCGGTCGGTGAGCTGCAGCGTGGGCGGGTCGTCGGCGTCGCCGCCCCAGGTGAAGATGCCCTCGGCGGGCTGGCTCGCGAAGGGCACCTCGCCCTCGAAGCGGTCCACCGGGACGGGGGCGGGGTCGTCGGCGCCGGACGCGGTGCCGGCGGCGCTGAGCGGGATCAGGCCGGTGAGCAGGGCGGCGGAGGCGATCAGGGCGGTTCTTCGCATGGACCTTCCCTTGGGCTCTCGTAGTCCCCATAGTGGGCTTACGACTTAGATCACGGCGTGAGTTAACTGGCGCACCGCGCCACCGTCAAGACTTCACGTCAGAACAGGTACGGACCCAAGTCCCTGTGGAAGAAGGTGTGTTGTTCCTTCGGGAACTGAACGCGCACCCCCTTGACGCAGCTCCGGCGTCGTCATTTACTCACGCCTCGCACGCCTCCCATCCCCCACTCCAGAAGGGCGGCGCTCCATGAGAAGACCTCTGCGCGCGGCGCGCGTGCTCCTCGCCGGGCTGCTGACCTGTGCCGGGCTGACCGCGGCGGGCACCCTGCCCGCGCACGCGGCCGGCGAGCAGGTCACGGCCTGGCTGACCACGACCGACGACAGCGGCGGACGGCATGTGGTCCGCGGGCTCCAGCCACAGACGCCGTTCGCGTTCCAGCCGGGCACCGGCGGCGCCGGCGAGAACATCACCGTCGACGAGAACACCCGCTACCAGACCTTCACCGGCGGCGGCGCGTCGTTCACGGACACCGCGGCCTGGCTGATGAACAGCAGCGGGGCGCTGTCGCAGGCGACACGGGACGCGACCATGCGGAAGCTGTTCTCGCCGACCGACGGGATCGGGCTGTCGTTCCTGCGCAACCCGATGGGCGCCTCGGACCTGGCCCGCTACGGCTACACGTACGACGACGTGCCGGCCGGGCAGACGGACCCGAGCCTGACGAAGTTCTCGATCGCGCACGACCTGGCCGACGTGGTGCCGCTGACACGGCAGGCGCTCCAGCTCAACCCCTCGCTGACCGTGATGGCCACCCCGTGGACGGCACCCGCCTGGATGAAGGACAGCGGGCAGCTCAACGGCGGCTGGCTGAAGGCGGAGGACTACGGGGCCTACGCGTCGTACTTCGTGAAGTACCTCCAGGCCTACAAGGACCAGGGCGTCCCCGTCTCCTACGTCACCGCCCAGAACGAGCCGACGTGCTGCTCCGGCTATCCGTCGATGAGCTGGAACGCGTCCGGGCTCGCGTACTTCACCAAGTCCGAGCTGCTGCCGAAGCTCCAGGCGGCGGGCCTTGCGGCCAAGGTGCTGGCGCACGACTGGAACTGGGACACCTACGACAACTACGCCGCCCAGACGGTGGACGACGCGGCGGTCCGTTCCCACCCCAACTTCGGCGGGATCGCCTGGCACGGGTACGGCGGCGACGTGACCGAGCAGACCAGCGTCCACAACCAGTACCCGCAGCTGGACGCGTTCGGCACGGAGCACTCGGGCGGCACCTGGATCGCCAACCAGCAGCGCGAGGACATGCTCAACATCGTCGACTACACCCGGAACTGGGCGAAGTCGGTGACGAAGTGGTCGCTCGCGGTCGACCAGAACATGGGCCCGCACAACGGCGGCTGCGGCACCTGCACCGGCCTGATCACGGTCCACAACGGGGACGGGGCGAGCGGGACCGTCGACTACACGATCGAGTACTACACGATGGGCCATCTGACGAAGTTCGTACGGCCGGGGGCGCAGCGCATCGCGTCGACGGCCGACTCGGCGGTGCCGAACGTCGCCTGGCGGAACCCGGACGGCTCCAAGGCCCTGATCGCGTACAACGACGCGTCGTCGGCGAGGACCGTGACCATCGACTGGGGCGGTCAGCACGCGACCTACTCGCTGCCCGGCAAGACGTCGGCGACCTTCACCTGGTCGGGGACCCAGTCGGGCGGCGGCGACCGGTCGGGGGCGTTCGTGGGTCTCGCGGGCAAGTGCCTGGACGTGGCGGGGGCGTCGAACGCCAACGGCACCGCGGTGCAGCTCTACGACTGCAACGGGTCGAGTGCCCAGCAGTGGACGGTGCAGGGCGACGGTTCCGTTCAGGCGCTCGGCAAGTGCCTTGATGTGTCGGGTGGTTCGACCGCGGACGGGGCCAAGGTCCAGTTGTACGACTGCAACGGAACCGGCGCCCAACAGTGGTCGTACAACTCTTCGACGGGTGATGTGGTCAACCTTGCGGCGAACAAGTGCCTCGACGTGACGGACAACTCGTCGGCGAACGGGGCACGGGCGCAGATCTGGTCGTGCACGGGTGCCGCGAACCAGAAGTGGCGACTTCAGTAGCGCAAGAGGTGACGGCAGGCGCCGCCCCCTCGACGGGAGGGGGCGGCGCCCATGCGTCGGACGGTCCGGGCGGTGGCGGGCACGATCGGGGCGGCTGCCCTGCTGAGCGGCTGCGCGGCGGTCGATCTGCCGCTGGCGGCCGTGGGGCCGGGCGCGGACGGCGCGCCGGACGCGCTCATCCGGCCGTGCGGTGACGACGCCTACCGGGGCCCGGCCCTCGACGGCCGCGCCGGCTCCGACGCCGGGGGCCTGGTCACCACCGGCTGGGACACACACGGCGAGCACACCGGAGACGCCGCGTTCCCGCTGTTCACGCCCCCGGCCCGCTGGCACGCCCGCCACCGGGGGGCTCGGCGGCTGCTGCCGGACCACACCTACACGCTGTCCTTCGGCCACTACGTCACCGGCGACTCCTACAACGGCGTCGTGACCTTCTCGGCCGAGGACTTCGCGACGCTGCGCCCCGGCCAGGTCTGGGCCGACGGCCGGGCCATGAGCCGCGGCGAGTTCGAGAAGCTCGCCGCGGACTCCTGCTGAGGCCCGCCGGCCCGGGGCACTACTCCGCGGGCTCCACCCCGGCCCGCAGCAGGCCGTAGGTGTAGGCGTCCTCCAGCGCCTGCCAGGACGCCGCGATCACGTTCTCCGCCACACCGACCGTGGACCACTCGCCCCGGCCGTCGGAGGTGGAGATGAGCACACGGGTCGTGGACTGTGTGCCGTGCTTGCCCTCCAGGATGCGGACCTTGTAGTCGACCAGGTCGAGGGCGGCCAGCTCGGGGTAGATCTTCTCCAGCGCGACCCGCAGCGCCCGGTCCAGGGCGTTGACCGGGCCGTTGCCCTCCGCCGTCGCGACGATGCGTTCGCTCTTCGCCCAGAGCTTCACCGTCGCCTCGTTGGCGTGGGTGCCGTCGGGGCGGTCCTCGACGATGGCCCGCCAGGACTCGGTGCGGAAGTAGCGCAGCGGTTTGCCCGCCACCTCCTCGCGCAGCAGGAGTTCGAAGCTCGCGTCCGCGGCCTCGTAGGTGTAGCCCCTGAGCTCGCGCTCCTTGACCCGGTCCACGACCCGGCCGATCAGCTCCCGGTCGCCGCCCAGGTCGACGCCCAGCTCCTTGCCCTTGAGCTCCACCGAGGCCCGGCCCGCCATGTCGGAGACCAGCATCCGCATGGTGTTGCCCACCAGCTCGGGATCGATGTGCTGGTACAGGTCCGGGTCCACCTTGATCGCGGACGCGTGCAGGCCCGCCTTGTGCGCGAAGGCCGAGACACCCACGTACGGCTGATGGGTGGAGGGCGTCAGATTGACGACCTCGGCGATCGCGTGCGAGATACGGGTCGTCTCGCGGAGCCTGCCCTCGGGCAGCACCTTCTTGCCGTACTTCAGTTCCAGGGCCGCCACGACCGGGAAGAGGTTGGCGTTGCCCACCCGCTCGCCGTAGCCGTTCGCCGTGCACTGCACATGCGTGGCGCCCGCGTCCACCGCCGCGAGGGTGTTCGCGACGGCGCACCCCGTGTCGTCCTGGGCGTGGATGCCGAGCCGGGCGCCCGTGTCCGCGAGGACCGTGGAGACCACCGCGTTGACCTGCGCGGGCAGCATGCCGCCGTTGGTGTCGCAGAGGATGACGACGTCCGCGCCCGCCTCCCACGCCGCGCTGACCACCGCCTTGGCGTACTGCGGGTTCGCCCGGTAGCCGTCGAAGAAGTGCTCGCAGTCGACGAAGACCCGGCGGCCCTCGGCCCGCAGATGCGAGACGGTGTCCCGGATCATCTCCAGGTTCTCGTCGAGCGTGGTGCGCAGGGCCAGCTCGACATGGCGGTCATGGGACTTCGCGACCAGGGTGATCACCGGCGCGCCCGACTCCAGCAGCGCCCTGACCTGCGGGTCCTCGGCCGCCTTGCCGCCCGCCCGGCGGGTGGCGCCGAACGCGACGAGCTGGGCGTGCCGGAAGTCGATCTCCTGCTGGGCGCGGGCGAAGAACTCGGTGTCCCGCGGGTTGGCACCGGGCCAGCCGCCCTCGATGAAGCCCACGCCGAAGTCGTCCAGGTGCCGTGCGATGGCCAGCTTGTCCGCGACGGTGAGGTTGATGCCCTCGCGCTGCGCGCCGTCGCGCAGCGTGGTGTCGAAGACGTGGAACGAATCGTCGAGTTCGCTGGTTGCCGTCATGGTCTCAGGGCTCCTGTATGGGATCTCGGTCTACCGGAATGACCGGCTCCACCGTCCTTCCATGGTCCCGCGCACCTCCGCTCCCGGCTGATGGTGGGCCAGGAAAACGAAAGACCTCTCGCGGGTGCGAGAGGTCTGCGCGCGGGTCGAGGACGACGATGGCCGCCCGTACCTGGTCGTACGAGGCGGTCACTGCGGACCGGCGCGCCTGCTGCCAATAATCATGGCGAACGTAAGCACGGGGGCAGTCTGGCACATTCCGCCCCCGCGCTCACCGCCGTCTCAGGATGCGGTCGTCAGCGTGGACGGCTCGGTGGCGTCCATCCGTGCCAGATCCAGATCCCGGGTCTCCCGCATGGTGAGGTACACCACCAGCGACACGGCGGCGCAGCCCGCCACGTACCAGAAGAAACCGGACTCGATGCCCGCGTTCTTGAACCACAGGGCGACATACTCCGCCGTGCCCCCGAACAGCGCGTTGGCCAGGGCGTACGGGAGGGCGACGCCGAGGGCGCGGATTCCCGTCGGGAACAGCTCCGCCTTCACACACGCGTTGATCGACGTGTATCCGGTGACCACGACCAGGGCCAGGAGCGACAGCCCGAGGGCCGGCCAGAAGCTCCCCGCGTGCTTCAGCAGGGTCATGATCGGCACGGTCAGGAACGTGGAGCCGACCGCGAAGGTGATCAGCAGCGGACGGCGCCCGATCCGGTCGGAGAGCCGGCCGGCGAGCGGCTGGAGGCAGGCGAACACGATCAGCGCGGTGAAGGAGACGAGGGTCGCGGTCTGCTTGGACAGGCCCGCCGAGTTCGACAGGTACTTGGTCAGGTAGGTGGTGTACGTGTAGTACGCGACCGTGCCGCCCATGGTCAGGGCCATCACCAGGAGCGCCTCACGCTTGTGCCGCCACAGCGCGCGCAGCGTGCCACGCTCCTCGCCGCCGGTCTCGTCGGCCTCGTAGACCTCCGTCTCCAGCATGCTGCGCCGCAGATAGAAGATCACCGCCGCGCCGAGGGCGCCCACCACGAACGGGATGCGCCAGCCGTAGCTGTGCAGCGCGTCGTCGGACATCGTGCGCTGCAGGACGATCTGAAGGCCGAGGCCCACGATCTGGCCCGCGGTCATCGACACGTACTGGAAGCTGGAGGCGAAGCCGCGCCGCTTGGGGTCGGACGCCTCGGTGAGATAGGTCGCGCTGGCCGCGTACTCGCCGCCCACCGAGAGGCCCTGCAACAGGCGGGCGACCAGCAGGACGAGCGCGCCGCCGTACCCGGCGACGGCGTAGGTCGGCGCGATCGCGATGAGGATCGCGGAGGCGGACATCAGCGTGACCGGCGGAACCCGCCCGGTTGCCGAGCACATACGCGATGTGGGTGCCGTGCCGGCTGACCGACCACACCTCGCCCAGTTCGGCGTCCGAGGGCGGGGGGCCGGCCAGATCCGCTGGGAGTGCCCGGTCCGGCGGTCGTAGAGGTAGGGGGCGGGCAGGCGGCAGCCGGCCGAGTAGCGGACGGATCTGCCGTCCCGCTGATCGAGGGCGGCCCCCACCAGAAGCCGCCGCCCTCCGTCACGGCGGTCACCGCCCCGGTGGCCAGGTCCTTCACCAGCATGCACGGGAAGGCCTCGGCGCAGCCGAGGTTCTCCGCCCGCGACAGGACGGCCGCGTACCGCCCGTCGTCGCTGATCACGGCGTCGGCCGAGGCGCCGTTCGGCTGTGTCCCGTCGACCGTCGTGCTGATCCGCTCGACGGACGAGGTGCGCGGCGCCGCGGGGGACGCCGGGACGGCTGCCGGGGTGAGCGCGAGCAGCAGCGCCGCAGGCAGGGAGACGCCGGCGGACACCCGTGCGGCCATGGACATGGTTCCCCCCCGAAACCCGCCGCCCCCGGTCCCGCGCCGAGGACTCCCGGGGATGCAGACGCATCACCCGCCCCGGTTCAATGCGCCCGATGACGTACAACCAGGACGGCTGATCAGGCGTCCGCGAGCGTGAGCGACTCGTCCAGGAACTCCCGTACATGGCCGAGCACCTGCTCCCGGCCGGTGCCCCGCAGGCCGATCGCCACGTGGATGGAGAAGCCGTCGAGGAGGGCGCGCAGCCGGGTGGCGAAGCGGTCCGGGTCGACCGGCCGGAACTCGCCCCGCGACACGCCCTCGGCGAGCAGCGCCACCAGGTCGCGGTGCCAGGCGCCCTCGATGGCGGCCTGCCGGTCGCGGGCGTCGTCGTCGGCGTTCTGCGAGCGGTTCCAGACCTCCAGCCACAGGGTCCAGTGCGGATCGCGGTGGCCGTCGGGGACATACAGGTCGACATACGCGTCCAGCCGTTCCCGGGCCGGGGCCCGCCGGCTGAGCAGCCGCGCGCGCTCGGCGCCGAGCCGGCCCTCGCTCCACTCCAGGGCCTGGAGCAGCAGCTCGTCCTTGGAGCGGAAGTAGTAGAGCAGATGGCCGCTGCTCATCCCGACCTCCCGGCCGAGCGCCGCCATGGTGAGCTGCTCCAGACCGCGCTCGGCGATCATGCCCATGGCGGCGGCGAGGACGTCCTCACGCGGCGGGGCGACATTGCGTCTGCGGGTCACTCTCCGGCCTCCGCGGGTTCGGTCGGACGGTGGCCGCACACGGCGCAGGGCACTACATCCACCGGTACGTTCTACCTGACCGTCCCGGTCGCCGGGACCTTCGGCTGCTGCTGGGTGATGCAGTGGATGCCGCCCCCGCCCGCGAAGATCGTCCGGGCGTCCACGAGCGTCACCGTCCGCTCCGGGAACAGCCGGCGGAAGATACCGGCGGCCGTCTCGTCGCGGGGGTCGTCGAAGGCGCACAGCACGACGCCGCCGTTGCACAGGTAGTGGTTGATGTACGAGTAGTCGGCCCAGTGGCCGTCGGTCTCCAGGACGGTCGGCGCGGGCACCTCGACGACCTCCAGCGCGCGGCCCCGGGCGTCGGTGGCGGACCTCAGGATCCCGATGACCTCCTTCGTGACCTCGTGGTCGGGGTGCGCGGGGTCCGGCTGGTGGTGCGCGACGACCACGCCCGGGCGGGCGAAGGCGGCGACGATGTCGACATGGCCGAGGGTGCCGAAGCCGTGCGGGGGGTAGTCGGCGGTCAGACCGCGCGGCAGCCAGATCGCCTTGCGGGTGCCGAGGTGGGCGTGGATCTCCGCCTCGACCTGCTCCCTCGTCCAGTGCGGGTTGCGTTCGGGGCCGAGCTGCACGGTCTCCGTGAGCAGGACGGTCCCCTCGCCGTCGACATGGATCGCGCCGCCCTCGTTGACCAGCTTCGAGGCGTACGTCCGCGCGTCCGCGAGGTCCGCGACATACGCGGCGATCTTCGCGTCGTGCTCCCAGCGGGCCCAGCCCTGGGCGCCCCAGCCGTTGAACGTCCAGTCCACGGCGGCAAGTTCACGCCCGTCGGTGAGGAAGGTGGGGCCGATGTCGCGCATCCAGGCGTCGTCGAGATCGCGCTCGACGGTGTCGATGCCCTCGCCCAGCAGGGCGCGCGCATCGGCGGCCTGGCCGGGGCCGCAGACCACGGTGACCGGTTCGAATCGGCGGACGGCGCGGGCCACCGAGGCCCAGGCCGCGCGGGCGGCGGCCAGGTCACCGGGGTCGTCGAAGGTCGGGTTGGGGCCGGGCCAGGCCATCCAGGTGCGCTCGTGCGGGGCCCACTCGGCGGGCATGCGGAAGCCGTCGGCGGCGGGGGTGCTCATGGCGGGGGTCCTCACGGGGGTCACAGGAAGTACAGGCGGTTGAGGGAGACCGAGTCGGCGGGTTCGGAGCGGACCGGTGCGCCGTCGAGGGTGACCAGGCCGGTGCGCTGGTCGACGTCGACCGCTCCGGTACGGGAGTTGAGGCGCAGATCGGCGGGGCCGATGCCGCGGGTGCCGCGGACCGCGACCCTTCGGCGCCGGGTGGGCATCCGGTCGGAGCCCAGGTCCAGGGCCGCCCGGGCGACGAAGGCGACGGAGAGGTCGGCGGCGGTCGCGCCGTGCGCGCCGAACTGCGGGCCGAGCACGAGGGGTTCACAGGTGTCGGTGGCCGCGTTGGGGTCGCCGACCACACCGTACGCCGGGAAGCCGGACTTGAGCACGAGCTGCGGCTTGGCGCCGAAGTACTCCGGCCGCCACAGCACGATGTCGGCCAGCTTGCCGACCTCCAGGGAGCCCACCTCGTGCGCGAGTCCGTGGGCGATGGCCGGGTTGACGGTCAGCTTGGCGATGTAGCGCAGGACGCGGGCGTTGTCGTCGTCCGGGCCGTCGCCCGCCAGCGGCCCCAGCTCCGCCTTCATCTTCCCGGCCATGGCGAAGGTACGGCGCACGGTCTCCCCCGCGCGCCCCATCCCCTGCGCGTCCGAGGAGGTGATGCCGATGGCGCCCAGATCGTGCAGCACGTCCTCGGCGCCCATGGTCCCGGCGCGGATGCGGTCGCGGGCCATGGCGGCGTCGCCGGGCAGGTCCGGCTTCAGGTCGTGGACCGAGACGATCATGCCGTAGTGCTCGGCGACGGCGTCCCGGCCGAAGGGCAGCGTCGGGTTGGTGGAGGAGCCGATGACGTTCGGCACGCCCGCCATCTTCAGGACGTTCGGCACATGCCCGCCGCCGCAGCCCTCGATGTGGAAGGCATGGATGGTACGGCCGTCGAGGACCCGCAGGGTGTCCTCGACGGACAGGCACTCGTTCAGACCGTCGCTGTGCAGGGCGACCTGGACGTCGTGTTCCTCGGCGACGCGCAGGGCGGTGTCGAGGGCGCGGGTGTGGGCGCCCATGTCCTCGTGCACCTTGAAGCCGGAGGCGCCGCCCTCGGCCAGCGCCTCGATCAGGGGCGCGGGGTCGGACGACGAACCGCGGCCCAGGAAGCCGATGTTGACGGGCCAGGAGTCGAACGCGTTGAACGCGTGGCGCAGCGCCCAGGGCGAGTTGACGCCGACGCCCCACACCGGGCCGAACTCCTGCCCGATGATCGTGGTGACACCGGAGGCCAGCGAGGCCTCCATGATGCGCGGCGACAGCAGATGGACATGGGTGTCGACGGCCCCGGCGGTGGCGATCAGGCCCTCACCGGAGACGATGGAGGTCCCCGTGCCGACCACGACGTCGACGCCGTCGAGCGTGTCGGGATTGCCGGCGCGCCCGATCGCGCAGATCCGTCCCTCGCGGATGCCGATCGACACCTTGCGGATGCCGAGGGCCGCGTCGATGACGACCACGTTGCTGATGACGACGTCGCAGGTCTCGCGCACGGCCGCGGCCTTGAGGTGCAGACCGTCGCGGGCGGTCTTGCCGAAGCCCGCGAGGAACTCGTCGCCGTACTGCTGCGCGTCGGACTCGACGCGGATCACCAGGCCCGAGTCGCCGAGGCGGACGCGGTCGCCCGCGCGGGGGCCGTGGGTGGCGGCGTACTCGTACGGATTCATCGTGCGCCTCCTTCGCGCCCGGCCCCCGAAGCTCCCAGATATCCGCAGGCGGCGGCCCGGCGCAGGGCCTCCTCCTTCGCCCCAGGCGCGTCCAGCGGCCCGTCGACGAGCCCCGCGAAACCGATCGCGATCCGTTCGCCGCCGATCGGCACGAGTCCGACCTCGGCGTGCTCACCGGGCCCGAACCGCACCGACGACCCGGCGGGCACGGCGAGCCGCATGCCGTAGGACCTCTCGCGGTCGAAGTCGAGCCGGGGGTTGGCCTCGAAGAAGTGGAAGTGGGAGGTGACGGAGACGGGCACGGTCGCGGTGTTGGTGACCGCGAGCCGGACGACCGCCTTCGGCTCGGCGTGCTCCGGGCCCGGCAGCAGGGCGCCCGGGGCCTTGTCGCCCAGCCCGCCGCCGATCGGGTCGGAGACCACGGCGAGGCGTGACCCGTCGTCGAAGACGGCCTCGACATGCACCTCGGTGACGACGTCCGCGACGCCCGGCAGCACGTCGTCCGGGCCGAGCACGGACCGGGCCGCCTCGATGGCCTCGGCGAGCCGCCGGCCGTCGCGGGCGGCCTCGCAGACGGTGTCCGCGATCAGCGCGGTCGCCTCCGGCACGTTCAGCCTCAGTCCCCGGGCCCGGCGGGCGCGTGCCAGTTCGGCGGCCCCGAAGAGCAGCAACCGGTCGCGTTCCGTGGGGGTGAGTCTCACGAGGCGGCACCTCCTTGCATCCGAACTTTAGAGCAGCACTCTAAACGCCGGATCCGAGGATGGGAACCATGTACCAGGGGACAACGGTCATGTCACATCGAGCGCCGCTCCAACCTCTCGGCGGGCACAGGAAAGGGCCGCCTCGGACGCGGGGTCCGGGGCGGCCCTGATGGTGCCTGAGGTCTAGCCGAGGGGGTGCATCCAGCCGTGGGTGTCCTCGCGGGTGCCGCGCTGGAGGTCCAGCAGGGCCTCGCGGAGCTTCACGGTGACCTCGCCCGGCTCGCCGCCCGACTGCTTCCACTCGGCGCCCGCGCGCTTGACCGTGCCGACGGGGGTGATGACCGCCGCGGTGCCGCAGGCGAAGACCTCGGTCAGGGTGCCGTTCTCGGAGTCGGCCTGCCACTCGTCGATGGAGACGCGGCGCTCCTCCGCCTCATAGCCGAGGTCGCGGGCGACGGTCAGCAGGGAGTCACGGGTGACGCCCTCCAGGATCGAGCCGGTCAGCGTCGGGGTGACGATCTTGTTGCCGTACACGAAGTACAGGTTCATGCCACCCAGCTCCTCGACCCACTTGTGGTCCACGGCGTCGAGGTAGCAGACCTGGTCGCAGCCCTTGGCCGCCGCCTCGGCCTGCGCGAGCAGGGAGGCCGCGTAGTTGCCGCCGGTCTTGGCGTCGCCCATGCCACCGGGGACGGCACGGACCCGGTCCTCCGAGACCCAGATGGAGACCGGCTTGACGCCGCCCGCGAAGTAGGCGCCGGCCGGGGAGGCGATGACGAGGAACAGGTACTCGTTGGCGGGCTTGACGCCCAGACCGACCTCGGTGGCGATCATGAACGGGCGCAGGTAGAGGGACTCCTCGCCGCCGTGCGCGGGCACCCACGCCTTGTCCTGCTGGACAAGCACGTCACAGGCCTCGATGAAGGTCTCGACCGGCAGCTCGGGCATGGCCAGGCGCCGGGCCGAGCGCTGGAAGCGCTGGGCGTTCATCTCGGGGCGGAAGGTGGCCACCGAGCCGTCGGGCCGGCGGTACGCCTTGAGGCCCTCGAAGATCTCCTGCGCGTAGTGCAGAACGTTGGTGGCGGGGTCGAGAGAGATCGGGGCGTACGGGACGAGCTGGCCGTCGTGCCAGCCACGGCCCTCGGTCCACCGGATGGTCACCATGTGATCGGTGAAGTGGCGGCCGAACCCGGGGCTGGTCAGGATGGCCTCCCGCTCCGCGTCGGAGAGCGGGTTGGCGGAGGGCTTCAACTCGATCGTGGGCGTCGTCATGTGTGGTTGTCCTTCACCGGTTGTGTTGACGGGCCGCGCTCACGCCCGTGCCTCCAGCGGCAGGTGTGAGGACGTCCGAGCATTCCCTCATACCGCGGCTCCTCGTCCGATTATCGCAAGCGGGGGCCCAAAGGGAGTCCCCCCTGCTGGAGCGGAGCTGAAGCCGCGGGTGGAACGGGGTGAATGCGGCCCCGGAAGTGGCCCGGAGTGGGTCGATGGTGACACCCGGCGACGGCATGGCAAAGCCGCCGGGCGCGTCGCGACCCGGCGGCCTTTCTCAGGATGTGAGCGGCGGGCGGGTCAGCCGGCTACTCGTACGGCGAGCGCGTCGCCGATCTCGTCGGTGGTGCGGGCGGGCTTGCCCACGCGCTCGGCGAGGTCGGCGGAGACGGCGTCCTCGATACGGGCGGCCTCGGTCTCGTAGCCGAGGTGGCGCAGCAGGAGGGCGACCGACAGGACGGTGGCCGACGGGTCGGCCTTGCCCTGGCCCGCGATGTCGGGTGCCGAGCCGTGCACGGGCTCGAACATCGACGGGAACGCGCCGGACGGGTTGATGTTGCCGGAGGCGGCGACCCCGATACCGCCGGAGATGGCGGCGGCGAGGTCGGTGATGATGTCGCCGAAGAGGTTGTCGGTGACGATCACGTCGAAGCGCTCGGGCTGGGTGACCAGGTAGATCGTCGCCGCGTCGACGTGCATGTACTCGGTGGTGACCTCGGGGAACTCCTCACCCACCTTGTTGAAGATGTCCGTCCACAGGTGACCGGCGTGCACGAGCACGTTGTTCTTGTGGACGAGGGCCAGCTTCTTGCGGGGGCGGGCCTGTGCGCGGGCGTACGCGTCGCGCACGACGCGCTCGATGCCGAACGCGGTGTTCAGGGAGACCTCGGTGGCGACCGCGTGCGGGGTGCCGGTGCGGATGGTGCCGCCGTTGCCCGTGTACGGGCCCTCGGTGCCCTCGCGGACCACGACGAAGTCGATCTCGGGCTGGCCCGCGAGCGGGGTCTCGACGCCCGGGAGCAGCTTGGAGGGCCGCAGGTTGACGTGGTGGTCGAAGGCGAAGCGGAGCTTGAGCAGGAAGCCGCGCTCCAGGACGCCGGACGGGACCGACGGGTCGCCGATCGCGCCGAGCAGGATCGCGTCGTGCTGCTTGAGCTGCTCCAGGTCGGCGTCGGTGAGGGTCTCGCCGGTGGCGTGGTAGCGCCGGGCGCCGAAGTCGTACTCCTTGGTCTCCAGCTTCACATCCTGCGGGAGGACGGCGGAGAGGATCTTCAGCCCCTGGGCCACGACCTCCTGGCCGATGCCGTCACCGGGAATCACTGCGAGATTGATGCTGCGAGACATGACGGCACCGTACTCCTTGTCCCATGGGATGACACGGGCTGTCCGCGATACGGACATGGTCGCGTCGCCGTGTCCTCCCCGGTCCACCCGTACGGCTCGGTTCGGGGTGCGGCGCGGTGCGTGCGACCGCGCCGCACCCCACGGGCGCGGCTCCCGGCTCGGAACGTGCCGCTCTACGGCGGCTCAGTGGCCCGTCGCGCCGCCGTTGTCCCGGCGGTCGAGGGCGCGCTGGAGCGCGGCGGCGGCGTTCTTGCGGTCGGACTCACTCGTACGGGAAACGTGACGGACTCGGCGGCGGGCGGTCGTCTCGGCCATGGGAAATCGACTCCTTCGAAATCCGGGAGCGCGGAAAGGGGATACGAGACGCCGGAGGGCGGGGAGCGGTGCCGCAGGGGTGACCTGCATCGGGCCCGGCTCACGACCGCCATTCGCTTGATCGAGCGAGACGTTCGGCTCCTACAAAGCTAAGCGAGGACCGGGCGTCTGTCTCCACAATTACTCGGACTTCCTACTATCTGAGACGGCGGACCGGCTCACCCGGCCGTGACCTGCCCTCATGGCACCGCGGGCCGTCAGAGCACGTCACCGTCCCGCCAGTCGAAGACCAGCTTGTGCTTGGGGTCGAGCGGGCCCGCGGCCGCCGGACGCACAAAGGTGCAGTCCTCCTCGTCGCGCAGCCGGACCACACCGCGGGGACCGAGGGCGCCCAGCCGGCCGGACCACAACTGCCACCCCCGGGCGTGGTACAGCGCGGCGCCCTGGTCGCTCGCGGAGAGCGCGCCGAAGTCGTAGGCGCCCTCGATGATCCGCTCGATCTCGGCCATGACCCGTCCGCCGAACCCCTGGCGCTTGACGTCCGGACGCACCCCCACGCCCTCGACGTACCCGACGCGCAGCCAGTGCTTGCGATAGCGGGCGCGCCGCATGATGACGGACCCATGGGCGGCGAGCCCCCGGTCGTCGCTCACCAGGACGTGCAGCCCGCCGAGCCCGTGCTCCCACTCCTCGTCGTCGTAGTCACCGCCGAACGCCTCGTCCAACAGGGTCCGGGCGGCGCGCAGTTCGGCGGGGTCGAGGTCGGCGGTGTGCACGGTGCGCAGACTGATGGCCACCGGACCAGTATGACCTTCCGGGGAGTTCTCCTACGTGACCGAACCTCACGTGTCTGACTGCTAATCCGATGTATGACGCCGTTCGGCGCCTTGACATGCACATATAGCGCCAGCACTCTCACAGTCATCGGATGACTGCGACAGGGAGAGGTTTCCTATGACCGCCCGACCACGGCTCCGCACCATCACCCTGACCCTCTGCTCCGCACTGCTCGTCACCACCGCGTCGGTGCTGCCGGCCCGGGCGGGCACCCCGGCACCGGTCCCGACCTGGGAGGTGAGAGGCCCGGGCGACGCCCCGACCGCCGTCGTCGCGCTCGATCCCGCCGACGGCCACCCCACGCTCGCCGTACGACGCGGCGGCCGCACGGTCCTGGAGCCCTCACCGGTCGGCCTGGTCACCGAACGGGCCGATCTGTCGAAGGGACTCAGCCTGATCGGCCGGAGCGAGCGGCCGGTCCGGGAGCGGTACACGAGCACCACGGGCAAGTCCCGGGTGCGTGTCGTGCGGATGACCGAGGCCCGCTTCCGCTTCCGTACAGCGACGGGCGCCCGCCTCGACCTGGTCGCCCGCGTCGCCCCGGACGGCGTCGCGTACCGCTATGTGCTGCCGCGCAGCCAGGGTGACGTCCTGCGCGAGACCTCCGCCTTCACGCTCCCGGCGGACGCGAGCGCCCTCCTGGGCGCCTATCGCTCCGACAACGAGCTGCCCTTCCGCCGCTACGAGTCGGCCGCGGCGGTGCCGTCGGGCGCGTACATGATGCAGTCCCTCTTTTACACGGACGGCGGCTGGGCGCTGATCGCGGAGTCCGATGTCACCGGCACCTACGCGGGCGCGCATCTGACGCACACGGCGGGCTCGGCGACCTACGGGGTGAGCCTCGCCGACGACGCCCCGGTGCACACCGCGGGAGCCCTGACCACCCCCTGGCGGGCGGTCGTCACCGGCGATCTGGCGACCGTCACCGAGTCGACCCTCGTGGACGACCTCGCCCCCGCCTCCCGCGTCCATGACACCTCCTGGATCAGCCCGGGCCCGGCGCTGTGGACCTGGCTGGCCGGGGGCAAGGCGGCCGGACGGAGTCTCACCGCGCAGGAGAAGTACGTGGACTGCGCGGCCGAACGGGGCTGGCCGTACGAGGTCGTGGACGCCGGCTGGTACTTCGAGCCCGACGCCTGGGACGTCGTCGACCCCGACTGGCGGACGGACAGCTGGATGCCCGAACTGGTGCGGTACGCCGCGGCGAAGGGCGTCGGCATCCATGTGTGGCTGCACTACACCCTGCTCACCGACCCGGCCGAGCGGGAGAAGTGGCTCGGCACGCTGGAGCGCTGGGACGTCAGGGGAGTGAAGATCGACTTCATGAACTCCGAGTCGCAGGAGCGGATGCGCTGGTACGACGACGTCCTGCGGTCGACGGCCCGCCACCACCTCATGGTGAACTTCCACGGCTCGACGATCCCGAAGGGCATCCAGCGCACCTGGCCGCAGGTCATGTCGATGGAGGGCGTCGGCGGCGAGGAGAAGCGCACCAACACCGCCGAGCAGCTGGCCTCCCTGCCGTTCACCCGGAACGTCATCGGCTCCATGGACTTCACCCCGGGCGCCTTCCAGCGCGCCGAGCGGCCGGACGCCGGCTCGGACGCGGGCGAGCTGGGGCTCACGGTCCTGTACGAGTCGGGCGTCCAGAACCTGTCCGGGACCCCGGAGTCCTACGACGCCCGGCCCGAGGCACGCCGCTTCCTGGAGCAGCTCCCGGCGCGCTGGGAGGAGACCCGGCTGCTGACCGGGGACCCGGGCCGTTCGGCCGTGCTCGCGCGGCGCTCCCCCGACCACCGCTGGTTCATCGGCGGCACCTTCGCGGGCGCGGCGCGCACGGCGGACGTGCCGATACGGCTGGACGCGGGCCGCTGGCTGGTGGAGACCCTGACGGACGGTCCGGCCGGTCTGGTGCGCACGGCGCACACGGTGCGCGGCGGTGACACGCTCCAGGTGCCCGTCCGCGCGGACGGCGGCTTCGCGGCGCTCGCCTGCCGCTGGTACGAGGGCCGTACGAGCTGCGAGGGCCGCGCATGACGACCGCCCCCCGCCTCGGATGTCCAGGACCCGGGGCGGGGGGCGGTGTTCAGGGGGCGTCAGCCCATGTGCGGGTAGGCGTAGTCGGTCGGAGCCACCAGCGCCTCCTTGATGGCGCGGGTCAGCGTCCAGCGCAGCAGGTTCTGCGGGGCGCCCGCCTTGTCGTTGGTGCCGGAGGAGCGACCGCCGCCGAAGGGCTGCTGGCCGACCACGGCGCCGGTCGACTTGTCGTTGATGTAGAAGTTGCCGGCCGCGTAGCGCAGCCGCTCGGAGGTGTACGCCGCCGCGGCGCGGTCGTTGGCGATGACCGAGCCCGTGAGGGCGTAGTCGGAGACCGACTCCATCTGGGTCAGCATCTCGTCGTACTTCTCGTCCTCGTAGACGTGCACCGCGAGGATCGGGCCGAAGTACTCGGTCGTGAAGACCTCGTTCTCCGGGTCGGTGCACTCGATGACGGTCGGGCGGACGAAGTAGCCGACCGAGTCGTCGTAGGAGCCGCCCGCGACGATCGTGCAGGTCGGGTCCTCCTTGGCGCGGTCGATGGCGGCCTTGTTCTTCGCGAAGGCACGCTCGTCGATCACGGCGCCGATGAAGTTCGACAGGTCGGTGACGTCACCCATGGTCAGGTAGTCGACCTCGGCCGCGAACTCCTCCTTGAAGCCGGAGTTCCAGATGGAGGCCGGGAGGTACGCGCGCGAGGTCGCCGAGCATTTCTGGCCCTGGTACTCGAAGGCACCGCGGGTGAGCGCCGTCTTGAGGACCGCGCGGTCGGCGCTCGGGTGCGCGACCACGAAGTCCTTGCCGCCGGTCTCGCCGACCAGACGCGGGTAGGAGCGGTACTTCTCGATGTTGGTGCCGACCGTCTTCCACAGGTACTGGAAGGTCTTGGTCGAACCGGTGAAGTGGATGCCCGCGAGGTCGCGGTGCTCCAGGGCGACCTTGGAGACCTCGATGCCGTCGCCGGTGACGAGGTTGATGACGCCCTTGGGCAGACCCGCCTCCTCCAGCAGCTGCATCAGCAGCACGGCGGCGTGCGTCTGGGTCGGGGACGGCTTCCAGACCACCACGTTGCCCATGAGGGCGGGGGCGGTGGGCAGGTTGGCCGCGATCGCCGAGAAGTTGAACGGCGTGATCGCGTAGACGAAGCCCTCCAGCGGGCGGTGGTCGAGGCGGTTCCAGACACCCGGGGAGTTGGCCGGGGGCTGCTCGGCCAGGATCTGGCGGGCGTAGTGGACGTTGAAGCGCCAGAAGTCGACCAGCTCGCAGGGGCTGTCGATCTCCGCCTGCTGGGCCGTCTTCGACTGGCCGAGCATGGTGGAGGCCGCGATGGTCTCGCGCCAGGGGCCGGCCAGCAGCTCGGCGGCACGCAGGATGATCGCGGCGCGGTCGTCGAAGGACAGCGCGCGCCAGGCGGGGGCGGCGGCGAGGGCCGCGTCGATGGCGTCCTGCGCGTCCTGCTGGGTGGCGTGGTGCAGGGTGCCGAGGACCGCCTGGTGGTTGTGCGGCTGCACGACCTGGAACGGCTCGCCGCCGCCCATGCGCTTCTCGCCGCCGATGGTGCACGGCAGGTCGATCGGGTTGTCGGCCAGCTCCTTGAGCTTGGCCTCCAGCCGGGCGCGCTCGGGCGAACCGGGGGCGTAGCCGTGCACCGGCTCGTTGACGGGGGTGGGGACCTGGGTCACAGCGTCCATGGGTTCCGTAACTCCTTTTGCGAGCGGGTGGGGGTCAGCTCTTGGTGAGGATCGAGCGGGCGAAGAAGCGGAGGTTCGCCGGCTTCTCCGCCAGACGGCGCATGAAGTAGCCGTACCAGTCGGTGCCGTAGGCCGTGTAGACGCGCATACGGTGGCCCTCGGCGGCCAGCCGGACATGCTCCTCGCTGCGGATGCCGTACAGCATCTGGAACTCGTACTCGTCGAGCTTGCGCCCGGCGCGCCGGGCGATGTCCTGCGCGATGGCGATGATCCTCGGGTCGTGCGAGCCGATCATCGGGTATCCCTCGCCCTCCATGAGGGTCTTCAGGATGCGGACGTACGCCTTGTCGATCTCGTGCTTGTTCTGGTACGCGACCGACGCGGGCTCCTTGTACGCCCCCTTCACGATACGCACCCGGCTGCCGCTCGCGGCGAGCCGGCGAGCGTCGGCCTCGGTGCGGAAGAGATAGGCCTGGATCACGCAGCCGGTGCCCGGGAAGTCCTTCCGCAGCTCCTCGTGGATGGCGAACATCGAGTCGAGGGTGGTGTGGTCCTCGGCGTCCAGGGTGACCGTGGTGCCGATCGCGGCGGCGGCCTCGACGACCGGGCGCACATTGGCGAGGGCCAGCTCGTGGCCGCCCTCCAGCGCTTGGCCGAACATCGAGAGCTTGACGGACATCTCGGCCTTGGTGCCGAGCCCCAGCTCCTCGAGGTGGCCGATCAGCGCCAGATAGGCGTCGCGTGCGGCCGCAGCCTGCTCGGGGGTCGTGATGTCCTCGCCGACGACGTCCATGGTGACCTCGAGGCCCTTGGCGGCGAGGTCCTCGATGATCGGGACGATCTCGTCGACGGTCTCGCCGGGGATGAAGCGGTCGACGACGGGCTTCGTCACCGGGGCGGCCGAGATCAGCCGGCGCATCCGGTCGCTGCGCGACGCGGCGAGAATCACGGGACCCAGCACAGGGCACCTCCAGAAGGGCAACAGGAGGCCGAATCCCGACCATTCGGGTACGGCACGGAGAACCACCGTGAAACCTATGGATTGCTCAGATCGTCGGCCATCGACAGCTGTCACGCATCCGTGCCCTGGATCTCAGACATCTGTATGAGCAGGGTGGGAAAATGCGGGAGAATGCCCGTGTGGCGGACGTTTTCAAGCCAGGCCGGGGCGACTACCAGGAACTCGTCGACGAGATCTCGGCGCTGCTCGGCGCCCCCGCGACCCTGGAGAACCGGGACTTCGAGCTGATCGCCTTCGCCGCCTACGACAGCGGCGACGGCGAGTTCGACGAGGCGACCCTCGACCCGGTCCGCACCCGCTCGATCCTCACGCGCCGCTCCACGGCGGCGGTGCGCACCTGGTTCGAGGGCTTCGGGATCGCCCGCGCCACCGGCCCCGTGCGCATTCCGCCGACGCCCGAGGCGGGTGTCTACACCGGACGGATCTGTCTGCCGGTACGCCATCGGGGTGTCGTGCTCGGCTATGTGTGGCTGCTCGTGGACGAGCCGGGCCCCTCCGAGGCCCAACTGTCCGCCGCGATGCAGGTCGCCGCCCGCATCGGCGCGCTGCTCGCCGACGAGGCGCAGGCGGGCGCGGATCTGACCCGCGAGCTGCGCGCGGTGCTGACCGCCGAGCCCGGCTGGCACCAGGAGGCGGCGGTGGCCGAACTGCGGACGGCGCTGGGCGCGCGCGGGGAGGGCCTGCACACGGTGGTCTGTGTCGCCCCCTGGCCCTCGGCCGATCCGGACGACGCCCCCTCGGTGCGTACGATCCCGGCCGCGACCGCGCTGTGCACGGTGCCGTGGGGCACCAACGGCCAGAGCCTGGCCCTGCTGTTGCGGCTGCGCTCGGCGGACGTGCCGGCCCCGGCGCTCACGGCGGCCACGCGGCTGCTGCGGGAGGCCGAGGGGCCCCGGGGCGGCGGACGGACGGCGGCCGGGGTGGCCGGCGCCCGGCATGGCCTGGCCGAGCTGGGCACGGCCTGGCAGGAGGCGTCGGCGTCGGCCCGCGCGGCTCTGGCGGAACCCCGGCTCGGCTCGGTCGCGCAGTGGTCGGCGATCGGGCCGTACCGCCTGCTGACGTCCCTCCCGCCCGAGGCGGCCCACGACCCCGCCGTGCGGGTCCTGCTCTCCCCCAGCCACCGCGAACTGGCCCGTACGGCGGAGGTGTTCCTGGACTGCGCGGGCCAGGCGGGCCGCACGGCGGCGGAGCTGGGCATCCACCGCCAGACCCTCTACTACCGCCTCTCCCGCGTCGAACAGCTCACCGGCCTGGACCTGGACGACGGCGAGGACCGGCTGCTGCTCCATATGGCGCTGAAGGGGGCGCGGCTCTAGGAGACCTGGCTGCCGGCTGCTTTCAGCACGCGGCGAAGCCCCTCGGTGAGCTGGTCCGCGCCGGTCGCCGAGTCCGGATCGAAGAGCCACTGCACCATGAGGCCGTTGAGCAGCGTCTGGTAGAAGCGGCCTTCGCTGTCGACGGTCTCCTTGTCGATGTCGGCCTCAAGGACACCACTGAACATGGACACGAGACCCGACCGGCCCTCCTCCTGCGCCTCGGCCAGCAGCTTGCGCACCTCTGGGAGCCGGTCTCCCTGGAAGATGAGCTCGAGGCTCAGCATCCAGATCGCCCGCGACCCGGGCACGGAGCGGATGACGTTCGCCCACACCTCCTGGAAGCGCTCCAGCGATCCCGGAGGCTCCGTGACTTCACCGCCCACACCGGGGTCGAAGCTCGCCCCCACGCCCTCGATCAGTGAGACGTAGGCCTGCACCAGCAGCGCGTCCTTGGAGCCGTAGTGGTATCCGATCGACGCGAGGTTGGTCCCCGACTCCTTGACGATGTCGCGCGCGGTGGTGCGCAGGAAGCCCTTGTCCAGCAGACAGCGCTTCGCGCCTTCGAGCAGATCCTCACGGTGTCCCATGCGGTCCACCCTAGCGCCGAGCCATACACGCGTCCTAGACGCGTGACTTATACAAACGTTCTAGACAAGCGTTTAAGACGTCCGTACATTCACTGTCATGACGAACTCGACGAGCGACACCGCGACTTCGGCCACCCGGGCCGGCCGCCGTGAATGGACCGCCCTCGGCGTCCTGATGCTTCCGCTGCTGCTGGTCTCGATGGACGTCTCGGTCCTCTACTTCGCGATCCCGGCGATCAGCGCGGACCTGGAGCCGAGCGGCACACAGCAGCTGTGGATCTTCGACATCTACGCCTTCGTCCTCGCCGGGCTGCTGATGACGATGGGCTCACTGGGCGACCGCATCGGCCGCCGCAAACTGCTGCTGATCGGCGCCGCCGCCTTCGGGGTCGCCTCGCTGGCGGCGGCCTACGCCGACAGCGCCGAGACCCTGATCGCGGCCCGCGCGGTCCTCGGCATCGGCGGCGCCACCCTCATGCCGTCCACGATGGCGCTGATCCGCACGATGTTCACCGACCCGGCCCAGCGGGCGAAGGCGATCGGGATGTGGTCCGGAGTGATGACGGCCGGCATCGCGCTCGGCTCGGTGCTGAGCGGCGTCCTCGTCCAGTACTTCTGGTGGGGCTCGGTCTTCCTGGTCAACCTGCCGGCGATGGCCCTGCTCCTGGTCCTCGGCCCCTTCCTGCTCCCGGAGTCGAAGGACCCCGCGCCCGGCCGCTTCGACCTGCTCGGCGTCCCGCTGTCGATGGCGGCGGTGCTCCCGGTGATCTACGGCCTGAAGGAGATCCCGTCGGAGGGCTGGCACGTCCGGTACGTCGTCTCGATCACCGTGGGCCTGCTCTTCGCGGCCCTCTTCGTCCACCGCCAGCGCACGGCCGCCTCACCGATGATCTCGCCCACCCTGTTCCGCGGACGGGGCTTCGCCCCCGCCGTGGTGCTGAACCTCGTGTCCTCGTTCGCGATGATGGGCTCGGCGTTCTTCACCACCCAGTACCTCCAGTCGGTGCTCGACAAGAGCGCGATGGAGGCGGCCCTGTGGGCGCTGCTGCCCTGCGTCCCGATCGGCATGGCGGCCCCGATCGCCACCCAGCTGGTCCAGAAGGGCGTCAACCGCGCCTATGTCGTCTGCGCGGGCTTCGCGATCGCCGCGGTCGGCTACGGCATGCTCGCCCTCGCCGGCACGGACTCGCTCTGGCTGGTCCTGGCCGCGTGCGGCGTCCTCGCCTCCGGGATCGTCGTCGCCATCTCCCAGATGACGGACCTGGCGCTGAGCGCGGCCCCGGTCGAACGGGCGGGCTCCGCCTCCTCCCTCCTGGAGACCGGTGCGGAGTTCGGCGGCGCCCTCGGTATGGCGGTCCTCGGCTCGATCGGCACGGCGGTCTACCGCCATGAGATCCCGTCCACGGCGCCGGACCCGGCCCACGAGACGCTGGGCGGCGCGCTGGCCGTCGCCGGCCGGCTTCCGGGCCACGCTGGCGAGGTCCTGGCGGCGGCCGCGCGGGAGGCGTTCACCAGCGGGATGCACGGGGCCGGGATCGCGGGGGCACTGATCCTCGCGGGGGCCTCGGTCTGCGCGGCCGTGACACTGCGCCGCATCCACGTGCGGGAGACGGAGAAGGCCTCCGTCTGAGGACACGCGCAGTGACGAGAACGCCGGACGGGCTGGTCGACCAGCCCGTCCGGCGTTCTCGGACGAGTCCGTTCAGGGCGAACGGGGATCCGGGGGCGAAACCCCGGGGTACGGCGACCTCAGACCAGGTTCACCGAGCGGGCGGAGGTCGCGCCGATCTCCTCGGCCACCTCCGTCAGCACGTTCTGCGGCACCGTGTCGTCGACCGTGAGGACCGCGAGGGCCTCGCCGCCCGCGATGTCACGGGCGACCTGCATACCGGCGATGTTGATGCCGGCCTCGCCGAGGATGCGGCCCAGCGTGCCGACCACACCCGGGCGGTCGGTGTAGCGCAGCACCACCATGTGTTCCGCGAGCGCCAGGTCCACGTCGTAGTCGCCCACCGCCACGATCTTCTGATGGTGCTTCGGGCCGGCCAGCGTGCCGGACACCGACACCTCCTCGCCGCCCGCGAGCGTGCCGCGCACGGTGACCACGTTGCGGTGGTCGGTGGCCTCCGAGCTGGTGGTCAGGCGTACCTCGACACCGCGCTCCTGGGCGAACAGCGGCGCGTTGACGTACGAGACCGTCTCGGCGACGACGTCCTCGAACACGCCCTTGAGCGCGGACAGTTCGAGCACCTTCACATCGTGCTGGGTGATCTCGCCGTAGACCTCGACGTCGAGCCGCACCGCGACCTCGCCCGCGAGCGCGGTGAAGATACGGCCGAGCTTCTCGGCGAGCGGCAGACCCGGCTTGACGTCCTCGGCGATGACACCGCCCTGCACGTTCACCGCGTCCGGGACCAGCTCGCCGGCGAGCGCGAGGCGCACCGACTTGGCGACCGCGATGCCCGCCTTCTCCTGCGCCTCGTCCGTCGAGGCGCCCAGGTGCGGGGTGCACACGACCTGGTCCAGCTCGAACAGCGGCGAGTCCGTGCACGGTTCCTTCGTGTACACGTCCAGGCCGGCACCCGCGACGCGGCCCTCCTTGAGCGCCGAGTACAGCGCCTCCTCGTCGACGATCCCGCCGCGCGCGGCGTTGACGATACGGACGCTCGGCTTCACCTTGTGCAGCGCCTCGTCGCCGATCAGACCGAGGGTCTCGGGGGTCTTCGGCAGGTGGACGGTGATGAAGTCGGAGACCTCCAGCAGCTCGTCCAGCGACAGCACCTTGACGCCCATCTGCGCGGCGCGGGCGGGCTGGACGTAGGGGTCGTAGGCGACGACCTTCATCCCGAAGGCGGACATGCGCTGCGCGACCAGCGCGCCGATCCGGCCGAGGCCGACCACACCGAGGGTCTTCTCGGCCAGCTCGACGCCCGTGTACTTGCTGCGCTTCCACTCGCCGTTCTTCAGCGCGGCGTTGGCCTGCGGGATGTTGCGGGCGGTGGAGATGATCAGACCGCAGGCCAGCTCGGCGGCGGTCACGATGTTCGAGGTGGGGGCGTTGACGACCATCACGCCGGCCTTGGTGGCGGCGGAGACGTCCACGTTGTCCAGGCCGACGCCGGCTCGCGCGACGACCTTCAGCTTCGGCGCGGCGGCGACGGCCTCGGCGTCGACCTTCGTCGCGGAGCGGATCAGGATCGCGTCGACGTCGGTGATCGCCGACAGCAGCTCCGCGCGGTCCGCACCGTTGCAGTGGCGGATCTCGAAGTCGGGGCCGAGTGCGTCGACGGTCGCGGGCGACAGCTCTTCAGCGATGAGTACCGTGGCTTTGCGACTGGAGTACGAGCTCACGTGAGTCCTCACATGTCCAATGCGGACGGCCGTCCCGACGGCCGCAGGCGGTGGAGGGGTGCTATCCGCGTGGAAGACGCACGACGCTGTGGGCCTGAACGCGATTGTTGTGCAGCAGTGTAGTGGCGAAGCATGCGTCTTTTTGCGCCACTGCGGAAGGATCACCCGTCCGTGGCTGGACGGGATGGACAGGGCGGGCGGGGTCTCTTCCCGACGTTACCCCTGGTTCGCCGAAGGGGCCGGAGCAGAGTGCTCCGGCCCCTTCGGCCGTGAGGCTTACGCCTCCTCGTTCACCCAGCTCATGAGCTTGCGCAGCTCCTTGCCGGTGGTCTCCAGCAGGTGCTCGGAGTCCTGCTTCTTGTACTCGTTGTACTTCTTCAGACCGCCGTGGTACTCGTCCATCCAGTTGCGGGCGAACGTGCCGTCCTGGATCTCGGCGAGGACCTTCTTCATCTCGGCCTTGGTGGCGTCCGTGATGATGCGGGGGCCGGTGACGTAGTCGCCCCACTCGGCGGTCTCGGAGACCGACCAGCGCATCTTCTCCAGGCCGCCCTCGTACATCAGGTCGACGATCAGCTTCAGCTCGTGCAGGCACTCGAAGTAGGCGATCTCCGGCTGGTAGCCCGCCTCGACCAGGGTCTCGAAGCCGGCCTTCACCAGGGCGGAGGTGCCACCGCACAGGACGGCCTGCTCGCCGAAGAGGTCGGTCTCGGTCTCCTCGGTGAAGGTCGTCTTGATGACGCCGGCGCGGGTGCCGCCGATGCCCTTGGAGTAGGACAGGGCCAGCGCGAACGCGTCGCCCGAGGCGTCCTGCTCGACGGCCACGATGCAGGGAACGCCGCGGCCCTCCTCGTACTGGCGGCGCACCAGGTGGCCCGGGCCCTTCGGAGCGACCATGCAGACGTCCACGCCGGCCGGGGGCTTGATGAAGCCGAAGCGGATGTTGAAGCCGTGGCCGAAGAACAGCGCGTCGCCGTCCTTCAGGTTCGGGGCGATGGACTCCTCGTAGACCTGGGCCTGGATCGGGTCCGGGACCAGGATCATGATCACGTCGGCCTCGGTGGCGGCCTCGGCCGGGGTCACCACGCGCAGGCCCTGCTCCTCGGCCTTCTGCTTGGACTTGGAGCCCTCGTGCAGACCGACCCGCACGTCGACACCCGAGTCGCGCAGCGACAGCGCGTGGGCGTGCCCCTGGCTGCCGTAGCCGATGACCGCGACCTTGCGGCCCTGGATGATGGACAGGTCGGCGTCAGCGTCGTAGAACAGCTCGGCCACTTTGGGTTCTCTCCTTGGGTACGGGTGGTGCGTCCCACCGTATGACGGCGGGGAGAAGGGAAGTTTCTGGGTCTCGGTATACGGGCGGCCGCCGGGCGGCCGGCCGCCCGTGTCCGGTCGTACGGGAATGATCCCGGAGGTCCTAGGCGGACCGGTCCAGGGCGCGCAGCGACCGGTCGGTGATCGAACGGGCGCCGCGGCCGATCGCGATCGTGCCGGACTGGACCAGTTCCTTGATGCCGTACGGTTCCAGCATCTTCAGCATGGCCGAAAGCTTGTCGGTGCTGCCGGTGGCCTCGATGGTGACGGCCTCCGGGGAGACGTCCACCGTCTTGGCGCGGAACAGCTGCACGATCTCGACGATCTGGGAGCGCGTCTCGTTGTCGGCGCGCACCTTCACCAGAACGAGTTCACGCTGAACGGCCTGGGACGGCTCCAGTTCGACGATCTTCAGGACGTTGACGAGCTTGTTGAGCTGCTTGGTGACCTGTTCGAGCGGCAGGTCCTCGACATTCACCACGATGGTGATGCGGGAGATGTCGGGGTGCTCAGTGACACCGACCGCGAGCGAGTCGATGTTGAAGCCGCGGCGGGAGAACAGGGCGGCGATCCGGGCGAGGATGCCGGGCGTGTTCTCGACGAGGACCGAGAGGGTGTGCTTGGACATGGTTCTCACTCAGCTCTCTCTCAGTCGTCTTCGTTGTCGCCGAAGTCCGGGCGCACGTCCCGGGCGGCCATGATCTCGTCGTTGGAGGTGCCGGCGGCGACCATCGGCCACACCATGGCGTCCTCGTGGACGATGAAGTCGACGACCACGGGGCGGTCGTTGACGGAGTTCGCCTCTTCGATGACCTTGTCCAGGTCCTCCGGGGACTCGCAGCGGATCGCGTAGCAGCCCATGGCCTCCGACAGCTTCACGAAGTCGGGGACGCGGGTGCCGGCGCTCGGCTGCTTGCCGTCCGCCTCGGGGCCGGAGTGCAGCACGGTGTTGGAGTAACGCTGGTTGTAGAAGAGGGTCTGCCACTGGCGGACCATTCCGAGGGCGCCGTTGTTGATGATGGCGACCTTGATCGGGATGTTGTTCAGGGCGCAGGTGGTCAGTTCCTGGTTGGTCATCTGGAAGCAGCCGTCGCCGTCGATCGCCCAGACCGTACGGTCCGGGGCGCCGGCCTTCGCGCCCATCGCGGCCGGGACCGCATAGCCCATCGTCCCGGCGCCGCCGGAGTTCAGCCAGGTGGCGGGGGTGTCGTACTGGACGAAGTGCGCGGCCCACATCTGGTGCTGGCCGACGCCCGCCGCGAAGATCGTGCCCTCGGGCGCGAGCTGCCCGATGCGCTCGATGACCTGCTGCGGGGACAGCGAGCCGTCCTCCGGCAGGTCGTAGCCGAGCGGGTAGGTCTCGCGCCAGCGGTTGAGGTCCTTCCACCAGGCGGTGTAGTCGCCCTTGTGGCCCTCGCTGTGCTCCTTCTGGACGGCCTGGACGAGGTCGGCGATGACCTCCCGGGCGTCACCGACGATCGGCACGTCGGCGGCGCGGTTCTTGCCGATCTCCGCCGGGTCGATGTCGGCGTGGACGATCTTGGCGTACGGGGCGAAGCTGTCCAGCTTGCCGGTCACGCGGTCGTCGAAGCGGGCTCCGAGGGCGACGATCAGGTCGGCCTTCTGCAGCGCGGTGACGGCGGTGACCGCACCGTGCATGCCCGGCATGCCCACGTGCAGCGGGTGGCTGTCAGGGAATGCGCCGAGCGCCATCAGGGTGGTGGTGACGGGCGCTCCGGTGAGTTCCGCGAGGACCTTCAGCTCGGCGGTGGCCTTGGCCTTCAGCACGCCGCCGCCGACATAGAGGACGGGCCGCTTGGCGGCGGTGATCAGCTTGGCGGCCTCGCGGATCTGCTTGGCGTGCGGCTTGGTCACCGGGCGGTAGCCGGGCAGGTCCGTGACGGGCGGCCAGCTGAAGGTGGTCCGCGCCTGGAGGGCGTCCTTGGCGATGTCGACGAGGACCGGGCCCGGGCGGCCGGTGGAGGCGATGTGGAAGGCCTCCGCGATCGTCCGGGGGATCTCCTCGGCCTTGGTCACGAGGAAGTTGTGCTTGGTGATCGGCATCGTGATGCCGACGATGTCCGCCTCCTGGAAGGCGTCGGTGCCGATCGACTTGGAGGCGACCTGGCCGGTGATCGCGACCAGCGGCACGGAGTCCATATGGGCGTCCGCGATGGGGGTGACCAGGTTGGTGGCGCCGGGTCCCGAGGTCGCCATGCAGACGCCGACCTTGCCGGTGGCCTGGGCGTAGCCGGTGGCCGCGTGGCCCGCGCCCTGCTCGTGACGCACCAGCACGTGCCGCACCCGCTGGGAGTCCATCAGCGGGTCGTAGGCGGGAAGGATCGCACCACCGGGAATGCCGAATACCGTGTCGGCGCCGACCTCCTCGAGAGAGCGGATGAGGGACTGCGCACCCGTGACGTGCTCGGGCGCGGACTGGTGTCCTCCGGATCGGGGCCGCGGCTGCGGGTGATGGGCCCCGGTGGCCTGCTCGGTCATCGGCATTCTCTTCTCGATGCTGAGGGTTTTTGCGAGGTTCGGGCGTTGTTCGACTGGTGCGTGTGCAACAAAAAACCCCTCGTGCCGGTAGGCAAGCGAGGGGAGCGCGCCGGGAGTGGTCGCTGGGGTTCCGGTTCATTTCCGGTGGGTCCCAGCTCAGCCGACGCGCTGTCCAAGTACGAGAATTCGGGTGCGCATGGCACTGACCCTCCCCCCGGCACGCCATCACTGTCAAGTGGGTGGGACGGGAGTCTCATTATGTGAGCGTAGGGCGCTTCCACCGCCCAAAACCGCAGGCACACCGCTGGTGAACAGCGCGGCTCCACCGACCGCGAACGCCGGGGTCGGCTGCACCGTGCCGTGCGGCACGGCGCAGTGGCCGGACGTGAGCGCCCGGCGCAGCCGGTACTCGTCCAGCGGTCCCGAGAATGCCATGCCCTGCCCGTGCGTACACCCCATGGCACGCAGGGCGACGACCTGTTCGGGCAGGTCCACTCCGTCGGCGACCGACTGCAGACCGAGGTCCGTGGCGATGCGCAGCAGCCCGCTGGTGATCTTGTGCAGTCGCGCGGACTCCACGACCCCCTCGACCAGGCCCCGGTCGAGCTTCAGTACGTCGACGGGGAGCCGGCGCAGCGCCGTGATGGCCGCGTAGCCGCTGCCCAGGCCGTCCAGGGCGACCCGGACGCCGATTCTGCGAAGTGCGCCGAGTCTGCGCTCCAGTTCGTCCAGGGCGACCCTCGGGTCGATGTCGGACAGCTCGATGATCAGCGCGCCCGAGACCAGGCCGTGCCGGGTGAGCAGGGCCTCCACGGAGCCGAGGGGCAGCGAGCGGTCGAGCAGACGGCGGGCGCTCATCCGTACGACGACGGGCACCGCGAGCCCGGTCGCGGTGCGTTCGGCGGCCTGCTCCACGGCCTCCTCCAGCAGCCAGCGGCCCAGCTCGGCGGCCTTGTCGCTGTCCTCGGAGACCCGCAGGAACTCCGAGGGGGTGAAGAGCACGCCCTGGGAGGAGCGCCAGCGCGCCTGGGCGCTGACGGAGGTGATCCGGCCGTCCTCCAGTGAGACGACGGGCTGGTGCAGCAGGGTGAACTCGCCGTCGTGCAGCGCGGCCCGCAGCCGGGTGGCCAGCTCGGTCTTCCGTACGACGTCCTGCTGCATCTGGGGCGCGTACAGCTCGACGCGGCCCTTGCCCGCGGCCTTGGCCCGGTACATCGCCAGGTCGGCGTTGCGCAGCAGCTCGCCCGCGCCAAGGCCCGGCTCCGCGAAGGCCACCCCGATGGACGCGGCCACCCGGACATCGTTGCCGTCGATGTCGTACGGCTGCGAGAGGGTCACCCGCAGCCGGTCCGCGAGCTCCAGGATGTGCCTCTCGTGGGCGGTGCGGTCGCGGGTGCCGTCGCCGACGATGAGGGCCGCGAACTCGTCGCCGCCGAGGCGGGAGGCGGTGTCCCCCTGCCGTACGGAGTCCTGGAGTCTGCGGGCGGCCTGGACCAGCAGCTCGTCCCCGGCCTGGTGCCCGATGGTGTCGTTGACCGCCTTGAAGCCGTCGAGGTCGATGAAGAGGACCGCGGTGTTCCGCAGCGCGGGGCCCCGGTCGGAGGCGCGGCGGCCGGACAGCGCCTGCTGGACGCGCTTGGTGAACAGGGAGCGGTTGGGCAGGTCGGTGAGCGGGTCGTGCTCGGCGTTGTGCTGCAGCTGTGCCTGAAGACGCACCCGTTCCGTCACGTCCCGGCTGTTGAAGATCAGGCCGCCCTCGTGGCGGTTGACGGTGGACTCGACGTTGAGCCAGCCGCCGTAGCCGGACCGGAAGCGGCACTCGATGCGGGTGGTGGGTTCCTCCAGATGGCTGGCGGCGAGGAAGCGGCGCACCTCGTGCACCACACAGCCCAGGTCCTCCGGGTGGATGAGCGCGGCGAGCTCGGTTCCGACCAGGTCTTCGGCGGGGCGGCCGTAGACGCCCGCGGCGGCCGGGGAGACATACCTGAGGATGCCGGTGGGTGCGGCGATCATGATGACGTCGCTGGAGCCCTGCACCAGCGAGCGGAAGTGGTTCTCCTGCTGCGCGAGTTCCTGGGTGAGGGTGATGTTGTCGAGCAGCATGATGCCCTGGCGGACGACTAGCGCGAGCACCACAGCTCCCGCGGTGATGAGCACCACGTGGTCGACGCTGTGGCCGTTGAGGACGTTGTAGAGGATCCCCAGAGTGCAGACGCCGGCGGCCAGATAGGGCGTGAGCGCGGCCAGCGATCCGGAGATCGGGCGGGCGGCGGGGTAGCGGCCGCGATCGGATCCCTGGGGGACGCCGGCCGGGTACCGGTCCTGGCCCGGCGGCCGGGTCTGCGCGCGGCCCGTCTGCTGCGGGAGCACGGGCGCGGGCCCTTGCCGCCGGTCCCCGCGCCCGGGCTCCGGCTGTCGCCGGCCCGGTACGTGTTCGTGCACCACGCGCGCGTGGGCGTGGTCGCGCGGCAGTCCCCGCCGGACGCCGACCCACGGGGCGTACGCGAGGAGCAGCGAGCCGGAGAACCAGCCGGCGTCGAGCAACTGGCCCGAGTGGTAGCTGTTGTGCAGCAGCGGCGAGGTGAACAGGGCGTCGCACATCACGGTCAGGGCGAGCGCGCCGATGGCGGTGTTGACCGCCGACCGGTTGACCGCCGAGCGCCGGAAGTGCAGGGCGACCACCATGCTGATCAGGGCGATGTCCAGCAGGGGGTACGCGAGCGACAGGGCGGTGTGCGCGACGCTCGGGCCGTCGAACTTCGCCGCCTGGGCGAGCGCGAGGCTCCACGACAGGGTGAGCAGCGAGCCGCCGATGAGCCACGCGTCCAGCGCGAGGCATACCCAACCCGCCTTGGTGACGGGCCTTTTGGCGAGCACGAGCAGTCCTACGATGGCGGGAGGAGCGAAGCAGAGGAAGAAGAAGTCGGCGCAGCTGGGCGAGGGGACGGGGCGGTCGAGGACGACCTCGTACCAGCCCCAGACGCCGTTGCCCAGCGCGGCCATGGCCGAGGAGAGCGCGAACAGCAGCCACGCGGGTCGAAAGCGGCTGCGGCTGCGGCGCGCGTAGACGAAACAGGAGACCGAGGCGGTGCCCGCCGCGACGCTCAGCCCGAAGTCACCCATGACGAGCGCGACGCTCCGGCAGCCCCAGTCGAGCGCGGAACCGACGGCGTATCCCGCGCACACCAGGGCCAGGACCAGTTGCGAGACCATGCGCGTCCGGCCTCCCGGGGCCGGACAGCGGGCCGGCAGTGCTCCGGGGGAGCTCACCGGATCCTCCCGGTCCGGGGCGCCGCCGGGTCCTGCCGGTCCCGGTGCGCCGGGTGCGCATGCCTCTTGCGGCCGCTGGGCCGGCGGTGGTGGGGAGGATGACCGCCGTGACTGCTCTGGCCGCTGTGGCCGACGTGACCACCGTGCCCGCAGTGGCCGCGTCTGCGCGTGGCCGCTCGCCAGGGTCGCAGCCCGCGACCCCGCCGCGTCGGATCGTTCGTCCATAGGCCGTGCATCGCCCGTCGCCCCCCTCGCATGTCTGAAAGTTCCTTCCCCGGCGCCGAACGGTGCACGGCGCAGCCCCTGTCGGGGACGATACACCAGTCTCGTCACTCAGGGACATAGCTTCTCTACGCTCAGTGACGACCAGCGAGGATGTGCGTACTTACTGCGCACGAGGGACTGCGGAGCGTACTGGAAGCGGACGGGGAGCTAACGGGGAGCGGCACGCGCGCCGGTGGTGCGCCCCGGTGGAAGGCCCGCGCACGGGCGGTGGGACTGGCTTGAAACATACGTCGGCGGGGCCGTCCCCCACCGGTCGCCGGCGCCCGTTCAGCCCTGGCGCACCCCCGGTGCGTCACCGGTCGTCAGCATCACGTTCGCCATCGGTTCCCCCTGCGCGAAACGGTTCAGCTGAGCGATCAGCAGACGTCTGGCGCGGGGCCAGAACGCCGAGGTGGGACCGCCGACATGAGGACTGATCAGCACGCCCGGCGCATGCCACAGAGGATGGCCCGCGGGCAGCGGCTCGGGGTCTGTGACGTCGAGGGCGGCCGTGATGCGACCCTTCTCCAGCTCCGCCAGCAGCGCCCCGGTGTCGACGACGCCGCCCCGCGCGACGTTGACGAGCAGCGCCCCGTCCTTCATCCGGGCCAGGAAGTCCCCGTCGACCAGGCCTTTCGTCTCCTCCGTGAGGGGCGTGACCAGCACCACCACATCGGCGTCGGGAAGGAGTTCCGGCAATCGGGAGAGGGGATGCACGAGGCCGCGCGCCGACTCGCGTTCTCGGCGCGCGACGCGCGCCACCCGCGCGAGCTCGAACGGAGTGAGCCGGTCCTCGATGGCGGCGCCCACGGATCCGTATCCGACGATGAGCACGGACTTGTCGGCGAGCGCGGGACGGAAGCCGGAGCGCCACTCCTCGCGGTCCTGCCCTCGGACGAAGTCGGGGATGCCGCGCAGCGAGGCGAGGATGAGGGTCAGCGCGAGTTCGGCGGTGCTGGCGTCGTGCACCCCGCGCGCATTGCACAACTGCACCCCCTCGGGCAGCAGGTGCAGGCCCGGTTCGACATTGTCCACTCCGGCGGAGAGCGTCTGCACGACCCGGACGGACGTCAGGGCGGCCATCGGGCGCACCGCGATCTCACTGCCCTTCATGTAGGGCACCACGTAGAACACGCAGTCGGCGGGATCCGCGGGAAACTCCCGGCCGCCGTCCCAGTACCGGTATCGCAGGCCCTCGGGGAGGTCGCCGATCTCCTCGGCGCGGAACGGAAGCCATACATCGTCAGTCATGTCAGGAGGCTAAGCGAAGGATCCCGTACCGCATTGGTTAGTTTGGGGAGCCAGGAAAGGGAGGGCACGGCCAGGTGGAGCGCAGGACGATCGGCGCGGCAACGCTCGATGTGGGGGCCGTCGGACTCGGGTGCATGCCCATGAGCTGGGCGTACTCGGGTTCGCGTCAGCGGGGCGACGAGTCGCTGCGAACGGTGCACCGGGCGCTGGATCTGGGGGTCACCCTGCTCGACACCGCCGACATGTACGGGCCGTTCACCAATGAGCTGCTGGTGGGCCGGGCGCTCAAGGAGCGGCGTGCCGAGGCGTTCGTGTCGACCAAGGTCGGCCTGCTGGTGGGCGAGCAGCACATCGTGGCCAACGGGCGCCCCGGCTATGTGAGACGGGCCTGCGACGCCTCGCTGCGGCGGCTGCAGACGGACGTCATCGACCTGTACCAGCTGCACCGTTCGGACCCCGAGGTACCGATCGAGGAGACCTGGGGCGCCATGGCGGAGCTGGTGCGGGCGGGCAAGGTACGCGCGCTCGGACTGTGCGCGGTGGGGGTGCGGGGCGGGCGGCGGACCGGGGCTCGGCTGTACGACGCCACGCTCCGGCAGCTGGAGCGGGTGCAGCAGGTGTTCCCGGTGAGCGCGGTGGAGGCCGAGCTGTCGGTGTGGTCGGCGGAGTCCCTGGACGCCCTGGTGCCCTGGTGCACGGCGCGCGGGGTCGGCTTTCTCGCGGCGATGCCGCTCGGCAACGGTTTCCTGACCGGCACGCTGACGCCGGGCGAGGGCTTCGAGCCGGACGACCTGAGGGCTCGTCACCCTCGGTTCACCGCCGAGGTGATGGCGGCCAACCAGCCGATCGTGGCCGGTCTGCGGCGGGTGGCGCGCCGCCACGGTGAAGAGGTCACGCCCGCTCAGGTGGCCCTGGCCTGGGTGCTGGCACAGGGCAGGCACGTGGTCCCGGTGCCGGGCGCGAAACAGGAGCGCTGGGTCGCGGAGAACGCGGGCGCGCCCGGTCTGCGGCTGACCCCGCAGGATCTGGCGGAGCTCGCGGACCTGCCGGCGGCGCAGAGGTCGTGGGACTGAGCGGCCGGGTGGGGAGACGACAGACGGCAGACGACAGACGGCAGACGGCACTCGTGGGACTGACCCGATCGGTGGATTCTCCCTCGCCCGCGGAACACCAGGGGGTCGCGCCACGTAGGTAGGGAAGAACCCCCGCGCCGAAGGGACCTGGATCGTGCGACGTCGAGCTGTGCCGACCGTGTCGGCCGTGGCCGCACTTGTGCTGGCGGCGGGTTGCGCCGCCGGCTCCGGGAACACGCCCGGCAGCACCCCCTCGTCGAGCGGTACGGCACCGGGGGCGTCGGCCCCCGGGCAGACGGGCGAGCACGCACCGCCCGCGAGGGGATCGGTCCGTGTGGTGCGGACGGTCGCCGACCACCTCAAGACCCCCTGGGGCCTGGCCCCGTTGCCCGACGGCGCGCTGCTGGTCTCCTCCCGGGACGACGGGACGATCACGCGGATCGACGAGAAGACCGGCAAGAAGACCGAGCTGGGCACGGTGCCCGGGGTCTCGGCCGCCGGCGAGGGCGGCCTGCTGGGCATCGCCCTCTCCCCCGGCTACGCCTCGGACCACCTGGTCTACGCCTGTCTGACGACCGACTCCGACAACCGCATCGTGCGCATGCTGTACGACCCGCGGAAGCCGGCCGGTGAGCAGCTGGGCGCGCCGGACACGGTCTTCAAGGGCATCCCGAAGGGCATGATCCACAACGGCGGCAGGATCGCGTTCGGCCCGGACGGCATGCTGTATGCGGGCACGGGCGAGTCCGGCGACCGGGGTCTGGCACAGGACCGGGCCTCCCTGGGCGGCAAGATCCTGCGGATGACGCCGGACGGCGAGCCCGCCCCCGGCAATCCCTTCGGGAACTCGGCGGTCTACTCCCTGGGCCACCGCAACGTCCAGGGCCTGGCCTGGGACGACAAGCAGCGCCTGTTCGCCTCGGAGTTCGGCCAGGACACCTGGGACGAGGTGAACGCGATCAGACCGGGCGACAACGGCGGCTGGCCGATCACCGAGGGGAAGTCGGCCGACCCCAGATTCCACGGCCCGCTCGCCCAGTGGCACACCGACCTGGCCTCCCCCAGCGGCCTCGCCTACGCCGAGGGCTCGCTGTGGATGGCGGGCCTGCGCGGGCAGCGGCTGTGGCGGGTGCCGCTGCGCGGAACCGAGACGTCGGCACCCCCGCAGGCGTTCCTGATCGGCGCCTACGGCCGGCTGCGGACCGTGGTGGCGGCCGGCGGCAACAGGCTGTGGCTGACGACGAGCAACACGGACGGGCGGGGCGAGCCCGCGAAGACCGACGACCGGATCATGGAGATCGAGGTGAAGTAGGGGGCGCCCCCGCGTCCCCCTTCAGGCCGTGCGGGTCTCCGGATCGTCCGCGGGGGCCTGCCCCGGGACCCGTATGACCACCTTGCCCGAGGCCAGGTCGATCGGGCCCCTTCCCGGGTCGCCGTCCGTCACGTCGAGCCGGGTCAGTTCCAGGCGCCGGTTCTCGTCATGGGTGTGCTTACGGCCCGGTGCGAACAGTTCCTCGAACATGTTGAACACAGTGCCTCCTGGTACCCGGCGCTCCGGGGCGGATGCTCGGCCCGCGGTCCAGGATGACCCTTGTCTCCGTCCGGGCGCGACCCCCTGGACATGCGAAGGGACCCCGGGGCTTCCATGAACCGCGTGGATGCGGTGGAAGGCCCGGGGCCCCTGGCACAAGGCGCGTCGGCTCAGCTCGCGGACGGGAGTCCGAGCAGGATGTCGGTGTACTTGAGGACGGCCAGGAACAGCCCGATGATCCCCAGGGCGACACCGCCCCAGGCGACCGACTTGACCCACGGAGCCTGCGGCTTCCCGGGCGCCCCGAACGCCGGGCGGGCCAGCACGACGACGCCGGCGATCAGCGCGGCCAGCGCGAACAGGCCGCCCCAGAGCGCGGTGGCGTGCCAGGCGTCGCCGTACACCTCTTTGATCTGCTTGGAGACGCTCGCCTGCGACGAGGTCTGCAGCTGGCCCACCAGGGTCTCCCGCGCGGAGGCCACCGTGGAGACCCAGCTGCCGGTGAGGGAGACGATGCCGAGTCCGGCCGCGACGACCGCGCCCGCCCCCTGCCCGACCCCGGACGGCCCCTCGGGCGCCGTCTCCTCGGAGGCCGCCTCCTCGGGGAGGTCCTCCTCCCGGACCTTCCCGGCCGCCTCCTCGCCCTCGATGGGCTGCACGTTCTGCTCGTCGTTGGTCGCCTGGGCGCCCGTCTCGGCCCCGGCCTCGTCAGCTGTCTTCGTTCCCATGCCTCGCACCGTACGGACGCTGTCTGAGAGGTCTCTTAATGATCGTCACGGGCCCGTGCCGCCCGCCACTCGGGCGCGAGCACCGACCACACCTCGGTGTCCTGGCGCACACCGCGGTACAGGTAGCTCTCGCGCAGTACGCCGTCCCTGCTCATGCCCAGCCGTCGCGCCACGTTGACGCTCGGTGTGTTGGCGGACGACGCGCACCACTCCACACGGTGGATCCCCCGCTCGTCAATCGCCCAATCGATGAGCACCCGCATGCCACGGGTGACGAGCCCCCGTCCGGTGGCGGCGGGCTCCAGCCAGCAGCCGACCTCGCAGGTGCCGCCGACGGCGTCGAAGACCCGGAACAGCAGCCCCCCGACCAGCTTCCCGTCCAGCCACAGCCCGTGCAGGCTGCCGCTGTCGGCGGCGCGTTTGTCGGCGTACGACCGCAGGAGGGCCCGGGCCGAGGCGGCGTCCGTGGCGTTCACCCCGAACGGGATGTGCTGGTTGACGAACTCGCGCCCGCGGTCCAGATGGGCCAGGAACTCCTCGGCGTGCCACGGCTCCAGCGGTCGTAGTTCGGCCCCGTCGTCACCCAGGGATATCGCGTACATCCGGCTGCCGCTCCTTCACCAGTTCGTCCACCAGCGCGTCCGCATCGATGCGCTGCCCCGGCATCGTTGCACGGCAGTGCGGCGGCTCGATGCAGATGCGCGGCAGCCGGCGGTTCAGCCAGCACGGCATCCACCAGTTGGCACCGCCGAGCAGATGCATCAGGGCGGGGACGAGAAGGGTGCGCAGGACGAACGCGTCGAGGGCGACGGCCACTGCCAGTCCGATGCCGAACATGGCGATCACCCGGTCACCGGCGGCGACGAAGGCGAGGAAGACGGAGATCATGATGACGGCCGCCGAGTTGATCACCCGGCTGGTCTCGGCGAGGCCGACGCGTACGGCCCGCCGGTTGTCTCCGGTCTCCAGCCACTCCTCGTACATCCGGCTGACCAGGAACACCTGGTAGTCCATGGAGAGGCCGAAGAGCACCGACACCATGATCACAGGGAGGAAGGGCTCGATCGGGCCGGCCCGGCCGAGGCCCAGGAACTCGCTGCCCCAGCCCCACTGGAAGATCGCGACGACCACGCCGAACGCGGAGGCGACGGCGGCGAGGTTCATCGCGGCGGCCTTCAGCGGAATGCCGAAGGACCGGAAGGCGAGCAGCAGCAGCACACAGCCCAGGCTGATCACCACGCCCACGAACAGCGGCAGCTTGCCGACGATCACGCCCGCGAAGTCGTCGTAGGCCGCCGTCACACCGCCCACGGACAGATCCAGCGTGGTGCCCTGCTCGGCGCGCGGCAGCACCTCCGCGCGCAGCCTGTGCACCAGGTCGGTGGTCTGCTGGGACTGCGGGGAGGACTGCGGCACGACGGTGAGATAGGCGGTGTCGCCGCCGCTGTTGTACGTCACCGGGGTGACCGAGGCCACGCCCTTGGTGGCCGCGAGGGTGCCGTTGAGGTTGTCGAGCGCCAGCTTGTCCTCGGCGCCGTTGACATGGGTGACCAGGGTCAGCGGGCCGTTGACGCCCGGTCCGAAGCCGTCGGCGAGCATGTCGTACGCCTGCCGGGTGGTCGACGACCTCGCGTCGTTGCCCTGGTCGGAGGTGCCGAGGTGCAGGGAGAGGGTGGGCAGCGCGAGCAGGGCCATCACGGCCAGCGCGAGCACGCCGAGCTTCTTGGGGTGCCGCTCGACGAACGCGGACCAGCGGGCGGCCAGACCGGTCGGCACCTCCGGTTCGGGACCGTGCTCGTACAGCCTGCGCCGCTCGCGCCTGCTCAGGGCGCGCGGCCCGATGAAGGACAGCAGGGCGGGCAGCAGGGTCACGGAGGCCGCGACGGTGAGCAGGACGGTCAGGCACGCGGCGAACGCGACACCGTTGAGGAAGCTGAGCCGCAGGATCAGCATGCCGAGCAGCGCGATGCACACGGTGGCGCCCGCGAACACGACGGCCCGTCCGGTGGTGGAGACGGCGCCGACGGCGGCCTCCTCGACCGAGGTGCCCCGCTTCAGCGACTTGCGGTGCCGGGTGACGATGAACAGCGCGTAGTCGATGCCGACGCCGAGCCCGATCAGCAGGCCGAGCATGGGCGCGAAGTCGGCGACGGTCATGGCGTGGCCGAGCAGGCCGATGCCCGAGTAGGCGGTGCCGACGCCGATCAGCGCGGTGGCGATGGGCAGCAGGGATGCGGCGAGCGAGCCGAAGGCCAGGAAGAGGACCACGGCGGCCACACCGACGCCGACGGCCTCGGCGACATGCCCGCTCTTCGGCTGGGTGAGCGCGACGGCGCTGCCGCCCAGTTCCACCTTCAGACCGCCGTTCTCGGCGGCTTTGGCGGTGTCGACGACGGCCTTGGCCTGGCCCTTGCCGATGTTCTCGCTCGGCTGGTCGAAGGTGATCGTGGCGTACGCGGTGCGGCTGTCCCCGCTGATCTGGGCGCTGTGGCTGCCCTCGTAGGGGTTGGTGACGGAGGCGATGCCCGGCAGGGTCGAGATGCGGTCCAGGGTGCGGGTCATCGTCTGCTCGACGTCGGCGGAGCGCACTCCGCCGGGGCCGGTGCTGCGCCAGACGACGCTGTCGCTGTCGCCGCCGAGGCCGGGGAAGCCGTGCTGGAGCATCTGGGTGGCGCGGCCGGCCTCGGTGCCGGGAGCGTCGTAGTGGTTCGAGTACGCAGAACCCGCGACGGTTGCACCGGCCGTGACACCGGCGAAGGCGATGAGCCAAAGCAGAACGGTGACGAGGCGATGGCGTACACACCAGCGGGCAAGGGCTGCCACGAACGTGCTCCCTGAGGATTGATTTCGTTGATCTTTGACCGGGAACAGCCGCATGTGGAACTGAACAACCCGCAAAGAACGTATGAGCAATCCCCAACACTGTCGCAGCCAGAAGAGATCGTTTGCCGCTTCCGTGGGGTTAGTCACAGGACTGCGATCCAATTCACAATCATTTCCCGTGACACTGTCGCCCGAAATAAGATTTTCGTTAAACAAAATAAACAAATAAAAGGGGCGGTATATCGCTTCGATATACCGCCCCTTCGGGTGTTTTCGCGGTGATGCTCAGCCCTCGCTGACGCCGAGCTTCTCCAGGATCAGCTCCTTGACGCGAGCCGCGTCGGCCTGGCCGCGGGTGGCCTTCATGACGGCGCCGACCAGGGCGCCGGCCGCGGCCACCTTGCCACCGCGGATCTTGTCCGCGACGCCGGGGTTGCCGGCGATGGCCTCCTCGACTGCCGTGGTCAGCGCGCCCTCGTCGGAGACGACCTTCAGACCGCGCTTCTCGACGACCTCGTCCGGGGTGCCCCCGCCCGCGAGAACGCCCTCGATGACCTGGCGGGCCAGCTTGTCGTTCAGGTCGCCGGCGGCGACCAGCTCGGTGACCCGGGCGACCTGCTCCGGCGTGATCGACACGTCGTCCAGGGCCTTGCCGGACTCGTTCGCATGGCGGGCCAGCTCGCCCATCCACCACTTGCGGGCGGAGGCCGCGTCGGCGCCCGCCTCGATGGTGGCGACGATCAGGTCCAGGGCGCCCGCGTTGAGGATCGCCTGCATGTCGGTGGCGGAGATCCCCCACTCCTCCAGCAGCCGGGTGCGGCGCACGAGGGGCAGCTCCGGCAGCGTCGCGCGCAGTTCCTCGACCCACTCGCGCGAGGGCGCGACGGGCACCAGGTCCGGCTCGGGGAAGTACCGGTAGTCCTCCGCCTCCTCCTTGGTGCGGCCCGAGGTCGTCGAGCCGGTGTCCTCGTGGAAGTGGCGGGTCTCCTGGATCACCTTGGCGCCGCTGTCGAGGACGGCGGCGTGCCGCTGGACCTCGTAGCGGGCCGCGCGCTCGACCGAGCGCAGCGAGTTGACGTTCTTCGTCTCCGAGCGGGTGCCGAACTTCTCGGAGCCCTTCGGCATCAGCGACAGGTTCACGTCACAGCGCATCTGGCCCATCTCCATCCGGGCCTCGGAGACGCCGAGCGCCCGGATCAGCTCGCGCAGCTCGCGGACGTACGCCTTCGCCACCTCGGGCGCACGCTCGCCCGCGCCGACGATCGGCTTGGTGACGATCTCGATCAGCGGGATGCCGGCGCGGTTGTAGTCCAGGAGGGAGTGGTCGGCGCCGTGGATGCGGCCGGTGGCACCGCCGACGTGCGTCGACTTGCCGGTGTCCTCCTCCATGTGGGCGCGCTCGATCTCCACGCGGAAGGTCTCGCCGTCCTCCAGCTGTACGTCGAGATAGCCGTTGAAGGCGATCGGCTCGTCGTACTGAGAGGTCTGGAAGTTCTTCGGCATGTCCGGATAGAAGTAGTTCTTCCGGGCGAAGCGGCACCACTCGGCGATCTCGCAGTTCAGCGCGAGACCGATCCGGATCGCGGACTCCACGCCGATCGAGTTGACGACGGGGAGCGCGCCGGGCAGGCCGAGGCAGGTGGGGCAGGTCTGCGCGTTCGGCTCGGCGCCGAGCGCCGTGGAGCAGCCGCAGAACATCTTGGTCTTGGTGCCGAGTTCGACATGGACCTCGAGGCCCATGACGGGGTCGTACGACGCCAGCGCGTCCTCGTACGGCACCAGGTCGGTCGTGGTGGTCACGGTGAAACTTCCCTCTCAGCCCAGCAGGACGTCGTCGTCGCCCAGCCGCTTCAGCTCGCGGTAGAGGATCGCGAGGCCGGTGACGATGGCGGCGGCGGACACGGCCGCGTCGATCAGGCGCAGCGTGTCGTTCTCGAGGCGGGCCTTCTTGGCCTGCTTCGCGACACCGATCGCGCCGAACGCGGTGGTGGCCATGGACAGGTACATACCGGACTTGGACTGCTTGAAGCCCTTGGCCTTGGACAGTGCCTTACTCACAGCGACGGAGCCTCCTCGAGAAGCGGGTGCCCCCACTTTTCCACGAAGGCGGCCTCGACGGCGGCGCCTACCTTGTAGAGCCGGTCGTCCTTGAGCGCCGGCGCGATGATCTGCAGTCCGACCGGAAGGTTGTCCTCCGGAGCAAGACCGCAGGGCAGCGACATGGCGGCGTTGCCGGCCAGGTTGACCGGGATGGTGCAAAGGTCCGCCAGGTACATCGCCATCGGGTCGTCGGCGCGCTCGCCGATCGGGAAGGCGGTGGTGGGGGTCGTCGGCGAGACGATCACATCCACCTGCTCGAACGACTTCTCGAAGTCGCGGGTGATGAGCGTGCGGACCTTCTGGGCGGAGCCGTAGTACGCGTCGTAGTAGCCGGAGCTCAGGGCGTACGTGCCGAGCATGATGCGGCGCTTGACCTCGGCGCCGAAGCCCGCCTCACGGGTGAGCGAGGTGACCTCCTCGGCCGAGTGCGTGCCGTCGTCGCCGACGCGCGCGCCGTAGCGCAGACCGTCGAAGCGGGCGAGGTTGCTGGAGCACTCGCTCGGGGCGATCAGGTAGTACGCGGCCAGCGCCAGGTCGAAGGACGGGCAGTCCAGCTCGACGATCTCGGCACCCAGCTCCTTGAGCAGGGCGACGGCCTCGTCGAAGCGCTGCACGACACCGGCCTGGTAGCCCTCGCCGCGGAACTGCTTGACGACGCCGATGCGCATGCCCGCCACGCTGCCGTTGCGCGCGGCCTCGACGACCGGCGGGACCGGGGCGTCGATGGAGGTCGAGTCCAGCGGGTCGTGGCCGCCGATGACCTCGTGCAGAAGAGCGGCGTCCAGGACCGTACGGGCGCAGGGGCCGCCCTGGTCGAGGGAGCTGGAGAAGGCGACCATGCCGTAGCGGGAGACACCGCCGTACGTCGGCTTGACGCCGACCGTGCCGGTGACGGACGCGGGCTGGCGGATGGAGCCGCCGGTGTCCGTGCCGATGGCGAGCGGGGCCTGGAAGGAGGCGAGCGCGGCGCTCGACCCACCGCCGGAGCCACCCGGGATACGGGTGAGGTCCCAGGGGTTGCCGGTGGGGCCGTAGGCGCTGTTCTCGGTGCTGGACCCCATGGCGAACTCGTCCATGTTGGTCTTGCCGAGGATGACGACGTCGGCTTCCTTGAGCTTCCTGGTCAGGGTCGCGTCGTACGGCGGGATCCAGCCCTCGAGGATCTTGGACCCCACGGTGGTGGGCACGCCCTTGGTGGTGAAGATGTCCTTGAGCGCGAGCGGCACGCCGGCGAGCGGGCCGAGCTTCTCACCCCGCTCCCGCTTCTCGTCGACGGCGCGGGCCTGCGCGAGCGCGCCCTCGCGGTCGACGTGCAGGAAGGCGTGCACCTTCTCGTCCACGGCCTCGATACGGGCGAGGTGGGCCTCGGTGACCTCGACGGCGGTCAGCTCGCCGGAGGCGATCTTCTCCGCGGTCTGGGCGGCGGTGAGCCGGATGATGCTGTTCTTGTCCGTCATGACGGGCTACTCCTCCCCCAGGATCTGCGGCACCTTGAAACGCTGCTGCTCCTGGGCAGGGGCGCCGGACAGCGCCTGCTCGGGGGTGAGCGACGGACGGACCTCGTCCGCGCGCATGACATTGGTCAGCGGCAGCGGGTGGGAGGTCGGCGGTACGTCTTGGTCGGCGACCTCGCTGACGCGGGCGACCGCGCCGATGATGTCGTCGAGCTGGCCCGCGAAGTGGTCAAGCTCTTCGGGCTTCAGCTCCAGACGCGCCAGCCGGGCGAGGTGGGCGACCTCCTCGCGCGTGATGCCAGGCATGCAGCGATCCTCTGGGGTGAGTGTGTGTGGTTTGGGCCCAATCCTATGGCGCGAGCACGGGTGCCCGCGCATGGGTTTGCCCGCGCCCGGTGCGGCGGCGGGTGGTTGGGGGGTGGGGGCGGGGCACGGGACGGGGGTCGGTGGGGCACGGGACGGGGGTCGGTGGGGGCTGTTCGGCGGGGGCGGGGCGATCGGCGGGCGCGGGGCATCCGCCGAGCACGGACCGAACAACGGACGCGGGGTGTTCCTCGGGCGCAGAGCGATGGCGGCCCCGAGTCTCTCGCCGGTCGCGCGTCCAGGTGTGCGTGGACCCGTGCGGCCGTGGGCCGCGATGGCCGCGTGTCATCCAGCCTCCGGCGCCGGGGCGGCGGGTCACTCGTCCGGCGCCGCCGGGAGGCCGGCTGCCGGTCGCGGGCCGATGACGGGGTACGGGACGGTCGTCGGTCGGGCGTGTTCGGCGGGCGCGAGCCGATCGGCGGGCGCAGGCCGAATGTCGGTCCCGAGCTCCTCGTCAACAGCGAACCCGGGTGTCCGCCCGTCCAGGTGTCCGTACGACCGAGCACGCCCTATCCATACGCCCCGACCTCCGCAAACCCGGCCCCTACGTCGTCAAGGCGGCGGCCGAGCTACTCGTCCGTCGCCGCCGCCGGGAGTGCGGCCCTCGGGCGTTGCCAGCCGCGGGCGCCCCGTGCGCGCAGCCACGCCGTCGTCTCCTCCGGCGGCATCGCGGCCGCGACCAGCCAGCCCTGGACCGCGTCGCACCGCAGGTCACGCAACCGCTCCCATGTCTCGTCGTCCTCGACCCCCTCCGCGACGACGAGCAGTCCCAGCGAATGCGCCAGGTCCACCGTGCAGCGCACGATCTCCGCGTCCTCCGCGTCCACCGCGAGCCGCGCCACGAACGAACGGTCGATCTTCAGCTCGCTCACCGGCAGCCGCCGCAGATGGACCAGCGAGGAGTACCCCGTCCCGAAGTCGTCCAGCGACATCTTCACGCCGTGCCCCGCCAGCGCGGCCAGCGTGTCGGCGGCCCGCTGCGGGTCCTCCAGGAGCACATGCTCCGTGATCTCCAGCTGCAACGCCCCCGCGGGCACCCCGTGCCGGGCCAGCCGCGCGGCCACCGAGCCGGCGAAACCGGGGGTGTGCACATCGCGGGGCGAGACGTTCACAGCCACCGGGACCCGCAGCCCCTGCGCCCGCCAGCGCGCCACCTGCCCGAGCGCCGTCTCCAGTACGTACTCCGTCAGATGCGGCATCAGCCCGGAGGACTCGGCGATCGCGATGAACTCGTCCGGCGGCACCTTCCCGCGCTCGGGGTGCACCCACCGCATGAGCGCCTCCAGCCCGGCGACCTGCCCGTCGAAGCGCACCTTGGGCTGGTAGTGCAGCTCCACCTCGTGCGCGTCCAGCGCGCGTCGCAGATCACCGAGCAGTCCGAGCCGGTCGGGGGTGTTCGAGTCCCGCTTGGACTCGTAGACCTCCACCCCCGTACGGTCCCGCTTCGCCTGGTACATCGCGACGTCCGCCCGCTGCAGCAGCCCCTCCGCGTCGAGTGCGTGCTCGGGGAAGACGGCGACCCCCGCGCTGGCCTCCAGGACCAGCGTGAGTCCGTCGAGATCGAGCGGGGAGCTGAGCGCCGCGACCAGATTGCGGGCCGCCCGCGACGCGGAGGTCGTGGAGTCCGCGACGGGCAGTAACACGGCGAACTCGTCCCCGCCGAGCCGCGCCGCCTCCGCCCCGCGCGGCAGCGCGAGCCGCAGCCGCTCGGCGATCTGGAGAAGCAGCCGGTCGCCGGCGAGATGGCCGAGCGTGTCGTTCACCGACCGGAAGCGATCGAGGTCGATCAGCATCAGGGCGGCCCGTGCGCCGATCCGCTCGGCGTCGTCGAGCGCCGTCCAGGTGCGCTCCAGCAGCCACTGCCGGTTGGGCAGGCCGGTCAGCGGGTCGCGCAGCTGTTCCTCGGCGCGGGCCCGGGCTATCCACAGGGTGGAGTCCAGAGCGACGAGCGGGACGGCGAACAAGGGCAGCAGGATCGGAAGCGTGACGGCGACGACACAGATCAGCGGGGCGATGCCGAGCAGGGCGACGGCGACGAGTCCCTGCCGGACGAGGGCGGAACGGGCGACCGTGGGCAGCTTTCCGGCGCGCACCGCGTGGAGATACCACAGCAGCAGCCGGGTCACCGCGAGGTAGGCGCCGGCGACGAGGACGACCTGGGGCGCGGTGTAGGGGGTCCAACTCTGGGGATTCCAGGGCGCCTCGACGGTCGGGACGCGTCCGAAGACGGCCAGGACGAGCGCCGCGGCGCCGATGCCGAGGATGTCGACCGCGCCGTGCAGCACGCCCTGCCGCCAGCGGCCGAGCCGGGCCGTCACGACCAGGACGACGACGGTGAGGCTGACCATTCCGGCGGGCACCCAGCCGTACAGCAGCAGGACGGCGAGGGTCAGGGCCGCGCCGGAGCCCGTGCCGCCCCAGGAGCGGACGCGGCCGAGGGCGACCAGATGGCCGACGATGACGCCCGTGAGCACGGCCAGGGACCAGCCGGCGGTGCCGGACGGGAAGAGCGCGTGGTGGCCGCCGAACGCACGGAGGAGACCGGCGCCGAGGACGCACGCCGCCGCCGCCACGACCGCCGCGGGCAGCGCGAGCCGGACCCCGTGCCGTCCGGCGTCCGGAGCGGGCGGGCCGGACGGCACGGCGGGGAGCGGCACGGCACCGGGGGCGGTGGCCTGGGCAGGGAGGAGGGCGGGGAGGTTCCTCGGCGGCACTCCGGTGACATGGACGGGGCCCGCCGCGGGTGGCACGCCGGGCACGGCGCCCGGCCCGTTCCTGCGTATCGGTGCCCGCGTGGTGCGGCGGCAGAGCCGCCAGGCGCCGGACACCCGGCGCAGGCGCAGCCGTGAGTCCGAGGTGGCGCTCTCGGTCGGTTCCATTCCCGTCCCTCTCACAGCCGGCGGTGCCCACGCCACGCGGCCTGCTGCCCGACGACCCGTCAACGGCATCGCGTCTGAGACCCACCACGCGTGCGGGCACGGCAGGCGCACATCTCAACAGTAGGCCGCAAAAGGCTTTCACGGGCAGCGGTCGTCGGCGGTTGCCCGAATACGACCCGGCCGCCCTATGCATCTGGTATGCGCGGAACGGGCGGCCTTCAACCACTACTCCCCGGTCGGAAGGGCCACTTCCGCCGCCGCCTCCGGCCCCTGTTCCAACAGGACCGTGAAACCGTCCTCGTTGAGCACCGGGACCTTCAATTGCATGGCCTTGTCGTACTTCGATCCCGGGTTCTCACCGACGACCACAAAAGACGTCTTCTTTGAGACAGAACCGGTCACTTTCGCTCCACGGCTCTGCAGGGCCTCCTTGGCCCCGTCACGGGTGAACCGCTCCAGCGTGCCGGTGACCACGACGGTGAGCCCCTCCAGCGGACGCGGGCCCTCGTCCTCGCCCGAGCCCTCCTCCTCCAGCCGCACACCTGCGGCCTTCCACTTGCGGAGGATCTCGCGGTGCCAGTCCTCGGCGAACCACTCCTTGACGGAGCGCGCGACGATCTCCCCCACGCCGTCCGTGTTCCGGAGCTCCTCCTCGGTGGCCTGATCGATGCGGTCGACGGAGCGGAAGGCACGGGCCAGCGCCTCGGCGGCGACCGGGCCGACATGACGGATCGACAGCCCGGTCAGCACGCGCGCGAGCGGGCGCTCCTTGGCGGCGGCGATGTTCTCCAGCATCGCGACCGCGTTCTTCCTGGGCTCGCCCTGCTGGTTGGCGAAGACCGTGGCGATCTTCTCCTCGCCGGTCTTCGGGTCGCGCTTGGGCAGACCGCTGTCCTGGTCCAGGACGTACGCCGTGATGGGCAGCAACCGCTCGACGGTGAGGTCGAACAGATCGCCCTCGTCCCGCAGCGCGGGCTCCGCCGGCTCCAGCGGCTTGGTGAGGGCCGCGGCGGCCACATAGCCGAAGTGCTCGATGTCCAGCGCCTTGCGGCCGGCGAGATAGAACAGCCGCTCCCGCAGCTGGGCCGGGCAGGTCCGCGCGTTCGGGCAGCGGAGGTCGACGTCCCCCTCCTTCATGGGCCGCAGCGGCGTCCCGCACTCGGGGCACTCGGCCGGCATCACGAACTCCCGCTCGGTGCCGTCCCGCAGGTCGACGACCGGGCCGAGGATCTCCGGGATGACGTCACCGGCCTTGCGCAGCACCACCGTGTCGCCGATGAGCACGCCCTTGGCCTTGACCACGTCCTGGTTGTGCAGGGTGGCGAACTCGACCTCCGAGCCCGCGACCGTGACCGGCTCGACCTGCGCGTACGGGGTGACCCGGCCCGTACGGCCCACGCCCACGCGGATGTTGACGAGCTTGGTGTTGACCTCCTCGGGCGCGTACTTGTACGCGATCGCCCAGCGCGGGGCGCGCGAGGTGGAGCCCAGCCGCCCCTGGAGGGGGATCTCGTCGAGCTTGACGACGACCCCGTCGATCTCGTGTTCCACGGAGTGTCGGTGCTCGCCGTAGTACGCGATGAACTCCCGTACGCCGTCGAGGTCGTCGACCACCTTGTTGTGCCGGGCGGTGGGCAGGCCCCAGGTGTGCAGCAGGTCGTACGCCTCGGAGAGGCGGGTCAGGCCGTCCTCGAAGCCCCTGAGGGCGCCGATGCCGTGCACCACCATGTGCAGCGGGCGGGTGGCCGTGACGCGCGGGTCCTTCTGCCGCAGCGAACCCGCCGCCGCGTTGCGCGGGTTGGCGAAGGGCTTGTCGCCGCCCTCGACCAGCCGGGCGTTGAGCTCCTCGAACTTCTCCATCGGGAAGAAGACCTCGCCCCGGATCTCCACGAGGTCGGGCACCCGGTCGCCGTGGAGGCGGTCCGGGATCTCCGCGATCGTCCGCACGTTCGGCGTGATGTCCTCGCCCATGCGGCCGTCTCCGCGGGTCGCCGCGCGGGTCAGGCGGCCGTGCTCATAGGTCAGGTTGACCGCGAGGCCGTCGACCTTCAGCTCGCACAGGAAGTGGTACGCGGAGGTGCCGACCTCCTTGGCGACGCGGTCGGCCCAGGCGGCCAGTTCCACGTCGTCGAAGGCGTTGTCGAGGGAGAGCATGCGCTCGCGGTGCTCGACGGCCGTGAACTCCGTCTCGTAGGCCCCCGCGACCTTCTGGGTGGGCGAGTCGGGGGTGCGCAGCTCGGGGTACTCCTCCTCCAGCGCCTCCAGGGAGCGCAGGAGCCGGTCGAACTCCGCGTCACTGACGACGGGAGCGTCCTTCACGTAGTACCGGAAGCGGTGCTCCTCGATCTGCTCAGCGAGCTGCGCGTGCTGCTCCCGTGCCTCGGCGGGCACCGTCGTCTCCGCTTGCTTGTCGCCGGCCACCGTGTGGTCCTCCCGTTACTCTGGGTTGTCCGCGAGGGATCTCGCCGCCCGGACGCAGTGGGCGAGCGCCCGGCGGGCGTAGTCCGGAGAGGCGCCCGCGAGCCCGCACGCCGGCGTGACCGTGACCGCCTCCGCGAGAAGCCCCGGACGCAGCCCCAGCCTGCGCCACAGCGTCCTGACACCCATGACGCTACCGGCAGGGTCCGACAATGGGCCGTCGATGCCCGGCACGACGCCGGTGAAGAGCCGGGTGCCCGCTTCCACCGCCTCCCCGATCGCCTCGTCGTCACGCTCGGTGAGGAGCGAGAAGTCGAAGGAGACGGCGGCGGCGCCCGCCCGGCGCAGCAGGGCGAAGGGCACGTCCGGTGCGCACGAGTGCACGACGACCGGGCCGTCCGTATGCACCTGGACGACCTCCCGCAGCGTGGCCTCGACGACCTGCCGGTCTACGGCCCGGTGGGTCCGGTAGCCGCTGGCGGTCCTCACCTGGCCGCGCAGGACGGAGGTGAGCGAGGGCTCGTCGAGCTGGAGGACGAGCCGGGCTCCCGGGATGCGGCGCCGTACCTCGTCGAGGTGGAGCCGGAGCCCCTCCGTGAGGGAGCCGGCGAGGTCGCGGCAGGCTCCGGGGTCGGAGAGCGCGGCCTCGCCGTTCCTCAGCTCCAGGGCGGCGGCGAGCGTCCAGGGACCCACCGCCTGCACCTTCAGCGGTCCCTCGTAGTCCTGGGTGAACTCCTCCAGGGCGTCCAGGTCCTCGCCCAGCCAGGAGCGGGCCCGCCGGGTGTCCCGCCCGGGCCGGTCCCCGAACCGCCAGCCGCTGGGCTCCACGCGCGCGTACAGGTCGACGAGCATCCCGGCGGTCCGCCCGATCATGTCCGCGCCGGGCCCCCGCGAGGGCAGCTCGGCGAGGAAGGGGAAGTCCTCGAAACTTCCCGTGACGGTCTTGGCGGCCTCCCGGGCGTCGCCGCCCGGCATGGACCCGATCCCGGTGGCGGCACCGGACCTGAACTGGCTGTCTTCACTCACCCGTGCAGCGTAGGCCCTCCGGCGGTGCGGCCGTCCCCGGTGCCGGGGTCGCCGAGGGGCGCCCGGTGACGGGGGCGCCGTCCTGTTCGGCTACGCCCCCGGCCGCACCGTGAGGTCGTTGACCTCCGCGTCCCTCGGCAGATCCAGGCACATCACGAGGGCCGTGGCCACCGACTCGGGGTCGATCCAGCCGGACGGGTCGTACGGCTTGCCCTCCTGCTGGTGGACCTTGGCCTGCATCGGGGTCGCCGTGCGGCCGGGGTAGACCGAGGTGACCCGGACGCCGTTGCCGTGCTCCTCCTGGCGCAGGGAGTCCGCGAGGGCCTTCAGGCCGTGCTTGGAGGCGGCGTACGCCGACCAGTCCGCATGCGCGTTCAGGCCCGCGCCGGAGTTCACGAACACGACGTGGCCGCGCGCGGCGCGGAGCTGGGGCAGGAAGTGACGGGTCAGTTCCGCGGGGGCGATCAGGTTGACGTTCAGCTGGTGGCGCCAGGACTTGGGGGTCAGCTCGCCCACCGGGCCGAGGTCGACCACGCCCGCGATGTGCAGCAGGGAGTCCACCCGGTCCGGCAGGGACTGGTGCGAGAACGCCCAGGACAGCTTGTCCGGGTCGGCGAGGTCGCCCACCAGGGTCGTCGCCCCGGGGAACTCGGCCGTCAGTTCCTTCGCCCTGCCCGCGTCGCGCGCGTGGAGCACGAGAGCGTCCCCGCGCGCGTGGAGACGGCGGGCCACCGCCGCGCCGATGCCGGAACCCGCCCCGGTGATCACATGAGTTGCCATGCCCGCCATGCTCGCATCCGGGGCTAGAAGACTCATGAAGATCTTGCTGAGGGGCTGCCCGGCCGTGGGCCGGGTGGCCCCTCGGTCTATGCGGTGGCTGGGTTGATCGTCCATGTGCCGCCCGTGC
>NZ_JBIARC010000015.1:0-156736 GCF_042889625.1 Streptomyces sp. NPDC002573 | reverse complement strand
GCACGGGCGGCACATGGACGATCAACCCAGCCACCGCATAGACCGAGGGGCCACCCGGCCCACGGCCGGGCAGCCCCTCAGCAAGATCTTCATGACTCTTCTAGTGCCGCGACCGGAAAGGTTCACCGGCTCGCGACGCCCGGCACGGCACCTCGCCGCGTTGTCGCATCGCCCGAGTACATCCAGTACGCGGGCGATGCTCCGCCTTTGCGATGCTCCCCCACTGCCGAAAAGGCGTGGGGGCACCCCCAGCACCGGACGCCGCGAGCTGTCCGGCAGACCTTCCCGGCCACAGCACTGGCCCGGATCGGCGTGCCCGCGGACATCGTCCGGACTTTTCGATGACCATCACGAATCAGCACTCCGGAAGGCCCCCCATGCTCCCTGAGACCCCCTCGACCCCAGTGGTTCCCGACCCCCTGGACGCGGACCCCGCCCGCCTGCTGGCCAGACTGATCTCCGTCGACTCGGTGAACCCGGACCTCGTTCCCGGCGGGGCGGGCGAGTCCCGCATCGCCGACTTCTGCGGCGCATGGCTGGGCGCCCGCGGCTTCGAGGTCCACCGCCTGGAGAAGCGCCCCGGCCGGCCCTCGCTCGTCGCGATCGCCCGCGGCACCGGTGGCGGCCGGTCCCTCATGCTCAACGGCCATCTCGACACGGTCAGCCTCGCGGACTACGACGGCGATCCGCTCGACCCACAGATCCGCGACGGCAGGATGTACGGCCGCGGCACCTTCGACATGAAGGGCGGTATCGCGGCCATGATGGTCGCAGCCGCCCGCGCCACCGCCCGCACATCCCTGCGCGGCGATGTCATCCTCGCCTGTGTCGCCGACGAGGAACACGGAAGCGCGGGCACCGAGGAAGTGCTGGAGCGCTTCACGGCCGACGCGGCGATCGTCACCGAGCCGAGCCACCTCGAAGTCACCCTCGCCCACAAGGGCTTCGCCTGGTTCGACGTGGAGATCGAAGGGCGTGCGGCGCACGGCTCGCGCCCCGAACTCGGTATCGACGCCATCACCAGAGCGGGACACTTCCTCGTCGCCCTGGAGGCACTGGGACAGCGCCTCGCGCAGGGCCCGGCACACACCCGCCTGGGCACCGGCACCGTACACGCCTCCCTCATCCACGGCGGCGAGGAACCCTCCACCTACCCGGCGCACTGCCGTATCACCCTGGAGCGTCGCACCGTTCCCGGCGAGAGCGCGGACAGTGTCGAGCGGGAGCTGATCCTCGTACTCGACCGTCTTGCCGAGGCTCTTCCCGACTTCCGGTACCGGCTGACCCGGGGCCTGCACCGCGCCCCCTTCGAAGCCGACCCGGAGGCACTCGTCGTCCGCACGCTCACCCGCCATGCCGAGCAGGTCCTCGGCCACCCGCCCACGGTGCGCGCCGAGCCCTTCTGGACCGACTGCGCCCTCCTGGACCGCGCCGGCATCCCGTGTCTGCTCTTCGGCGTCGACGGCGCGGGCGCGCATGCGGCGACCGAGTATGTCGACCTCGGCTCCCTGGACCGCCTCACCGACATTCTCACCGCCACCGTCGCCGACTTCTGTTCCTGAACCCGCGGACGGTACGGATCCGTGGTTCCGGATGCGATCAGTGCAGGGGCGGGGTGCGATGGACGTGTGCCGCACGACGGACACCGGGAAGCGCTCATGCCCGAACTGCCGGATGTCGAAGGATTCCGCGAGGTGCTCATGACCTGCGGCCGGCGCCGGTGCGTCACGGACGTCGAGGTGCGGGACGCCGGGGCTCTGCGGGGTGTCACCGTGCGACGGCTGCGAAGGGAACTGAAGGGCAGGCGTCTCGGGAAGGCTTGGCGCCACGGGAAGTGGTTGTTCGTGCCGACGGACGGCGGCCCCACCCTGGTCTGCCATTTCGGCATGACAGGAGCACTGCTGTGCTGCGCCCCGGATGACCCGATCGCCCCGCACGACCGCATCGTGCTGACACTCGACCACACTCGTCATCTGCGCTACCGCGATCAACGCAAGCTGCAGGGTGTGCGGTTGGCCGACGACACCGAGCTCGCACGCATCACCGACCGGCTGGGCCCCGACGCCTCGACCGTGAGCGGACCGGAGTTCCGGGAACTGCTGTCGGGGCGTCGAGGCGCCGTGAAGAGCGCCCTGATGGACCAGTCCGTGATCGCGGGCCTCGGAAATCTCCTGTGCGACGAGATCCTCTGGCGGGCGCACGTCCACCCGCGGACTCCGGCGCGGAATCTGAGCAAGACGGCGCTGCGGCGCATCCATACGAGGATGGGCCGTGTCCTGGAGACGTCGGTGCGTGCCGGGTGCGTGCCGCCGCGACGCTCTTGGCTCACCGGGCACCGTGACGACAGCGACCCGGAGTGTCCGCGGTGCCATGGGTTGCTCCGCTCCAGCCGGGTGGCCGGACGCCGCACGGTCTGGTGCCCCGAGTGCCAGACCTGAACGACCGCCGTCCCCGTTCCGCAGGTGCCGTACGGGCGGGCGATCGTGCTGTCAGCGGGTTCTGAAGGGATGTGCCCGCTCGGCGTTGATGCTCAGCCCCAGTCCGGGTGCGGCGTCATGGCCTGGGCGCAGGGCACCCCCGTGAGGATCCAGGGCGCCGTCGAAGAGGAGGCGTTCGATGCGGACATGGTCGTGGAACCACTCCAGGTGCCGCAGGTTCGGCACCGAGGCCGCCGCGTGGCCGTGGGCGTGCGGGGCGCAGTGTCCGGAGATCTGCAGGCCGTGGCTCAGCGCCAGCGCGGCGACGCGCAGCCAGACGGTGATGCCACCGCAGCGGGTGGCGTCGGCCTGGAGACAGTCGACGGCGTCCGCGGCGAGCATCGACCGGAAGTAGGGCAGCGTGTAGCCGTACTCCCCGGCCGTGACGTCCGCCATGATCCGGCTGCGGATCGCGGCGAGGGAACCGAGACGGTCCGAGGAGACGGGCTCCTCGAACCAGGTGACGCCCTCGTCGTCGAACGCGGCGGCCATGCGCAGGGCCTGCTTGGCGCCGTAGCCGCCGTTGGCGTCCACGTACAACTCGGCCGCCTCGCCGATGCTCGCGCGGGCCTGGGCCACGCGTCGGCGGTCCCGTGCCTCGCACCGGCCCCAGGACTCACCTACCTTGATCTTGACTCGTGGGATGCCCTCCTCCTCGACCCAGCCGCGCAGTTGCCGGTCCTGCCGCTCGTCGTCGTAGGTGGTGAAGCCACCGCTGCCGTAGACGGGCACGTCGTCACGGGCGGCGCCCAGGAGCCGGGCCAGGGGGAGGCCGAGCAGGCGTGCCTTGGCGTCCCACAGGGCGATGTCGACGGCGGAGATCGCCTGGGCCGCGACACCGGGCAGGCCGGCGTTGCGTACGGCGCGTTGCATGGCCTCGTTCATGCGCGGGACGTCGAGGGCGGCGGTGCCGGTGACCACGTCGGCGAGCAGATCGTCGATGACACGAGCGGCCGCCGCCGGGGCGTACGTGTAGCCGATCCCGGTGACGTCCCCGCTGCGGACGGTGACCAGGACGAGCGTGGTGCTGTCCCAGGTGAGAGTGCCGTCCGCCTCGGGGGCGTCCGTGGGCACGGTGTAGACGGCGCTGTCCACCCGTTCCACGACCTGCTCATCGGTCATCGCTGTCCCACGTGGTGGCGGTGCGGCAGGAACTCCTGGACCTTGGCCTTGAAGCCCTGGCGGACCATGGCCGCGCGGTCGCTGTCGCCCTTGAGGACGGAGGCCGCGGCGGCCTCGATCTGGTCGAGGGTGGCGTGCGGCGGGATGGGCGGTACGGCGGGATCGGTCACGAAGTCGAGCACGCACGGCCGGTCGGCGGCGAGCGCGGTCCGCCAGGCGCCCGCCACGTCGTCCGGCTTCTCGATGCGCATGCCGGTCAGACCGAGCGAGCGGGCGAAGTCGGCGTAGGCGACATCGGGGATGGACTGCGACGGCAGGAACTGCGGGGCTCCTTCCATGGCCCGCATCTCCCAGGTGACCTGGTTCAGGTCATGGTTGTTGAAGACGGCGACGATCAGGCGCGGGTCCTCCCAGTCCTGCCAGTACTTGGCCACCGTGATCAGCTCGGCCATGCCGTTCATCTGCATCGCGCCGTCGCCCACCAGCGCGACGGCCGGCCGGTCGCCGTGGGCGAACTTGGCGCCGATGGCGTAGGGGACACCCGGTCCCATGGTGGCGAGGGTGCCCGACAGCGAGCCGCGCATGGCGCCGCGCAGCTTCAGATGACGGGCGTACCAGTTGGCCGCCGATCCGGAGTCCGAGCTCAGCACCACGTTCTCCGGCAGTACGCCGTTCAGCGCGTGGGCGACGTGCTCGGGGTTGATCGGGTCGGCGGTGACGGCGGCCCGCCGTTCCATGACCTTCCACCAGCGTGCGACGTCGTCCTCGATCTTCTTGCGCCAGGTGGGATTCTCCGCCTGCTTCAGCAGTGGCAGCAGCCGGCGCAGGGTCCGGGTGGCGTCGCCGACGAGGTTGACCTCGAAGGGATAGCGCAGGCCGACCATGTGCGGATCGATGTCGATCTGCACGGCCCGCGCCTTGCCGAACTCCGGCAGGAACTGCGTGTAGGGGAAGGACGAGCCGATGACGAGCAGGGTGTCGCAGTCACGCATCATCTCGTACGACGGCCGGGTGCCCAACAGGCCGATCGCGCCCGTCACATAGGGCAGGTCGTCGTCCAGGGCGTCCTTGCCCAGCAGGGCCTTCGCGACACCGGCGCCGAGCCGGTCGGCGACCGCCGTCACCTCCGCCCGCGCCGCCCGCGCACCCTGGCCGATCAATATGGCGGTCTTCCCGCCGGCGTTGAGCACGTCGGCTGCCCGTTGCAGGTCGTCGTCGTCCGGGACGGGCGTGTAGTGCGGCAGACCGAGGCTGGAGGGCACCATCTTGAAGGCGTGCTCGGGCGGTGAGTAGTCGAGTTCCTGTACGTCGGCGGGGACGATCACTGCCGTCACCGAGCGCCGCGCGACGGCGGTGCGCAGGGCCCGGTCGAGCACGTTCGGCAGTTGCTCGGGGACGGTGACCATCTCACAGAAGTCCGAGGCGACGTCCTTGTACAGACTGACGAGATCGACTTCCTGCTGGTACGAGCCGCCCATGGCGCTGCGGTTGGTCTGCCCCACGATCGCGACCACGGGAACATGGTCGAGCTTGGCGTCGTACAGGCCGTTGAGGAGATGGATGGCGCCGGGCCCGGAGGTGGCCGCGCAGACGCCGACACGGCCGGAGAACTTGGCGTAGCCGACGGCCTCGAAGGCGGACATCTCCTCGTGGCGCGACTGGATGAACCGGGGCTTGTTCTCCGCCCGGCCCCACGCCGCGAGCAGACCGTTGATGCCGTCTCCGGGGTAGGCGAAGACGTACTCCACATCCCACTCGCGCAGTCGCTGGAGAATGTAGTCGGATACCTTCGTCGACATGTTCTGATCCTTTCCGCACGTGGCGTGCGACTACGGGTGGCGTGAATGCCGCAGGGCCCTCCGGCCCACCACTGCCGCCGCCGTTGCCGCGAGAGCGGTGGCGGCCCAGCGGGCCGTACGGGAGGGTGGTTCCGGCCGTCGGGCCAGACGTTCGGGCCGGTCGCTCGGCAGGGGGCCCTTCATGCCGAGGGCGAGGGCTTCGGCCAGGTGCAGGGCGCGCCGTCCGGTGCCGCCCTGTTCGATCTGGGTACGGCAGCTGAACCCGTCGGCCAGCACCAGGGAGTCGGGGGCGGCACCGCGGACGGACGGCAGGACGCCGAGCTCTCCGACCGCCAACGACACCTCGTGGTGGCCGCGTTCGAAGCCGAAGTTGCCGGCCAGTCCGCAGCACCCCTCGTCGAGGACGTCGGCGTCCAGGTGGGCGCGGCGCATGAGTTCGCGGTCGGCCTCGGACTTCAGCACCGCGTGCTGGTGGCAGTGGGTCTGCACGGTCGCCTGCCGGGCCAGCTGCGGCGGCCGCCAGTCCTCGGGGGCATGGTGGACGAGCTGCTCCGCGAACGTGCGCACCTGCCCGGACAGCCGTCGTACGTCCTCGTCGTCCGGAAGCAACTCGGGTGCGTCGGAGCGGAAGACGGCCGTGCAGGAGGGTTCCAGGCCGATGATGGGCGTGCCCGCGTCCAGGTACGGACGCAGGACACCGAGAGTGCGCCGCAACACCCTCTTGGCGACGACCAGTTGTCCGGTGGAGATCCAGGTCAGGCCGCAGCACACGGGTGTGGTGGGTACGGCGACGCGGAATCCCGCGTCCTCCAGGACCCGTACGGCCGAGAGCGCCACCGACGGATGGAAGAAGTTGTTGAAGGTGTCCGGCCAGACGACCACGGTCGCCGGATCCGACGGGTCCGGCTGCTCGGCGCCTCGTCCGCGCCACCACTGCACGAAGGACGTCCCGGCGAACACGGGCGGCCGGCGTGCGGTGTCCACCCCGGCCATCCATTGCCCGGCCCGGCCGAGCAGGGGAGTGTGCAGTGCGCCGTTCACCAAGGACGGCGCACGGCTTGCCAGTTGGGCCCACACCGGCAGCCATCCCATCGAGTAGTGCGCGGCGGGGCGCAGCCGCCCGGCGTAGTGGTGGGCGAGGAACTCCGCCTTGTACGTGGCCATGTCCACGCCCGTCGGACAGTCCGACTTGCAGCCCTTGCAGGCCAGGCACAGATCGAGGGCGTCGCGGACCTCCGCCGAGCGCCAGCCGTCGGTGACCGCCGAGTCGGGGTGTCCGTCGAGCATCTCGAACAGCAGCCGGGCACGACCGCGGGTGGAGTGCTCCTCCTCCTGGGTGGCCCGGTAGGAGGGACACATCACCCCGCCCTCGTGGGTACGGCAGTTGCCGATGCCCACGCAGCGCAGCACCGCCCGCGTGAAGGAGCGGTCGTCCTCGGGATAGCCGAAGTGGGTGTCGTGGGTGGCCGGCCGCCAGGCGGCCCCCAGCCGCAGCTGGCCGTCGACCGGATTGGGGTTCACGGCCTTGCCCGGGTTCATCCGATTACCCGGATCGAACAGGGCTTTGAGCTCGCCGAAGGCGGCCACCAGCCGTTCACCGAACATCCGGGTCAGCAGTTCGCCCCGGGCCTGGCCGTCGCCGTGCTCGCCGGACAGCGAGCCGTCGTAGGAGGCGACGAGGTCGGCGGCGCGTTCCAGGAAGCGGCGGAAGTCCGCGACCCCCTGCGCCGTGGTCATCCCGAACGGGATCCGTGTGTGCACGCACCCCTGCCCGAAGTGGCCGTAGAGGGAGGGATGGTCGTAGTCGAACTCCTCGAACAGCCGCTTCAGATCGCGGAGATAGTCACCGAGGCGCTCGGGCGGGACGGCGGAGTCCTCCCAGCCCTCCCAGGTCTCCCGGTCGTCCGGCGGGCGAGCGGTCACCCCGAGCCCCGCCTCCCGGGCCCGCAGCATCTTCTCCTCGCGGGCGGGGTTGTCGGAGAAGGCGACCGAGGCGTCCCGCTCGGCCCGGCCGAGCGCCTTGAGCAGTGCGTGCGCCCGCTCGTCGACGTCCTCCTGGCTGTCACCGGAGAACTGCACGAGCAGCCAGCTGTCGCCCTCGGGCAGGGCGCTCAGCGAGTCGAGATAGGCGTGCTCCTCGCGCATCAGCTCCGCCATCCGCCCGTCCAGCGCCTCCAGCTGGCTGGGGGAGCAGTGCTCCAGCACACGGGGCACGTCGTCGGCGGCACGGCAGATGTCGTCGTAGCCGAGGACAAGCAGCGACTGGTTGCGCGGCACGGGGACGAGCTCGAGTTCGGCCCGCAGCACGGTGACGAGGGTGCCCTCGCTGCCGACCAGGGCTCTGGCGACGTCGAAGCCGTTCTCCGGGAGCAGCGAGTCGAGGTTGTAGCCGGACACCCGGCGCGGGATCTTGGGATAGCCCCGCCGGATGTCCGCCAGGTAGGTGGAGGCTATGCGGTCCAGACCGTCGTAGATCTCGGCCTGCCGGCCGCCCTCGGCCGCGATGCGGGCCCGCTCCGCCGTGGAGGTGGGGCCCACCCACATGCGCAGACCGTCGTAGGTGAGCACCTCCAGGCGCCGCACGTTGTCCACGGTCTTGCCGTACGCCTGCGCCGACGCCCCGCACGAGTTGTTGCCGATCATGCCGCCCAGTGCGCAGTGGCTGTGGGTGGAGGGCTTCGGACCGAACTGCAGACGATGGTCCGACAACCGCCGGTTGAGTTCGTCCAGGACGATGCCCGGCTCCACCACACAGGTACGAGCGTCGGGATCGACGGCGACCAGGGCATGACAGTACTTGGTCCAGTCGATCACCACGGCCGCGTTCGTCGTCTGACCGGCGAGGCTCGTGCCTCCTCCGCGCGACAGCACGGGCGCGTCGAAACGGGCACACACCTCCACCGCGCGGGCACCTGCCTCGACGGTGCGGGGTACGACCACACCGAGAGGGACCTGCCGGTAGTTGGACCCGTCGGTGGAGTAGGCGCCCCTGCTGCCGGAGTCGAAGCGGACCTCGGCGTCGGTTTCCGTGCGCAGCGCCCTGACCAGGGCGTCGAGGGGCTCTCCGCGGACGGGTTTGCTCATGGTCGGCCTCCGGGCTGGTGCGGGCCTTTGTCCGGTACGGGCCACCGGGTACCCCTTCATCGCCGAGGCATTGGTCCCGAACGGACCCCGTCATTCGGCCGGACGGGTGAAATCGACCTGCTTGGCCATGACGATGCGGGCGCCCATGTTGCGCTCCATCATTTCCAGCGCGGCCGCCTCCAGCCGGGGATGAATAGAGGCGACGGCGTCCCTCGGCACCATGACCTCCAGGTGCCGGATGTGGGCGTCCAGGGCCGAGTAGAGGACGCACTGCTCGGTGACCTGGCCGCACAGCACCACCGTGCCGATCCCCAGCTGCCACAGCAGATAGGACATCGGTGTCTCGTAGAAGATCGAATGGCGTGCCTTCACCACGAAGAGCGAGTCCTCGTCGGGCTTGATCGGCTCGATCAGCTCGGCGTGCGGGCGCGCCAGCGCGGCCTCCACGAGTTCTCCGTGGTGGGAACGCCACAACCCGAAGTTGTCGTTCGCGTAGATCACCGGGACGCTCGCCGCGCGGGCCCGGCCGATCAGCTCCGCCACGACGGGCACCACCCGGCCGGCGGAGGGCACGAGCAGCTCGGCGTCCTCGTGATCGTAGGTGTTGATCATGTCGATCACGATGAGCGCGCAGCCCCCCTGCTCGCCGGGCATGTGCACCCCGTCCACCACCTTGGGCGTCAGTCGCGCAGGCGCGGCATGACCTTGGTGCGGTAGAAGTCGAAGAAGCCCTGCTGGTCCTTGCCGATCTGGTTGACGTAGACGGCGTCGAATCCCGCGTCGACGAACGCGGCCGGCGCCTCGACGTGCGCGTCCGGATCGTCGCCGCACGGTACGGACGCCGCCACCCGCTCCTCGGTGACCAGCTCGGACGCCTGCTCGAAGTGGCGCGGGGTCGGCAGGATCTGCGGGAGCTCCCCGGGCAGCTGCTCGTTGGCCCACAGGCGGTGCGCGGTGCGGACCGCCTCCTGCCGGTCCGTGCCCCAGCACACCTTGAGCCCGCCGTACACGGGCTTCGTGCCGCCGCCACCGCGCCGGAACCGCTCGACCATGGCGGCGTCGGGCATCATCGTGATCAGCCCGTCGCCGGTGCCCACTCTCAGCCGGAACCTGCCGCCCGGCAGCGCCGCACCGGTGGCGGCCGCCTGGGCGATCACGGCGGGGCGCGTACGCACGAGCGGGCAGGTCACCGCCGTTTCGACGGGCAGCGAGACGGCCTGGGACAAGGCCCCGATCACCGTCCACACGAACGGGCTCCGGCCCTGGCGGTCGTTCCAGGGGTGGTGATGGTCCGTGATCCACAGGGAGCTGAAACCGGCCTGCTCGGCCATCCGGGCCTGCTCGACGAGCTCTGCCGGGCTGTGCTCCTCGCATGACAGAACGTATCCGAACTCAGCCATTGCCTCTCCTGCCGGGCCGCGTCTCTGGCGTGGGACCGCACCCCGAGTACCCCTGGGGAACCAGGATGTGCATGGTGTTGTCGGGGAGGTGGTTGGGTTTGTGCGCGGCGCGGGCAGGGGGGTGACCGCGTGGAGGGGCGTCGCCGCCTCGGCCGGCTCTTCCCCGTTGTCACGCAGGCGGGGCGACCGAGCGCGGCCCGAACTCGTCGCCGCGCGTGCGGAGTTGCCCGCCGCCAGAGACGACTTGGTAAGCCGCACCCGGCAGGCGCGAGCCTTCCCGAGGTCAGTCCCTTGACCCCTGATGTGGCCTCCGCGATGCTGAGTTGCGATACACGAGATGCGTATCGCATTAGGCAACATCTCGTCCCTCTGTCAGCCGAGGAGTGGCCATGTCCCAGCAGGTCCGTGCTGTCGTCGCGAGGAGCAAGGGCGCCCCTGTCGGTCTGGAGACGATCGTCGTGCCCGACCCCGGTCCGGGTGAGGCGTTGGTCAAGGTCGAGGCCTGCGGCGTCTGCCACACCGATCTGCACTATCGCGAGGGCGGCATCAGCGACGACTTCCCGTTCCTGCTGGGGCACGAGGCGGCGGGGGTGGTCGAGGCGGTCGGTGACGGGGTCACCGACGTGGCACCCGGTGACTTCGTGATCCTGAACTGGCGTGCCGTGTGCGGCCAGTGCCGGGCCTGTCTGCGAGGGCGGCCCTGGTACTGCTTCAACACCCACAACGCCCGGCAGAAGATGACGTCGGCCGACGGCACGGAGCTCTCGCCCGCTCTGGGGATCGGCGCCTTCGCGGAGAAGACGCTCGTGGCGGCCGGGCAGTGCACCAAGGTGGACCGGGCCGCGTCGGCGGCCGCCGCCGGACTGCTGGGCTGCGGTGTGATGGCGGGCATCGGCGCGGCCATCAACACCGGCAACGTCGGTCGCGGTGACACCGTCGCCGTGATCGGCTGCGGCGGCGTGGGGGACGCGGCGATCGTCGGGGCGAAGCTCGCGGGCGCGGCGAAGATCATCGCCGTGGACATCGACGACCGGAAACTCACCACGGCCCAGAGGGTGGGTGCGACGCACACGGTCAACTCCCGGGAGGCCGACGCGGTCGACGCGGTGCGGGAGCTGACCGGAGGGTTCGGCGCCGATGTGGTCATCGAGGCGGTGGGTCGTCCGGAGACGTACCGGCAGGCCTTCTATGCACGCGATCTCGCCGGGACCGTGGTGCTGGTCGGCGTACCGACCCCGGAAATGCAGCTGGAGTTGCCGCTGCTCGACGTCTTCGGCCGGGGCGGGGCGCTGAAGTCGTCCTGGTACGGCGACTGTCTGCCCTCCCGGGACTTCCCGATGCTCATCGACCTCTATCTGCAGGGCCGGCTCGACCTGGACGCCTTCGTCACCGAGACCATCGCCCTGGACGAGGTGGAGAAGGCCTTCGAGCGCATGCACCACGGCGACGTTCTTCGGTCGGTGGTGGTCTTCTGATGGCAGGCGCCCGCATCGACCGGCTCGTCACATCAGGCGCGTTCGCGCCGGACGGCCGCACCGCCGAGGCGCCGAACCTCCAGGAGGGGATCGACCGCGGTCTCTGACCGCGCGCCGTTGACGAGGCGGCCCTGGCCGGCGAACGGCCCCGCAAGGGGGCACCGGGCAGGGCCGTCGTCGCTTCTGTGAGGCTCCAGTTCCCCTTGTTCACCTGCGCTTTCGAGGTCGCTTCGACGTGTCCGGAAAACCGCCGTCGGACCTCGGGCACCCCGGCTTGTGGATGCCTTGACAAGGGTTCAGAACGGCCTCCAGACTGACGTTGCGCTAACCGCAATCCGTTTCGTTATACGCACCGAGGTGTCATGATGATTCCCGCGTGCCGTCTTGCGGATCTGCCGCGAGGCGAGGCCCATCGGCTCGACATCGACCCGCCCGTGTCGGTGTTCCACACCGACGACGGCGAGCTCTTCGCCATCGACGACACCTGCACCCACCAGGACGCCTCGCTCGCCGACGGCTGGCTGGAGGGCTGCGAGGTCGAATGCCCCTTGCACGCCTCCAAGTTCGACCTCAGGACCGGAGCCGTGGACGCGCCCCCGGCCAAGCTCCCGGTGCGCACCCACCAGGTCGTCGTCGAGGGCGGCACGGTCTACGTCCGGCTGTCCACCGAGGCTCCCAACCTGCCGCCGTGCATCGCCGCCCGCCTGGCCGGAGGCGCGGCGTGAGGACCGTGGCCGTGGTGGGCGCATCACTGGCCGGCCTGTCGGCCGCGCGCTCGCTGCGGCGGCGGGGGTACGACGGCCGGCTGGTCGTCATCGGCGACGAGCCCCATCGCCCGTACGACAGACCGCCGTTGTCCAAGGAGTTCCTGGCCGGTGCCATCGGCGAGGCGGAATTGGCGCTGGAGCGGGACGACGAGGACCTCCAGGCGGAGTGGGTGCTCGGTGCCCGCGCCACCGGACTCGACCGCACCGAGCGAGCGGTCCGGCTCGCCGACGGCAGGGAGATACGCGCCGACGGTGTGGTCGTCGCGACCGGAGCCGCCGCCCGCACTCTGCCCGGCACCGAGGGTCTCGCCGGGGTCTATGTGCTACGCACCCTCGACGACGCACGCGCTCTGCGGGGCGACCTCGCCCGGGGTGGACGGCTGGTGGTGATCGGCGGCGGGTTCGTCGGCGCCGAGGTCGCCTCCACGGCGTACGCCCTCGGCCTCGACGTGACCGTGGTCGAGGCGGCGCCGACCCCGCTGGCCGGACCGCTCGGCGAGGCCATGGGCCGGGTTGTCGCCGCCCTTCACGCCGACCATGGTGTACCGCTGTTGTGCGGGGTGGGGGTCAAGGGGCTGAGCGGGGAACGCCGGGTCGATTCCGTACTGCTGGAGGACGGGCGCGGCGTTCCCGCCGACACGGTCGTCGTCGGTGTCGGTGCGCGTCCCTGCGTCGAGTGGCTCCAGGGGTCCGGTATCGCGCTCGACAACGGTGTGAAGTGCGGCGCCGACGGGCGCACCAGCGTGGCCGGGGTGGTCGCCGTGGGCGACTGCGCCAATTGGTACGACCCGCGCACCGGGACCCACCGCCGGGTCGAGCACTGGACCGGCGCGCTGGAACGGCCGGACGCCGCCGTCGCCGCGCTGCTCGCGGACGGTGCGACGGAGCCGGGCGTGCCCCGGCCTCCGTACTTCTGGTCCGATCAGTACGGCGTGAAGATCCAGTTCGTTGGTCATGCCGCCGGGGCCGACAGTGTGACCGTCGAGGAGGGCGCGACCGACGACCGCAGCTTCCTCGCCGTCTATCGGCGGGGGGGCCGGCCGGTCGCCGTGCTCGGGATGAACCAGCCGCGGCTGTTCACCCGCCGGCGCAAGGAGTTCACCGCCACGACATCTTGACACCGTGTCGGCGAGCTCTCATGCTGCGTTGCACATGAGGCGCAGGGTTGCTTTATATGCAACGACTGCGTGAAGTCGCCCTTCCCGGCACGTGACTGAACCTTCCACGGCGTTCCCCGAGGAGTGAAGCGTTGACCTCGACAAGCCTGCCGGACAGCCTGATCGCCACCCTTCCCGGCTCCGCCTACACGGATCCCGGAGTCTTCGCCCAGGAGCAGGAACGCATCTTCGAGACGATGTGGTTCTGTGTCGCCCGCGCCGCGGACCTGCCGAAGCCCGGCGCCTTCCGCACCGTCGACGTGGGGCGCGAGAGCATCCTCGTCACCCGGGCCCGGGACCACTCGATCCGCGCCTACTTCAACGTCTGCCGGCACCGCGGGGCCAGGCTCTGCACCGATGAGACGGGCGAGGTCAAACGCGCCTTCCAGTGCCCGTACCACGCCTGGACCTACGGCCTCGACGGCACGCTGGTCGCGGCACCCAACCTCACCAAGATGCCCGATGTGGGCCGCACGGAGTACGGCCTGGTGAGTGTGGCCGTCCGCGAGTGGCTCGGCTATGTCTGGGTGTGCCTGGCGGAGAACCCGCCCTCCTTCGAGGAGGACGTCATCGGCGAGGTGGTCACCCGCCTCGGCGACGTCGAGTCGATCGACCGCTACGACGTCGCCCACCTCGCGGTGGGCCAACGGATCGTCTACGACGTCAAGGCGAACTGGAAGCTCATCATCGAGAACTTCATGGAGTGCTACCACTGCGCCACGATCCATCCCGAACTCACCGAGGTGCTCCCCGAGTTCGCCGACGGCTACGCCGCCCAGTACTACGTGGGCCACGGCGCCGAGTTCGGTGAGGACGTCCGGGGCTTCACCGTCGACGGCTCCGAGGGCCTGGACCGGATCCCGGGGGTCTCCGAGGAACAGGACCGCCGGTACTACGCGATCACCGTCAAGCCGCAGGTGTTCATCAACCTCGTGCCCGACCATGTGATCTTCCATCGGATGTACCCGGTCGCCGTCGACCGCACGGTCGTCGAGTGCGACTGGCTCTACCTCCCGCACGTCGTGGAGAGCCACAAGGACGTCAGCCGGTCCGTGGAGCTCTTCGACCGGGTCAACCGCCAGGACTTCGACGCCTGCGAGCGCACCCAGCCGGGGATGAGCTCACGGCTGTACGCCAAGGGCGGTGTGCTCGTGCCCAGTGAGCACCACATCGGCGCCTTCCACGACTGGGTTCGGGAGCGTCTCGGGGCGCGTCAGCCCGAGTGACAGGCAGGCGCGGTGCCCGTGGCCCGCGGGGAGGGCGCACGCGGGCCGTGCGGCCGTCGTACGGGGTGCGGTCAGCCCAGGTATCCCATGCGATGGCTGATCTCCTCCGCGCCCTTGACCAGCACCGGAGCCAACTCGTGCATGCGCTCCTCGGTGAACCGGTACGAGGGTCCGGAGGCGCTGATCGACGCGATGACCTCGCCCTCCCGGTCCCGGATCGGTGCGGCCATGGCGTGCAGCCCGATCTCCAACTCCTCCAGCGTCCAGGCGTAACCGCGCTCCCGGGCCTCGGCGAGGTTCTTCTCCAGCTTCGCCTTCGAGGAGATCGTGCGGGGGGTCAGCTTCTTCAGTCCGGCGTCCGTCAGCAGCGCGGCGCGCTCCTCGGTGGCCAGATGGGCCAGCATGATCTTGCCGCTGGAGGTGGCGTGCAGGGGGGTCAGCTGACCGACCCAGTTGTGCGCGGTGACGGCGGCCTGGCCGCGCACCTGGTAGAGGTTGATCGCGTAGTGCTCCTGCATCACGGCGATGTTGACCGTCTCGCCGATGCTCTCGGCCAGGCGCTCGCACACCGACCGGCCCTGCTGGGTGATGTCGATACGTCCCGTGACGGCGCCCGCCAGACGGACGATGCCGAAGCCGAGGCTGTACTTGCCCCGCTCGCCCGACTGCTCGACAAGTCCCCGCGCCTCCAGGGCGCCGAGCAGCCGGAACGCGGTCGACTTGTGCACCTCGATCTCGGCGGCGACCTCGCTCACGCCCGCCTCGCCACGCTGAGCCAGTATCTCCAGGACGCTGATGGCCCGGTCGACGGACTGCACCCCGCCGGACGACGACCCGCTTGTTTCGGTATCCGGACTGTAGTTGCTCATAACGGAACTATACGCGCAGTAAACAACGCCCTAGCAAGCAACGCGATGTGAACAAACACCGTGGAAGTTGCGTGCTTCGCAACCTAGAGCGCATTGCGATACCCGTACTAGCATGCCCCGCATATCGACGGCGCGAGCGAGACGAGGCACCATGGCCCTCCTGCACTACGACTTCGTCATCGTCGGTGGTGGATCAGCCGGCAGCGCACTGGCCAACCGACTCTCGGCCGATCCCGCGAACCGGGTGCTCGTACTGGAGGCGGGCCGCCCCGACTACCCGTGGGACGTGTTCATCCATATGCCCGCGGCGCTGACCTACCCCATCGGCAGCCGCTTCTACGACTGGAAGTACGAGTCCGAGCCCGAGCCCCACATGGGCGGCCGGCGCATCTACCACGCCCGTGGCAAGGTGCTCGGCGGCTCCAGCAGCATCAACGGCATGATCTTCCAGCGCGGCAACCCCATGGACTACGAACGCTGGGCGGCCCGACCGGGGATGGAGACCTGGGACTACGCCCACTGTCTGCCGTACTTCCGTCGCATGGAGAACTGTCTGGCGGCCGACCCGGACGACGAGTTCCGCGGCCATGACGGTCCCCTTGTCCTGGAGCGCGGCCCGGCCACCAACCCGCTCTTCACCGCCTTCCTGGAAGCCACCCGGCAGGCGGGCTACGCGTCCACGGACGACGTCAACGGCTACCGGCAGGAGGGTTTCGCCAAGTTCGACCGCAACGTCCACCGCGGTCGCCGCCTGTCGGCCTCGAAGGCGTACCTCAGGCCCGCGATGAAGCGGCCGAACCTCACCGTGAAGACGCGCGCCCTCGTCAGCCGGGTCCTCTTCGAGGACAAGCGCGCCGTCGGCGTCGAGTACCAGCAGGGCCGCCGTGCGCCGCAGCAGGTCCGGGCCCGCGAGGTCATCCTGTGCGGCGGCGCCGTCAACACCCCGCAGCTGCTGCAGCTCTCCGGCGTCGGCAACGCGGCCGAACTGCCCGCCCTCGGCATCGACGTCGTCCACGATCTGCCGGGCGTCGGCGAGAACCTGCAGGACCACCTGGAGGTGTACGTCCAGTACGCCTGCAGACAACCCGTCTCCGTGCAGCCGTACATGGCGAAGTGGCGCGCCCCCTTCATCGGGCTGCAATGGCTGTTCCGCAAGGGCCCCGCCGCCACCAACCACTTCGAGGCGGGCGGCTTCGCCCGCAGCAACGAGGACGTGGACTATCCCAACCTGATGTTCCACTTCCTGCCGGTCGCCGTCCGCTACGACGGCTCCTCGCCGGCCGGCGGCCACGGCTACCAGGTGCACGTGGGGCCCATGTACTCGAACGCCATCGGATCGGTGAAGATCAAGAGCAAGGACCCGCGGGAACGCCCCGCGCTGCGCTTCAACTACCTCTCCACGGAGCAGGACCGCCGCGAGTGGGTCGAGGCGATCCGTGTCGCACGCCGGATCCTCAACCAGCCCGCCCTCGCCCCCTACAACGGCGGCGAGACCTCGCCCGGACCCTCCGTCGAGTCCGACGAGGAGATCCTCGCCTGGGTCGCCGAGGAGGGCGAGACGGCCCTGCACCCCTCGTGCACCTGCAAGATGGGCACCGACGAGATGTCCGTCGTCGACCCGCTGAGCATGCGAGTGCACGGGCTGGACGGGCTGCGGGTGGTGGACGCGTCGGTGATGCCGTACGTCACCAACGGCAACATCTACGCGCCTGTGATGATGATCGCCGAGAAGGCGGCCGACCTCATCCTCGGCAAGGAGCCGCTGCCGCCCTCCAAGGCCGCCTACTACCGTCACCGCGACGCCCAGAAACAGGCCGGGTGAGCGGTGGGCAGGCAAGCCCCGCGGGCGCTGCTCACCCGCGTCCGCTACGAGGTGCTGCCGGCGAAGGCGGCGGAGGACAAGGTCCTCGCCCATGTGCCGCGCGACGTCGTGGTCACGGTCACGGCGTCGCCGGTCAAGGGCCTGGAGCCGACACTCGGTCTCACCGAGCGGCTCGCGGCGCACGGTTACCGCGTCGTCCCTCATGTCCCCGCGCGGCTGCTGCGGGACGACGCGCACCTGAAGGACGTCGTGGAGCGGCTGTGCGCGGCCCAGGTCGACGATGTCTTCGTCCCGGCGGGTGATGCCGACCCGCCGGCCGGGCCGTACGACGGAGCGCTGCCGGTGCTGCGCGCGCTGACCGACATGGGCAGGCCCTTCGCGGACACGGGGATCACCGGGTACCCAGAGAGTCATCCGCTCATCCACGACGACATCACCGTCCGGTCGATGGGGGACAAGCAGGCGCACGCCACGTACATCGTCAGCAACCTGTGCTTCGACGCGCGCGTGCTCACCGACTGGATCGCCCGGATCCGGCGCCGCGGCGTGACACTGCCCCTGTACATGGGCGTCGCCGGCCCCGTGGAGCGGGCGAAGCTGCTGTCCATGGCGACGAAGATCGGGGTGGGGGAGTCGGCCCGCTTTCTCGCCCGGCACCCGTCCTGGTTCCTGCGGCTCGCGGCACCGGGTGGATACGCCCCGGACAGGCTGCTCGCCCGCGGCGCGGAGGGGTTCACCGAGCCGTCGGCGGGAGTGTCCGGCCTGCACCTGTTCACTTTCAACCAGATTGCGGAGACGGAGCGTTGGCGCCGTGCCCTGGTGGACCGGCTGGGCGGCTGACACGCGCGCGAGAGCGCCGCTCCGGTGACCGAACCGGGACCCGCCACCCTCTTGACGGGTGTCAGTCCCGTCGGACAGGGTGTTCCACCACAAACAATGCAGTGCACAATGCGCAACGACTTCGTTCGAAGGGCGCGGCCGTGGCAGATCTGTATGTGGACGGAGAATGGCGCGCCCCGGTGGCGGGCGGCCACCGGGAGATCCGCTGTCCGGCGGACGGCACGCTGGTCGCGACGGTCTCGGAGGCGACCCGACCCGACACCGAGGCGGCGATCGCTGCGGCCCGCCGCGCCTTCGACGACGGCCCCTGGCCCCGCACCCCCGAGCGTGAGCGCGGCGCACTGCTGTTGCGCATCGCCGACATCCTGGAACGCGACGCCAAGGACTTCGCCCGTGCGGAGTCGCTCGACACCGGCAAGCGCCTGGTGGAGAGCGAGTACGACATCGCCGACGTCGCCTCCTGCTTCCGCTACTACGGCGGTGTCGCCGGCACCAGCGCGGGCCGGGTGGTCGACACCGGCCGCGACGACGCGCTCAGCCGGGTCACCTACGAGCCCGTCGGTGTCTGCGGACTGATCACCCCCTGGAACTACCCGCTCCTACAGGCCTCGTGGAAAGTCGCCCCGGCTCTGCTCGCGGGCAACACCGTGGTCCTCAAGCCCAGCGAGCTGACGCCCTCCACCTCGATCCTGCTGATGAAGGCCCTTGAAGAGGCGGGTCTCCCGGCCGGCGCCGCCCAACTCGTGCTGGGCGCCGGAGCCGAGGTGGGCGCGCCGCTGGCCGAGCACCCGGACGTCGACATGGTCTCGTTCACCGGAGGCCTCGACACCGGGCGGCGCATCATGGCCGCCGCCGCGGCGACGGTGAAGAAGGTCGCGCTGGAACTCGGCGGCAAGAACCCGAACGTCGTCTTCGCCGACGCCGACTTCGAGACCGCCGTCGACTTCGCCCTCACCGCCGTCTTCCTGCACTCCGGACAGGTCTGCTCGGCCGGCGCCCGCCTGATCGTCGAGGACTCGCTGCACGACGCCTTCGTCGACGAACTCGTGCGCCGCGCCCGGCTCATCCGCCTGGGCGGACCCTTCGACCCGGAGGCCGAGACCGGGGCACTGATCTCCGCACAGCATCGGGAGAAGGTCGAGGCGTACGTCGCCGCCGGTCTTGCCGAGGGCGCCGTACTGCGCTGCGGCGGCGCGCGCCCCGACGATCCCGCGCTGGCCGGCGGCTTCTACTACCCGCCCACCGTCCTCGACGAGTGCCGGCAGGACATGCGCGTGGTGCACGAGGAGTCCTTCGGACCCGTACTCACCGTAGAGCGCTTTCATGACGAGGACGGCGCGGTCCGCATCGCCAACGACACGGAGTACGGCCTCGCCGGAGCCGTCTGGACGCAGGACGCGGGCAAGGCCCAGCGGGTGGCGCGCAGGCTGCGCCACGGCACCGTGTGGATCAACGACTACCACCCCTATGTGCCGCAGGCGGAATGGGGTGGCTTCGGACACTCCGGCGTGGGCCGTGAGCTGGGACCGACCGGCCTTGACGAGTACCGAGAGCCCAAACACGTCTGGCAGAACATCCAACCCCGGCCGCAGCACTGGTTCCGCGGCTGAACGCCGAAAAGAGGCTGATCATGACCCCAGCCCAGACCGAGGTGTCGCAGCGGCGCGACACGTCCCAGGACCCCCCGGAGCGCACCCCGGTCATCTCGGTGCGCCGGCTGTGGAAGGTGTTCGGACCGAAGGCCGACCAGGTGCCGGGATCCGAGGAGTTGTGCGGCCTCACCCGCCGCGAGCTCATGGACCGCACCGGATGTACCGCTGCCGTACGGGACGTGAGCTTCGAGGTGTCGCCCGGCGAGGTCTTCGTCGTCATGGGCCTGTCCGGCTCCGGCAAGTCCACCCTGGTGCGATGTCTGACCCGGCTGATCGAACCGACCGCCGGGGAGGTCGTCTTCGAGGGCGAGGACATCCGGGGCGCCGACGCCAGGCGGCTGCGCGAACTGCGGCGCAGCAAGTTCTCCATGGTCTTCCAGCACTTCGGACTGCTGCCGCACCGCAGGGTCGTCGACAACGTGGCGTTCGGCCTGGAGATCCGGGGCATGGGCAGGGGCGAGCGCACCAGGCGTGCGCTGGAGACCGTGGAACTGGTGGGCCTCGCCGGCTACGAGAACTCCTACCCCGACCAGCTCTCCGGCGGTATGCAGCAGCGCGTCGGTCTCGCCCGCGCGCTCGCCGGCGACCCCGAAGTCCTCTTCTTCGACGAGCCGTTCTCGGCGCTCGACCCGCTGATCCGCCGCGACATGCAGAGCGAGGTCATCCGCCTGCACCACGAGGTCGGCAAGACCATGGTGTTCATCACCCACGACCTCTCCGAGGCGCTGAAGCTGGGCGACCGCATCCTGATCATGCGTGACGGCAGGATGGTCCAGTGCGGCACCGGTGACGAACTGGTCGGCGCCCCCGCCGACGACTACGTACGGGACTTCGTCAGGGACGTGCCGCGCGGCGACGTCCTCACCCTGCGCTGGATCATGCGCCCCGCCGGGCCCGACGACGCCCTCGACGGGCCGGAGTTGGGACCGGACGTCGTGGTGCGCGAGGCCACCCGGGCGGTGCTCGCCGCGGAGAAGCCGGTCAAGGTCGTCGAGGGCGGCAAGCTGCTCGGCATCGTCGGCGACGAGGAGATCCTCTCCGTCGTCGCCGGGCAGGAAGGCGGTGCGTGATGGCCGTCGCCGCCGACGCGACCGCGCCGGTCGCGACCCTGCGCCGGAAGATGAGCCGCCGTACGGCGGTGGCGGCGGTCCTGATCGTCTGGCTGGTGCTCTTCGCGGTGCTGCGCGGCCGCCAGACGCTGACCCTCGCGGCGGCCGATCTGACCGGTCTGCACCGCTGGTTGAACGACGTCAACGACAGCATCGGCGCCAACCGCAACTCCAACCCGCTCTTCCTGTACTTCTTCAACGAGATCCGTCTGGCCATCGACAACCTGGTGACCTTCGTCCAGTCCCTGATCTCCCAGCCCACCGGTAGCCGCCCGGTCCCGCAGATCGGCTGGCTCGGCGTCGTCGGACTCGCCGGCTATGTCTCCTGGGCCGTGGGCAACTGGCGGGTGGCCCTGCTGGCCGCGGCCGGCTTCACCTTCTTCGGGCTGCAGGGCCTGTGGCAGGAGAGCATGGACACGCTGGCGCTGACCCTGTCGGCGGTCCTCGTGGCCCTGCTCATCGGGATTCCGCTCGGCCTGTGGGCAGGTCTGTCCGACCGGTTCAACCGGATCATGACGCCTTTCCTGGACTTCATGCAGACGATGCCGACCTTCGTCTATCTCGCCCCGCTGACCCTGATCTTTCTCATCGGCGGGGCCTCCGCCGTGATCACCACGGTGATCTACGCGGCGCCGCCCGCCATCCGTATCACCGCGCACGCCATCCGCTCCGTGCCCGAGACCACCGTCGAGGCGGCGGACTCGCTGGGCACGACACGGTCGCAGCAACTGCTGAAGGTGCTGCTGCCGATGTCCAAACGCACGGTGGTCATGGGCGTCAACCAGACCATCATGGCCGCTCTGGCCATGGTGACCATCGCCGCCCTGATCGACGCGCCCGGCCTCGGCAAGACCGTCGTCCAGGCCCTGCAGTCGCTCGACGTCGGCACCGCCTTCAACGCGGGCCTCGCCATCGTCGTCATGGCCATCGTGCTCGACCGGGTCACCACGGCGGCGGCCGTGCGCACCGAGACGGCCCGCCGCACGGGCGGCACCCTCCGCAGATGGCGCCGACCGCTGCTGGCGGCGGGCGGGATCGCCGTCCTGGTCCTGGTGTATCTGTCCCACACCTACGTCTGGGCGGCCGACTTCCCCGGCAACGGCAGCACCGGCACTCATATCGCGAGCGCGGTCGACACGGCGACCACCTGGCTGCAGGACCATCTCTCGGGCCTGACCAACGCCCTTCGCGACGCCCTCACCAACGGTCTGCTCGACCCGTTCCAGACGCTGCTCACCGACTCCCCGTGGTGGCTGGTCGGCGTCACGCTGGTCGCACTCGGCGCGGTGCTCGGCGGATGGCGCGCCGGGGTGACGGCCGCCGTGTGTGTCGGGCTGCTGGTCGGCACGGGCCTGTGGTCGGACAGCATGACCACGCTCGCCTCGACCGCCGTGGCCACGGTGCTGGTGATGCTGCTCGGCGCCGTGTTCGGAGTGTGGATGGGACGCAGTCAGCTCGTGGACCGGCTGGTGCGCCCCACCCTGGACGCCGCACAGGTCATGCCGCCGTTCGTCTATCTCGTGCCGTTCCTGGCCCTCTTCGGCGCCACCCGGTTCACCGCGATCGTCGCGGCCGTCGTCTACGCGGCGCCCGTCGCAATCAAGATCATCGCGGACGGTGTGCGGAACGTGCCGGAGGCCACCGTGGAGGCGGCCACCTCGGCCGGGTGCAACACCTGGCAGATCATCACCAAGGTCCAACTGCCGATGGCACGAGGAGCCCTGACGCTCGCGACCAACCAGGGTCTGATCTACGTGCTGTCGATGGTTGTGGTGGGCGGCCTGGTAGGGGCCGGCGCCCTCGGCTACGACGTCGTGGCCGGGTTCTCGCAGGGAGAGCTGTACGGCAAGGGGCTGGCGGCGGGACTCGCCATCGTACTTCTCGGAGTCATGTTCGACCGGATCACTCAGGCTGCGGCACGACGCACCAGGGCATAAGGAGCACGACACCATGGCAAGACACTGGCGAACCGGCGCGGCCTGCCTGGCCGTCCTCGGCCTCACCCTCACGGCCTGCTCGGGCGCGAAGGTCGGCGACAGCGCCTCCGCGGGCTCGAAGGCCTCGGGCGGCAAGTGCGGCACCTTCAACCTGGCCGTCAACCCGTGGATCGGCTACGAGGCGGACGCGGCGGTCGTCGCGTATGTGGCGCAGCACGATCTCGGCTGTACGGTCCAGAAGAAGGACCTGAAGGAGGAGATCGCCTGGCAGGGCTTCGGGACCGGTGAGGTGGACGCCGTCCTGGAGAACTGGGGCCACGACGATCTGAAGAAGAAGTACATCACCGAGCAGAAGACGGCCGTCGAGGCGGGTTCGACGGGCAACCAGGGCGTCATCGGCTGGTTCGTGCCGCCGTGGCTGGCCAAGGCGCACCCGGACATCACCGACTGGCAGAACCTCAACAAGTACGCCGACCGGTTCAAGACCTCCGAGTCCGGCGGCAAGGGCCAGTTGCTCGACGGGGACCCGTCCTACGTAACCAACGACGCGGCGCTGGTGAAGAACCTGAAGCTGAACTTCAAGGTGGTGTACGCGGGCAGCGAGACCGCGCTCATCCAGGCCTTCAAGACGGCTGAGAAGAACAAGCAGTGGATGGTCGGCTACTTCTACGAGCCCCAGTGGTTCATGTCGGAGGTGCCGCTGGTCAAGGTCAACCTGCCCAAGTACACGGCGGGTTGCGACGCCGACGCGGCGAAGGTGGCCTGCGACTACCCCGTCTACGACCTGGACAAGATCGCCAGCGCCACGTTCGCCAAGTCGGGCAGTCCGGCGTACGACCTGGTGAAGAAGTTCCACTGGACGAACGACGACCAGAACACCGTCGCCAAGTACATCGCGGTGGACAAGATGTCGGACGACGCGGCTGCCAAGAAGTGGGTCGAGGCGAACCGCGACAAGGTCGACGCCTGGCTGAAGTAGCCGAGGCGGCCGACGTAACGGGAGTCGGGGAGCGGTCGGTTGAGGACGCCCGGCGGGCGGTGTGCACAGGTGCGCACCGCCCGCCGGGCGTTGCCGTGTTCCGGGCTGTTCTCCGAGGTCACCGCCCCCTTGACACCCTTCCTGGCGACGGGCACATTGAGTTGCACAACCTGAATCACGTTGCGTAAAGAGCAACTGAACCGTTCTCGAGTTCGGAGGTTGGGCGATGGCGGGACCCCGAGTGGTCATCATCGGAGCGGGCGTCGTGGGAGCGGCCCTCGCGGACGAGATCTCCGCACGCGGCTGGACCGAAGTGACCGTGGTCGACCAAGGACCCCTGCCGGCCACCGGGGGATCCTCCTCGCACGCCCCGGGCCTGGTCTTCCAGACGAACCCCTCGAAGACCATGACGGAACTGGCGCGCTACACGGTCGAGAAGTTCTGCTCCCTCGACGTCGACGGCAAGCCCTGCTTCCTCCAGGTCGGCGGCCTCGAAGTGGCGACGAGCCCCGAGCGCCTCGCCGAACTCCGGCGCCGCCACGGCTGGATCACCGCCTGGGGCATCGAGGCGCGACTGCTGACCCCCGACGAGTGCGTGGAGCGCCACCCCCTGGTCGACCGCGGCAAGGTCCTCGGCGGACTCCTGGTCCCCACCGACGGCCTCGCCAAGGCCGTCCTGGCCGTCGAGGCCCAGATCCGCCGGGCCACCGGGCGCGGTGTGCGCTTCCTCGCCCGCCATGAGGTCCTCGACGTGCGGCAGAGCGAGGGCCGCGTCACCAGCGTGCTGACCGACCAGGGCGAGATCCCCGCCGACATCGTCGTGTGCTGCGCCGGCATCTGGGGGCCGAGGATCGCCCGCATGGTCGGGATGAACCTGCCGCTCACCCCGCTCGCCCACCAACTCGCCTGGACCGGCCCGATCCCCGCCCTCGCCGGCCAGACGGAGGAAGCGGTCCGCCCGATCCTGCGCCACCAGGACGCCGACCTCTACTACCGCGACCGCTTCGACGGACTCGGCATCGGCTCCTACGGCCACCGCCCCATGCCCGTCTCCGCCGACGACATCCTCTCCGTGGACGAGGCCGAGGAGATGCCCTCGGTCCTGAAGTTCACCGAGGAGGACTTCGAGGACGCCTGGACCGAGACCCGGTCACTGCTCCCCGCGACCCGCGAGGCCAAGATCGAGGAGGGCATCAACGGCCTGTTCTCCTTCACCACCGACGGCTACCCGCTGCTCGGCGAGTCCCCGCACGTCAAGGGCTTCTGGGTCGCCGAGGCCGTGTGGGTCACCCACTCCGCGGGCGTCGGCCGGGCCGTCGCCGAATGGCTGGTCGACGGCCACTGCTCCTCCTTCGACCTGCACGAGTGCGACATCAACCGCTTCGAGCCGCACCAGCTCTCCCCGGAGTACGTCCTCGCCCGCGACTGCCAGAACTTCGTGGAGGTCTACGACATCCTCCACCCCCTCCAGCCGGCCGGAAATCCGCGCCCGATCCGCACCAGCCCCTTCTACGCCCGCCAGCAGCAACACGGCGCGTTCTTCCTTGAGGCGAACGGCTGGGAGCGCCCCCAGTGGTACGAGGCCAACGCGTCCCTGGTCGAGGGCCGCACGATCCCCACCCCCAACGACTGGGCCGCCCGCTACTGGTCGCCCGTCGTCGGCGCCGAAGCCCAGGTCACCCGCGAGACCGTCGCCCTGTACGACATGACGGCCCTCAAGCGCCTGGAGGTCAGCGGCCCCGGCGCCGCCGGCTTCCTGGAGGGGCTGGTCACCGGCAAGGTCGCCAAGTCCGTGGGCTCGGTGACGTACACCCTGCTCCTCAACCACGACGGCGGCATCCGCAGCGACATCACCGTCGCCCGTCTGGCCCCCGACGTCTTCCAGATCGGCGCCAACGGCAACCTCGACCTCGACTGGCTCACCCGCCGTCTGCCCGCCGACGGAACCGTCCAGGTCCGCGACATCACCGCCGGCACCTGCTGCATCGGCCTGTGGGGCCCGCTAGCCCGCGAGGTCCTCCAGCCCCTGACCGACCGGGACTTCTCCAACGACGGCCTCAAGTACTTCCGCGCCCAGCGCGCCCACATCGGCAGCGTCCCGGTGACCGCCATGCGCCTGAGCTACGTCGGCGAACTCGGCTGGGAGCTGTACACCACCGCCGACCTGGGCCAGAAGCTGTGGGACACCCTCTGGGCCGCGGCCGAGCCACTGGGCGGCATCATCGCCGGCCGCGGCGCCTTCAACAGCCTCCGCCTGGAGAAGGGCTACCGCTCCTTCGGCACCGACATGACCTATGAGCACGACCCCTACGAGGCGGGCGTCGACTTCGCCGTCAAGCTCGACAAGGGCGACTTCATCGGCAAGGCCGCACTGGAGCGCCGCAAGACCGACGTGCGCCGCAGGCTCAGCTGCCTGACCATCGACGATCCGCGCGCGGTGGTCATGGGCAAGGAACCGGTGTACGACGGCGACCGCGCCGTCGGTTATGTCACCAGCGCCGCCTACGGCTACACCATCGGCAAGGGCATCGCCTACGCCTGGCTCCCGGTGGAGCTGGCCACCCCCGGAACCATCGTGCACATCGGCTACTTCGACCAGCGCATCGAGGCCGTGGTGGCCGAGGAACCCCTGTTCGACCCGGCCATGTCCCGCCTCCGTGGTTAGCCCCGAAGCAGGAGAACCGCGGCCTGACCAGGCCCTGCCGCCCGCCGCCGGTCAGGAGAGGACTCAACCCAGATAGCCCATCCTGTGGCTGATCTCCTGAGCGCCCTTGACCAGCGCGGGCGCGAGTTCGTGGATACGTTCCTCGGTGAAGCGGTACGCCGGCCCCGATGCGCTGACGGCGGCGATGACCTCGCCGTCCCTGGAGCGGATCGGGGCCGCCATCGCGTGCAGCCCGATCTCCAGCTCCTCCAGCGTCACCGCGTACCCGCGCTCGCGTGCTTCGGCGAGGTTCTTCTCCAGCTTCGTCCTGGCGGTCAGGGTGTGCGGCGTCAGCTTCCGCAATCCGGAGGCCGCGAGCACTCGGGCGCGCTCCTTCGCCGGCAGGTGCGCGAGCAGGATTTTGCCGCTGGACGTGGCGTGTACGGGGGTGAGCTGTCCGACCCAGTTGTGCGAGCCGACCGCGCCCGGGCCGCGCACCTGATACAGGTTGACCGCGTAGTGCTCCTGCAGAACCGCGATGTTGACGGTCTCGCCGACCTCCTCTATCAGCCGCTCGCACACCGGCCGGCCCTGCTGCGTGAGGTCGAGGCGACCCGTGACCGCGCCCGCGAGGCGCACGATCCCGAAGCCCAGCCGGTACTTGCCCCGATCGGCCGCCTGCTCGACCAGACCGCGTGCCTCGAGCGCCCCGAGCAGCCGGAACGCGGTCGACTTGTGGACGTCGATCTCGGCGGCGACCTCGCTGACCCCCGCTTCGCCGCGCCGCGCGAGAATCTCCAGAACGCTGACGGCACGGTCGACGGACTGCACCCCGCCCGCCCCGGGACCCGCTGCTTCGCCGTCCGCCCCATGGTTGCTCATGGCGCAACTATACGTAGACGCTGCCCAGCACACGCAGGGCCTCCGGACCGACAGCCTGATCGAGGAGACCGCGGAGCAGGACCGGGATCCCGGCAGGACAAGCGACGGCAGACTCTTTGGCCGCCGCATCCATCACGCACATCCCGCTGCCCCGCTCCGGTCACGATGCCTGACGGCCTCCACCGTTTCACCCTGAGCGGGTGTCACTCCTGTCCACCCGTGGAACGGCTCTTCTGCCACCGCTGCAGTGCCGTTTGCACGGCCTCTTCGTCTTCGGCCGCATGGGCACCCGAAGCTCCTGCCGCGCCAAGAACCAACTCGCCGTCGGTGACCAGAACTCCGCCGGCCCACGGGACGGAGACGCGCCGCTGATCAAGGCCGGGGGCTGAGGCCTGTTGCTAAAGAGAGGCTGTCAGTCGCGGTTGAAGGCGAGGTACCGGTGAACCCTGCTGTCATGCGATGCGATGCGATGCGATGCGATGCGATGCGATGCGATGCGGTGGCGGACCGGCGGAGTACGAGTCCACCACCGCATCGTCCCTGCGGCCCCCGGGGCTCGTTCACTCCGTGACGAAGTCGGCCATCATGGCCATGTCTTCGTGCTCAAGGTTGTGGCAGTGCAGCAGGAACCGGCCCGGGTAGTCGGTGAAGCGGGTGACGATCTCCACGGATTCGGCGGGGCGCAGGTCCACGGTGTCCTTCCAGCCCGCGTCGTAGGGGCCGGGTGACCGGCCGTTGCGGGCGGTCACCCGGAAGTGGTTGAGGTGGAGGTGTACGGGGTGGTGGAAGTCGGTGACGAACCGCCATAGCTCGGTGGTGCCGAGTCGGACGGTGGCCAGGGGTCTGCCGGGCTCGTAGGGGCGGCCGTTGATGGTCCAGCCGGTGGATCCGGCCCGCCGCTGGAAGTGGAACGTGCGGGTCGCCGCGGCCCGCTCCGGCCGCGGCGCGGCTGTCGCGGACAGTCGGTCCGGTATGCGGGAGTCGTCGGCCGGTGGCCGGGCGGTGGAGACGTCGAAGCACATGACGTACGCCGTGCTGCCGCTGCCCAGCCGGTTCGTCAGGCGCACGCGGGTACCGGGCCGGTAGCGGGAGAAGTCGACGATCACGTCGAAGCGTTCGGCCGGGGCGATGTCCAGGGTGTCGTGTGCGAGCGGCCTTTCCAGCAGTCCGCCGTCGCCGCCGATCTGCACGAGACCGCCGCCGCCCGGCGGCGGGGGGTCGAGCGCCAGACGGTAGCGGCGGGCGTTGGAGGCGTTGAGCAGGCGCAGGCGGTAGCGCAGCCTCAGTGGCTCAAGCACCGGCCAGGGCGCCCCGTTGACGAGAAGGACGTCGCCGAGGACGCCGTCCATGTACGGGTCGGTGACACCGGGCGTGTGCTGGGCCGGGTCCAGGGCAGGGTACCGGAAGGAGCCGTCGGCGGCGAAGGCCCGGTCGGCGATCATCAAGGGGATGTCTCGTTCACCACGTGGGAGGGGCAGTGCCTCTTCCTCGTCGTCGTGTACGAGGTGGAAACCTGCCAGGCCGCGCCAGACGTTCGGGCCGGTGAAGCCCATGCGGTGGTCGTGGTACCAGAGGGTGGCGGCCCGCTGCTGCATCGGATACGTGTACGTCCGCTCGGTTGCGACGTCGTCCCGCGCAGCGGCCCCCGGGGACATGTCCGGCATCCCTGCCATGCCGTCGGGGTTTGAGGCCGTGCCGCTGCGCGGCAGGATCAGTGCGGTCGGATAGCCGTCGCTGCCGTAAGGGGTGTGGCCGCCGTGCAGGTGGACCACGGTCGGGTGCGGCAGTTCGTTGCGGTGCCGTACCACGGTCCTGCGGCCCGAGCGGGAGACCAGGGTCGGCCCGGGGAAGGTGCCGCCGTATGTCCAGGCGGTCGTCTTGAGCCCCGGTAGGATCCGCAGCCGCGCTGTCTGTTGGGTGATCTCGTATACATCCGTCGTGCCGCTGGAGCGCGCCGGCGCGAGCACCGGCGGGACGGGCAGCGGCACCGCGTACGGCCGTGGCAGGGCTGTCTGGCTGCGCAGCAGCAGCCCCGGCTGCCCCGGTGTCAGTGACCCGCCGGCCATGGCCCATCCGCCCGCGGTGAGCGCGCCACCGCCCAGGACAGCCGCGCCGAGCAGGCGGCGTCTGGCGATGCCCCCGGTCATATGCGCTCCGCCCGGGCACGGTTCGGGCCTGCTGCTGCCGCGCGCCAGGCCCAGCCGAACATGAGGAAGGTGCAGGCGATGATCGCCACGCCCAGCGGGACATGAACGGCGAGCACCCGCGTATACCCCATGGCGATCTGTCCCGCCTCTGCGCCGAAGAGCGCGATACCGGCCAGGAGCGGCCAACTTGGCCCGCCGCCGGGCCGCCACAGCAGCAGCGCGGCCACGATCTGGGCCAGCGCGGTCAGCCCGGTGGCCGTGGCGTTGAGGGCGTGCAGGTCGAGGGCCCCGTAGTGCCCGGACAGGAAGCTGCCGGCCAGTACGGCCTGCCCGAGTGCGAGGGCGGCCTCGCAGGTCACCACGGCCCGGAAGACCGCGAGGGTCCAAGGCCGCACAATCAAATTAGACATGAACAAGATAGTGCCATACGAGACTATCCCGGTGGGATCAATCTCGTCTTGCCCTATGCTGGATGACGATGAACGCGCCCGACTTTCCTTCCCCCGCGCTCGGCACCGGTCCCGCACGCATCGGCCCGCTGCTCCGCCTCGCCCAGCGACGCGCCGCCCGGACGTTCGCCGAGGCTCTGCGCCCACTGGGCATCGAGGGCCGGCACTACGGTGTCCTGCTCAACCTCGCCACGCACGGGCCGCTCAGCCAGCGACAGCTCATCGATCTCACGGGCAGCGACAAGTCCGCCATGGTGCGCACGGTCGACGATCTGGAGGCTGGTGGCTTGGCCGTGCGGCGGCCTTCTCCCGCCGACCGGCGCGCCTACGCGGTGGACATGACCGACGAGGGCAAAGCATTGTTCGCCGACGCCTCACGGATCAGCGACGAGGTGGGCGCCGGGCTTCTCGACTGCATGGAGGAGGACGACCAGGAGCTGTTGTGCACGCTCCTGGGACGTTTCATCACGGCCGAGGAGGCTTAGCAGCTCCATGGCAGTGGCAGGGCCGGGCACTGATCTGAGGCCGGCGAGTTGATCGACAGCCCGTTCACGCCGCTCGCGCACTCCGGAGTGAACATCGAGAGCTCCGAGGCAGCCGAGGAGAGGCCGGGCCCCCTTGTGCGGCGGAGGGCCGATGGTGATGTCGAGGAGTGCGTGCGCGTCCTCGCGGAGGTCCATCGGCGTGACGGCTATCCGGTGAACTGGCCCGAGCGGCCCGGCGAGTGGCTGTCGTACGGCCCCATGCTGGGCACCTGGGTCGCCGAGCTTGGCGGCCGCCTCATTGGGCATGTCAGTTTGTCGCAGGGCGGCGAAGGCGACCTGGCCCCGAAGTTGTGGAGCGAGCGCAACGGGGCGACGCGGGGTGCGACCGCCGTGGTCAGCAGACTGTTCGTCGCCCCGCAGGCGAGGGGGCAGCGGATCGGTGCACTGCTGATCGGCCAAGCAGTGCGGGAAGCGCGGCATCGGGGCCTGCATCCGGTGCTCGACGTCGTCGCATCCGACACTGCCGCCGTAGCCCTGTACGAGCGGCTGGGCTGGGAGTTGATGGCCACGGTCGAGCAGCAGTGGGGCCCGCAGCGGACGGTGGACATCCGCTGCTATGCAGCGCCGTCGTGAGGTATTCCACCAAGCCTGCCGGGGTGGCATCATGCAGCGATGATCGCTTCGACACCCGCCGTGGTCCCCGCAGGGCGGATGAGCCAGAGCGAACAACCGGTGTTCCGGCTCACCGGGGACGTAGAACTGCGTCCGTGGCGGCAGGACGATGCCCAGGTCATCGTGGACGCCTGTCTGGACCCGGATATCCAGCAGTGGAACCGTCCAGGGCGTGACGTGTCACTGGAGGATGCCCAGGAGCGGATCGTCCGCTGGCACGAGCGCTGGAAGTCGGAGCAATCGGCGATCTGGGCTGTCGCACAGGTCGGTGAGCGGCCCATGGGCTTGATCGGTTGGGGCGATATCGATCTCAAGGGCGGGAGCGCTGAGATCCTTTACTGGCTGCTGCCGACCGGTCGCGGTAGTGGCGTCATGGTCGATGCGACCCTTCGGGTCAGCCGGTGGGCGATGGATGACCTCGGTCTGCACCGGCTGCGCCTCACCCATTCCGTAGCGAACCCGGCCTCCTGTCGAGTTGCGACGAAGGCCGGGTTCGCTCTGGAAGGCACTATGCGAAGCGCCCTGCTGCATACGGACGGGTGGCACGATGAACATCTCCACGCCCGAATACGAGGCGACGAACGGCCCTCCTCGCAGGGAAGCCCTTCGTGTCCACCGCGACGTGTCTCTCCCGTCTCTCCTGCCCGTTGATCATCTCAGCAGGAGCGCGCAGGACTACGGCAATCCTGCCGCGTTGCGCGCGTCAAGGTCCGAGAAGTAGCGGTCCACGATGTCGCTTTCGTGGGCCACACTGTCGATCGGCTCGCCGACCACCCGGCCGGCCAGCTCCGTGGCCAGTGAAATGACGGCGCCTCGAAGCTCTGTTGCCGCGATCACCCGGTCGGTCGCGAGCTGTGCCTGAGCTTCCGCGAGCATCTCCTCGCGTTCCCGCAGGCCCTCGGCGCGGATCCCGGCGATCAGTTGTGCGCCCTGTTCCGAAGCCTCCTGGCGCAGGCGAGCCGCCTCGTGCCGCGCCTCGGCCAGTTCCTCACGGTACTCGGCGAGGACTTCAGCGGCCTCGATCGACGCCTGCTCGGCCTGTTCCCGCTGACCGTCGATGGCGTCCTGCCGTTCGGCGAGGGCCTTGTTGATCCGAGGCAGAAGGATCTTGGTGAAGGAAACAAAGATCACGGCGAAGGCCAGCAAGCACACGAGTGTCGGGGCGAGCCGGGGTATGAGTATGCCCATGCCAAGATCTTAGGAAGATATTGCAATATTGGGGAGCTTCAGATGCGAGTTCTTACCCAACTCGGTTGGTCGGCAACGCGTTTGACAGTTCTCGCTGCGGCTGTCGGGGTGGGCGGAGTGCCCAGGCGTCGGTGTCGGGGGCTCGACCGGACCGTACTCGATACGTTGCGCCCCCCCGCGTCACCGGCGTTCTGCTCGACACCGCCGACCGGGCCTACCGGTGGCTGGCCGTCGAGGTCAACTCCGCCAACGACAAACCCTGTTCGACGTGACCGACGGCGCGGTGCGCAACGGCGGCAACTTCCACGGCGGTGATGTGGCGCAGGCGATGGACGCCGTCAAGACGGCGGTCGGCGGCGTCGGCGATCTGCCGGACCGTCAGCTGGAGCTGGTCGTCGACGAGAAGTTCAACAACGGCCTGACTCCGAACCTGATCCCGATGCTGGGACCCGAGGACTTCGAGGCCGGACTGTTCCACGGCTTCAAGGGCATGCAGATCACGGCCTCGTCGCTGGCCGCCGAGGCGCTGAAGCGGACCATGCCGGCAGCGTCGTTCTCCCGCTCCACCGAGGCGCACAACCAGGACAAGGTGAGCATGGGCACGATCGCGGCCCGCGACGCCCGTTCGTGGTGGAACTCGTCCAGCGCATCGCGGCCATCTACCTGATCGCCCTGTGCCAGGCGGCGGACCTGCGTGGCCTCGAACACCTCAGCCTTCCCACCCGCGCGGCCTACGACGCGGTGCGCGGTGTCTGCGCGTTCCTGGACCGCGACCGGCCGCTGGACGCCGACATCGAACGCGTGGTCACGCTGATCCGCTCCGGTGATCTGCGCGGTGTGGTCGAACTAGAGACGCAGGACACCGTGTCCGGCGAGACGATCCGGTGAGCACGAACGTGGCGGCCCTCGCAGAGGTGACCTGCGAGGAGCGCGCGGACGGCACCCGGGTGCTGCGCGTCGGCCAGGAGCTGCCGGACCATCCGCCGACGCTCGCGCACATGCTGCGCCGCTGGGCGGCCGAGTGCCCGGAGCGGACGCTGGCGGCCGAGCGGGACGGGGGACGGCTGGCGGACGCTGACGTACGGCGCGGCTGCGGAGGCCGCGGCCGCGCTGGGCCAGGCGTACCTGGACCGCGGGTGCGGCCCGCAGCGCCCGGTGCTCCTGCTGTCCGGCAACTCCCTCGACCATCTGCTGCTCACCCTCGCCGGCTATCTCACCGGCGTCCCCCTCGTCCCGGTCAGCACTGCCTACTCCTTGCGCAGCACCGACCACGCACGCGTGCGCGCCATCTCCGCTCTGGTCCGGCCGGGACTGGTGTACGCCGACGACGGCGACCGCTTCCGGGCCGCCCTGGACGCGGCGGCGGCCGTGGCCGGCACGTCCCCGGAGACGGTGGTCTCACGGCGGCCCCGTACGGGGGACGTGTCGTGGACACGCTACGGCGCACCGTCGTCACCGGCGCCGTGCGGCGGGCCTACGAGTCACTGACACCGGACACGGTGGCGAAGATCCTGTTCACCTCAGGCTCGACCGGCACCCCCAAGGGAGTGCTCAACACCCACCGGATGCTCTGCGCCAATCAGCAGATGCTCCGGCAGATCTGGCCCTTCCTGGAAGACGAACCGCCCGTGCTCAGCGACTGGTTGCCATGGAGCCACACCTTCGGCGGCAACCACAACCTGCACCTGGCGCTGTGCAGCGGCGGGAGTCTGTACATCGACGACGGGGCACCGCTGCCCGACGCGTTCGAGCGCACCGTGGACGCGCTGCGCCGGCTGCCGCCCACTGTCTGCGTCAACGTACCGGCCGGCTACGGCCTGCTCGTCCAGCGGCTGGAGAGCGATCCCGAACTCGCCCGGCGGGTTCTGTCGCGCGCGAGGATCCTCCTCTACGCGGGCGCCGACCTGCCGGACACCCTGCGGAAGCGGCTGCGTGCCGTCGCCCGCTCGGCCACCGGGCGCGACATCGAGGTCGTGTCGTCGTGGGGCGCGACCGAGACGGGGCCCGCGGCGGCATCCACCTATGGAGGCGTGCGCGAGGGCATCGGCATCCCGCTGCCCGGCGTCGAGCTGAAGCTCGCCCCGGTTGGTGACCGGACCGAGCTCCGGATGCGCAGCGCCTCGGTCACCCCCGGGTACCTCGGCATGGACGTCCCCGGCGCCCTCGACGAGGAGGGCTTCTACCGCAGCGGTGACGCGGTGCGGCTGCTCGACCCGGGAGGCGACCTCCGCCTCGGGCTCGCCTTCGACGGCCGGATCGCCGAGGACTTCAAGCTCGCCAGCGGCACCTGGGTGGTCGTGGGCCGCCTGCGGAACGCGCTGCTGTCGGCCGCCGGGGTGCTGGCCGACGTCGTGCTGGTCGGCGGTGACCGGTCGCACATCGCGGCGATCGGCTGGCTGGCGCTGGCCCCGGCCAACGAACTGCTCGGCACACGGGCCGCCCACGTCACCGAACTGCTCGGCCATGACGGACTGAGCCGGCACCTCGCCGCGGTCCTGACCAGGCTCAACGCGGGCGCCGGGGCCGCGTCGCGCGTCGAACGGCTTGCGCTGGTGGCCGAGCCGCCGAGCATCGACGACGGCGAGATCACCGACAAGGGGTACCTCAACCACCGCGTGGTGACCGACCGGCGCAAGGAGGTCGTCGATCTGCTCTGCGCCGACGACCCGGACCCCGCACTCGTGATCAGCGCACGTCAGTGCCCCAGGTGACGTCGGCGCGACGGGCCGACGCTGCCTGCCGGGGCACCGGCACAGGTGCTCAGCCGACGAGTGTCTGGCGCAGCGCGGCCAGTCCGTCGGTGTAGATGCCGTGGAAGAGGCTCACGGCCTCCTCGTCGGTCACTCCGACGGGGGTGAACGTCCCGGACCACTCCACGCGCGCGGTCTGTCCGCCGGGCAGCTCGTGCACGCTCAGGGTGGACAGGTAGCCAGTGATGGGGAAGGGAGCCTCGACGATCGAGTAGCTGTAGGTGCGGGCCTTGTTGTCGAAGGCCTCCAGCCGTTCGACGATGACGCCGCCGTCCTCGTTCTTGAGACTGCGTACCCGGCCGCCCTCGCTCAGCTCGCTGCCGGGGATGAACGGCAGCCACTCGGGCAGGTTGCCGAATCCGCCGATCAGCTGCCAGACACGGTCGGCGGTGACGGGGATCTCCAGGGATACGGTGGTCGAGGCCATGGGGGGTTCCTCCAGGGGAGTGTGCCGGCGGGGTTCGTGCAGTGGGGGGCCGGCGGGGTCGAAGAGGGGGAGTGCGCGGCCTGGGCTCAGGCGGTGGGCACCGGGGCGTCGGGGGAGATCAGCTTCTCCGCGCGGAGCGCGGTCCAGAGGGCGGCCGGGACGGTCTCGTCGAGTGCGGCGACGTCCTCGGCGATGCGGCTCGGCCGGGTGGCGCCGGGGATGGCCGCCACGGTGGCGGGGTGAGCCAGCGAGAACTGCAGAGCGGCCGCCTTGATGCCGACCCCGTGCTGCTGCGCGAGCGCCTTGATCCGCTCCACCTTCGCGACGATGTCGGCGGGCGCCTTCTGGTACTCGAAGTGGGTGCCGCCGGCGAGAACGCCGGAGCTGTACGGGCCGCCGACGACGATGTCGACGTTCTGCGCGGCCGCGGCGGGCAGCAGGCGCTGCAGCGCCCGGCTGTGGTCCAGCAGGGTGTAGCGGCCGGCGAGCAGGAACGCGTCGGGGCGGGGTTCCTCCAGGTCCAGGGTCAGCTCCAGCGGCTCGACCCGGTTGACGCCCAGCCCCCAGGCCTTGATCACGCCTTCGTCCCGCAGCCGGTCCAGAACGCGGAAGGCTCCGGTGCGGGCCGATTCGTACTCGGCCAGCCACTGGTCGCCGTGGAAGTCCTGCGCCACGTCGTGCACCCACACGATGTCGAGCCGGTCGGTCCTGAGCCGCTTGAGGCTGTCCTCGATGGAGCGCAGCGTGGCGTCGGCCGAGTAGTCGTTGACGATCTTGTTGGGGCGCCCGTGCTCGAAGAGGCCACCCTTCTCGCCCAGGTCGCGGGCGGCGGGGTCCTCGACCTCGTCGAGGATGATGCGGCCGACCTTGGTGCTCAGGACGTAGGCGTCACGGGGGCGGCCGGACAGGGCCTCGCCGAGCCGGATCTCCGACAGGCCCGCGCCGTAGAAGGGCGCGGTGTCGAAGTAGCGGATGCCGTGCTGCCAGGCCGCCTCCACGGTGGCGGCGGCCTCGTCGTCCGGGATGGCCCGGAACATGTTGCCCAGCGGGGCGGTGCCGAAGCCGAGTCGTCCGGGAAGGAGGGTGGTGATGCTCATGGAGATGTCCTCGCAGTGATCGGGTGGCGGTGCGCCGGTGCCGCGCTGAACGCGTTTCGGCGGGCCGCTGGCTGTGCGTGCTCCACGCTAGGATCGAGACATCAGACTGTCCAAGACACACTTGGACTGAGTTCAGTCCCCCGAGGTCTCACATGCTCGATCTGCGCCAGCTCCGCTACTTCGTCGCCGTGGCCGAGGCGGAACATGTCGGCCGAGCGGCGGAGGCCCTGCACATCTCCCAGTCTCCGCTCAGTCGGCAGATCGCTCAGCTGGAGCAGAAGCTCGGCCTGACCCTCTTCGGGCGCAGCCAGCAGCGCCTCCAGCTCACGGTGGACGGCCGTGTCTTCCTCACCGAGGCGAAGGCCCTGCTGCGGCACGCGGACCGGCTGGAGAACCTGGGCCGCCGCCTGGGCCGCGGCGAGGAGGGCGGACTGTGCATCGGATACGCCGCCCACGCCATGCACACCGGCATCCTGCCCAATGCTCTGCGGGTGCTCAACCAGCGGAACCCCGGCATCCATGTCGCGCTGTACAGCCTGACCCCCGCCGAGCAGTTCGAAGGGCTGCGTCAGCGCAGTCTCGACATCGCCCTGGTCCACGAGCCTCCCGCCGAGGGCGACCCGGATCTCGTCTCCGCGCCGCTGCTGGACGACCCGCTGCTGCTCGTGCTCCCCGCGGACCACCCGCTGGCCGGCCGCAAGGACCTCGCCCCCGCCGATCTGGACGGGCTGCCGTGGGTCGCGGTGGAGAACTCCGAGGATCCCGCCTGGCGGGACGCCTTCATCGCCTCCTGCATGGCATCGGGCTTCGCCCCTGATGTCCGCTTCGAAGCCGCCGAGCCGCTGACCGCACTCGGCCTCGTCGCCTCGGGCCTGGGTCTGGCCCTGATCCAGAAGAGCATGCTGCGGGGCGCCACCGAGGGCGTCGCCGTACGTGAACTGCCCTGGCACCACGCCTGCGTACGGCTCTTCGCCGCCTGGCACCGCATCGATCTGCGCTCGGTGGTGGCGGCCTTCCGCTCGCTGGTGCTGGGTGGCGGTGCGACGGGCTGAGTCCGCGCACGCCGGGCGGGGCCAACATGCCGAACACCCGCCCGCGAGCGGTCCGGTGACCAGTTCCAGGAAGTGAGCGTCCCTCGCGTGCGGGACGCCGCCTTTGCTTCACCTCTTGACGTGTCTGGTTCAGACCTTTAGGTTCTCAGGTCGCCAGAGGTCCAAGAATGCACCCAACGTTCAGCCCGTTGAACTCGACTTCGTGGCTCCCTCCATCGTCATCGCGCGCGGAAGGCTGGAAGACGCCATGGCTGAGCCCCACTTCAGCGTCGTGAGACACTCCGTCGGCTCCCGTAAAGTGCTGAGGCTGTTCATCCTCCTGGCCGCGCTGCTGGGCCTGGCGACTCCCCCCGCGCAGGCGACCACTCACGCCGCGTCCCCGTTCAAGGTGCTGGCCCTCTACAACGGAACCTGGGACGCCGCGCACATCAGCTTCGTTCACGAGGCGAACGACTGGTTCCCCCGGCAGGCGGCGGCGAACGGCTTCACCTACACCGCGAGCAACAACTGGGACCTCCTCGCCAACGGCGGGGTCAACGGCTACCAGGTGGTGCTCTTCCTCGACGACCTGCCGCAGACCGCCGCCCAACGCGCCGGATTCGAGCAGTACATGCGGGGCGGCGGGGCCTGGATGGGCTTCCATGTCTCGGCCTTCACCACCGACGCCGCAAGCTGGCCCTGGTACCACAACCAGTTCCTCGGCAGCGGCAACTTCAAGTCCAACACCTGGGGACCGACGACGGCCGTCCTCCGGGTCGAGGACCGCAGCCACCCGGCCACCAGAAACCTGCCGTCCACCTTCACCTCGTCGGTGAGCGAGTGGTACAGCTGGTCCAACGACCTGCGCCAGAACCCCGACATCAAGATCCTGGCCTCGATCGACCGGAGCAGCTTCCCCCTCGGGACCGACCCTGACCAGAGCTGGTACAGCGGCTACTACCCGATCCTGTGGACGAACACCGAGTACCGCATGCTGTACGCCAACTTCGGCCACAACGCGATGGACTACGACACCAACACCACCCTGTCGTCCACCTTCGCCAGCCCGACGCAGAACCAGTTCCTGCTCGACGGGCTCAAGTGGCTCGGCGGAGCCGGGGACACCCAGCCGCCCTCCGGCCCGATCTCCGAGACGTCCTGGTACACCATGCGGAACGCCGGGAACGGTGACTGCGTCGACGCACGTGCCGCGGCCACCGCGAACGGCACCGTCATCCAGCAGTACACCTGCAACAACACCGCCGCGCAGCAGCTCCGGTTCCGCTCCACCGACAGCGGTTACGTCCGTATCGCCGCCCGCGGCAACCCCCAGCAGGTCGTCGACGTGACCGACCGCTCCCAGGCGGACAACGCCCCGTTGCAGCTGTGGTCCTACTCCGGCGGCCAGAACCAGCAGTGGCAGCCCGTCCAGGAGAGCTGCGGTCGTTACCACTTCGTCGCCCGCCACAGCGGCAGGTGCCTCAGCGCCGCGGCCACCTCCGACAACAGCATCCAGCTGACCCAACGCGGCTGCGACGGGTCCGGCGCCCAGACCTTCCAGCTCACCGCGCAATAACCCTCCACACCGCTCTCTCCCCACCGGAGGCCCCCACATGACGCGTAGCAGGCTCCTCGCGACCGCGACCGTAGCGACTGTCGTCGCCACACTGGCTGCCCTCAGCACCAGCAGCGCGAACGCCGCGAACCCGAAGGTCGCACCCGGCGGCAACTTCGACCTGTCGACATGGCAGCTCCAGGAGCCGGTCGGCTCCCCGGGATCCCCGACCACGATCCCGTCGTCCCGGCTCCAGGGCCCCAACGGCTACCAGGACTCGTACTTCTACACCGACACCCGCGACGGTGCCATGACCTTCTGGGCGCCCGAGAAGGGCGTCACCACGCCCAACTCCAACTACGCCCGCTCCGAACTCAGGGAGATGAACCACGACGGCAGCGCCGCGAACTGGTCGCTCAGCGGCACCCACCGCCTGAACGCGACCCTGCGCGTGGTGTCCGTGACGTCCAACGTGTGCGTGGGGCAGATCCACCTCGGCACCGGGGGATCGTCCACCAAGCCGCTGCTGGAGCTGTACTACCACGCCAACGGTGACATCGTCCTCGGCACCGAGAACTCACCGTCCGGCGGCCAGACCCCGCACACGGTGGGACATGTGTCGATCGGGAAGACCTGGAGCTACACCATCGGTGTGTCCGGGGGCAACACCATCGACCTGACCGTCAACGGCAGCACCACCCACTACTCCATCCCCTCGTCCTTCAAGCCGTACAAGCAGTATTTCAAGGCCGGCTCCTACAACCAGTCGTCGTCGGACAGCACCACCAAGGGGGCCCGGGTCGCGTTCTACGGGCTGACCGTCTCCCACAGCTGATCCGCCGCGCATGCACCGGCAGCAGGCCCGCTCACCGGCGCGGCGGACCCTGCTGCCGGTCCCGGCGCCTCCTGGGTCCTGTCGTCAAACTGCCGTCGTCCGCCCGGAGGGCGGGCTCTGCGGCGAGAGTGCGTGCATGGCGTCGCGGGGCAGGCGGGAGTTTGACGACAGGGCCTAGCCCACCCGAGACACGGAGTGGGCCTCGCCTCGTTCGGCGCGCGCGATCGGTCCGGAGCTGGTGTGCTGGCTTATGGGGGTTTCCGCACCCGTTCCGGAGAGACAGATGAGTACCTACCGAGTTGCGCAGGTGAATGCCGCGGGTGGGCCGTTGGAGATCACCGAACGCGAGGTGCCGCCGCCGGGCCCCGGCCATGTGCGGATCGCCGTGGAGGCGTGCGGTGTCTGCCACAGTGACGCCTTCTTCGTGGACGGCACGGTAGCGGGCATCACGTTTCCGGTGGTTCCCGGGCATGAGATCGCCGGGCGTGTCGAGGAGCTCGGCGAGGGAACGCACGGTAGAGGCTGGCGGGTGGGCGACCGGGTGGCGGTGGGCTGGTTCGGCGGCAGCTGTGGTCACTGCCTGCCCTGCAGACAGGGCGACTTCATCATGTGCCAGACCCTCCAGGTCCCCGGGTGGACGTACGACGGTGGGTTCGCCGAGGCGGTGATCGCGCCGGTCGACGCCCTGGCCCGGATCCCCGAGGGGCTGGCGGCGAGCGCGGCCGGGCCCATGGCCTGCGCCGGTGTGACGACGTACAACGGACTGCGGCGCAGTTCCGCCCGGCCGGGCGATGTGGTCGCCGTGCTGGGCATCGGCGGGCTCGGGCACCTGGGCGTGCAGTACGCGGTCGCCATGGGCTTCGAGACCGTGGCGATCGCCCGTGGGGCGGACAAGGCCGACCTCGCCAAGCGGCTCGGCGCTCATCACTACGTCGACAGCACGGCGGGGGGCGGCGCCGCGGAGGCGCTCAAGTCGCTCGGCGGTGCGAAGGTCGTCCTGGCCACCGCCGGCAGTTCCGACGCCATCGCGGCGACCGCCGACGGGCTGACGCACCGCGGTGAACTGGTGGTCATCGGGCTGGCGCCCGAGCCGCTGGGGGTCAGCCCCCTTCAGCTGGTCACGGGCGCGAAGACGATGCGTGGCCATGCCTCCGGCACCTCACAGGACGTCGAGGACACCATGGCGTTCAGCGCTCTGTACGGGATCAGGCCGATGATCGAGACCGTACCGCTGGAGGAGGCCGACGAGGCGTACCGCAAGATGCTGTCCGGCGCCGCCCGCTTCCGTATGGTCCTCACCTGCTGATACCCGCGTCCAGGTCGCGTGCGGCCCGACGGGTGCGGGGCTCGGCCGCAGTCAGGCCGGGGGAGCGGAGTCCGGTGATCCGTACCGTGCGAGTTCACCGGTGACACGGGTCAGCAGCTCGTGGGAGAGGCCGGGGTCGGCCACGGCCCGGGACATGAGCAGGGCGCCGACCAGCGCGCTCAGGATGAGCATGGGCTCGGCCCGGGCCTCCTCGGAGGTGCCGTCCGGGCCGGCGATGAGGTCCAGATAGGCGCGGACCTGCTTCTCGTAGGCCTCCTTGAACCGCTGGTCGCCGCGTCCCGCGGCGGCGCCGAGGGTGACCAGGGCGCATCCGGTGGCCGGAGCGTCACGGTGCTGCTTCCTCAGATAGGACTCGATGAGTCCGCGGTGGGGCGCCTGCTCGTTCTTCCGTGCGGCCCGCTGCATCTTCGCCGACCCTTCGGCCAGGGCCAGAGCGACGGCCTGGCCGATCAGATCGTCCCGAGAGGCGAAGTGCTTGTAGAAGCCGCCATGGGTCAGACCTGCCTCCTTCATGAGCTCCGCGACGCCGGGGCGCGTGACCCCTTCGGCGCGGACCTTGCGGGCGGCCATGCGCAGCACCCGCTCGCGGGACGCCGCCTTCTCTGTCTGCCAAATGTAATCCTCGGATCAGGGGTTGTCAGTCATCCGAATCTGAGGAGAACCATGTCCGAGACCTACGACCTCCGCCGTACGGCGGTCCTGCTGGTCGACCCCTACAACGACTTCCTCTCCGAGGGCGGCAAGATCTGGCCGAGGGTGGAGCCCGTGGCCCAGGAGGTCGGTCTGCTCGACAATCTGCGCTCCGTGGTCGGCTCCGCCCGCGAGGCCGGCGCCCGCGTGGTGTTCGTCCCGCACCGCCGCTGGGAACCGGGTGACTACGAGACGTGGGACCACCCCAATCCGACCCAGCGCTCCGTCATGGAACGGCACAGCTTCGCCCGAGGTACCTGGGGCGGGGAGTTCCACCCCGACTTCCAGCCCCAGCCGGGCGAGGTCGTCGTCCACGAGCACTGGGCGCAGAGCGGGTTCGCGAACACCGACCTGGACTTCCAGCTCAAGCAGCACGGCATCTCCCATGTGGTGCTGGTCGGCCTCCTGGCGAACACCTGCATCGAGTCCACGGCTCGCTTCGCCATGGAGCTCGGCTATCACGTGACACTCGTCCGCGATGCCACGGCCGCCTTCCAGCCGGAGATGATGCACGCCGCGCACGAGCTCAACGGCCCGACCTTCGCCCACGCCATCCTGACCACGGCGGAGCTCGTCGCCGCCCTCCGGGAGGGAGTGGCGTGACCGTGGGGGGCGCTGGGGCGTGACGCCCGCCGCGGGAGCCGGGAGCCGGTGACGAGGCGGAGTTCGCCGGCGAGGACGTAGAGCCGGTCGAGCGGACCGTCGTGGAAATGGCCACGTTTCCCGGCGGTTTACCCAATGGCATGCTCCGGTCAAATCTGCCACGCTGCCGGTAGCCGTCGCCCCGGCCCCACGGGGAGGCGGCAGGAAGCTCACTCAGCGATCGCGCGAGCGATACGCGCAGCCCTGGCTGCCCAGCGGCGCACCCAAGCCGACGGGCGGCCACCGAGCGAGCCGGAACCCCGGCCGGCGCAAAGGAGTTTCGTGTGAGACCCACCCCCCACAAGGCCCTCGCGACGAGCGCACTCGCCGTCGCCGCGATGGCCGCCGTCCTGCTTCCCGTGACCCCCGCGGCGGCCACCCCGTCCACGGCCCCCGCGGCTGCCGCCTGCACCCCGTCCCAGGTGATCACCAACGGCGGGTTCGAGAGCGGGACTTCGCCCTGGACCCAGTCGAAGACCGGAGTCATCACCGACCGAGCAGGTCAGACGGCCCACGGCGGCACCTCTTTCGCCTGGCTGGACGGTGTGGGCAGCACCCACACCGACAGCCTCACACAGAGCGTGACCATCCCGTCCGGATGCAGCACCGCCACGCTCAGCTTCTGGCTGCACGTCGACACCGCCGAGACGACCTCGTCCACCGCGTACGACAAGCTGACGGCGAAGATCGGCAGCACGACCCTCGCGACGTACTCGAACCTCGACAAGAACACCGGGTATGTGCAGAAGTCGTTCGACGTGTCGGCGTTCGCGGGGCAGACCGTGGCCGTCGCCTTCACCGGCACCGAGGACTCCAGCCTCCAGACGAGCTTCGTCGTCGACGACGTCAGCCTCGACACCTCCGGCGGCACGGCCCCGCCTGCGGACTCCACGCGCACCCCGGCCGCACCCGCGTACACCGTGAGCCTCAGCAGCAACAACTCCGGCACGGTCTGGACCGGCCATGAGAGCGCCATCTTCACCAACGCGTCCGCCACGGCGCTCAGCGAGGTGTATCTGAGGCTGTGGGACAACTACCACGGCACCTGCTCCGCCCCGCCCATCACGGTCAGCAACGTCACCGGCGGCACCGCGGGCGCCCTGTCCGTCGCCTGCACCGCCCTCAAGATCGACCTGCCGACGCCCCTCGCCCAGGGCCAGAGCGCCACGATCGGCTTCGACCTGGGCATCACCGTGCCCAGCGGCGCCGACCGGTTCGGCCACGACGGGGCCTTCAACTTCATCGGCAACGCCCTGCCGGTGCTCGCCGTCAAGGACGGGGCGGGCTGGCACCTGGACCCGTACACCAACAACGGCGAGTCGTTCTACTCCCTGGCCGCCGACTTCAAGGTGACCCTGGACCACCCGACCACCCTGCTCGTACCGGCCACCGGCTCCTCGGTCGACACTCCCGGCTCCAGCGGACGCACGATCACCACCGCAACCGCCTCCAAGGTCCGCGACTTCGCCTGGGCGGCAGGCCCCTTCAGCAAGATCTCCGGCACCTCGCCCGCCGGCACGTCCGTCAACGTCTATTCCGTCTCGGGCATCAGCTCGTCCGACGCCCAGTCGATGCTCAGCACCGCCAAGAGCGTTGTCGACACCCATGCGTCGCGGTTCGGTGCCTACCCGTACGGCGAGTTGGACACCGTGATCGACAACAACTTCTGGTTCGGCGGCATGGAGTACCCCGGGTTCGTCCTCGACCTGGTCAGCACCACGGCGCTCACCCATGAGATCGGTCACCAGTGGTGGTACGGCATCGTCGGTGACGACGAGTACAACAGCCCGTGGCTCGACGAGGCGTTCACCGACTACGCCACCGACCTGGCGCAGAGCAAGACCGGCACCAACTGCTGGAACAGCGTGTCCTGGGCCTCGTCGGCGGAGAAGATCACCAACTCGATGGCCTACTGGGACGCCCACTCCTCCCGGTACTCCACCGTCGTCTACGGCTACGGCAAGTGCGCCCTGCACGATCTGCGGCGCGTCCTCGGCGACAGCGCCATGACGCAGCTGCTGAAGAGCTATGCGGCGGCGCACTGGTACGGCGTCTCGACCACGGCCGAGTTCAAGGCAGCCGCCCAGGCGGCCACGACCACGGACCTGACCTCGTTCTGGACGCAGCACCGTATCGACGGCTGAGCACGGCATCGAAGGCTGAGCACGGCATCGGTTCGCCGCGGCGGGCTCCTCGCGGAGCCGTCCGCGGCGAACCCCGGGCCGCCGCCGTCCGCACCCGGCGGCGGCCCGGCTCAACTCTTGCCGCCGGACCGGTGACTCAGGAACGGTCCGCCGAGAACGTCGTGCAGTTCGGACCGTAGATCCGGCCGTCCAGGTGGTTCGGGGTGGACGTGTCGTAGGCGCCCTGGAGGTCGACCGCCAGATAGCCCGGTGGCTGGCTGATCCAATGCGTCGCCCGCAGCGTCAGCACACCGTTCTGGACGGTGCCCGCCATCGCGAACGAGCCGCGCGGGACCTGGGGGTTGGAGGGCGCCGGATAGAACGCGAACACGGCGTCAGCGGTCCCGTCGTCGTGGTCCTCGATGGTGAGCACCAGGCCTGTGATGCCCTGGTTGCACACGTAGCTGCCGTTCCATTGGCCCGAGAGGCCTGTGACGTTCGCGTCGGGTGTGGACGGGGAGCTTTCGGGCGTGGATGGGCTGTTCCAAGGTGTGGACGGGCTGTTGTCGGGCGTGGACGGGCTGTTCTCGGGTGTGGACGGGGTGTCGTCCGGCGGGGACGGGGTGTCATCGCCCGGTGAGACGTGCGGCGACGGATCCACGATCGAGTTCCCATTGTCCGTGCCGGTCCCGCCACCGCCGAACAGGGCGTCCGCCCGCCACGCCACCAGCCCGATCGCCAGAACCGCGGCGAGAACGGAGCCGATCACGGCCACACGACGTCCGCCCGAGGAACTCCCGGGTGGGTTGCCGAACTTCCCCGGCACCGGCGTGGGCAGTACGCCTGGAGGCGGAGTTCCGGGAGGAGGAGTGTCCGCTCCCGCGCCACTCCTCACCGCGTCCGACACCAAGGCGGTCGGCGTATAGGCCGGCGGCGGGGTCGCCGGAACCGGCCCCGCCACGGTGGGCGCCTCGTGGGCAGGCGTGGAAGGGGCCGCGGATCCCGGAGGCGACGGCGCATCGGCCGGCGGATGTCCGCCGCCCCCGGCCACCGGCGTCTCCGGCGCGATGACCTTGGCCCCGGCCGGGGGCGTCTCCGGCGCCGTCGTCGCCTCGCCCGACGCCCCGTCCCAGGCCTCCCGTACTGTCGAGGCCACCGTCGGGGGGAGCCAGGACGCGCTGGTGAACAGCAACGTCGTACGGGCCGCGCCGGCCGCGTCGGTGAGTTCCGCGAGGAGCGCGTCGACGGTCGGCCGGTCCTCCGGTCGCTTGGCCAGGCAGCGCGCGACCAGACCGCGCATCGCCTCGGGCACGGCGTCCAGGTCGGGTTCGCCGTGGACGATGCGGTACATCAGGCCCTGGGCCGACCCGGTGCCGAAGGGGCCGGAGCCCGACGCGGTGAACGCGAGGACCGCGCCCAGCGCGAACACGTCGCTCGCCGGTCCGACGGGTTCACCGGTGAGCTGCTCCGGCGACATGAACCCGGGTGTTCCGATCACGACCCCGGTACGGGTGATCGCGCTCGCCTCGGTGGCCGTCGAGATGCCGAAGTCGATGACCCGGGGGCCGTCGGCGGCGAGCAGCACGTTCGACGGCTTCAGATCACGGTGCACGAGCCCCGCCGCGTGGATCGCCTCCAGCGCCTCGGCGAGCCCCGCCGCGAGCGTCGTCACCGGGCCCGCCTGCCAGGCCCCGTGCCGGGCGACGGCGGTGTCGAGCGAGATCCCCGGCACATAAGCGGTGGCCAGCCACGGCGGGTCCGCCGCCGGATCCGCGTCCACCACCCCTGCTGTGAACACTCCGTTGACCCGGCGGGCGGCGGCGACCTCCCGCGCGAACCGCTGCCGGAACTCGCGGTCCTCGGCGAGTTCGGGCCGTACGACCTTCACGGCGACCGCCCGGCCGCCCTTGGACCGGGCCAGATAGACCCGTCCCATACCGCCGGCCCCCAGCCGGCCCACCACGCGGTAGGGCCCGACCCGATCGGGATCCCCCACCCCCAGCGCACGCAAAGCTTCCATATGCCCCCCAAGGTCCGCTGCGTCTCCCCACGCAGGGTTCACATCATGACGTCAGCAAGCGCTTGCGAGGCTTTCGGTTTCAACAGACTCGTGAGCAATCGCGCGAACTCGGGGTTACTCGAATGGAGATGCGGTAACTCACCCCGAGTCGGGCGGATTACGAGGCCGGTGCCGACTCACCCGTGTGGATGGGCAGGACCACTCAGTGTGAGGCTCCGACCCTGCTGGCCCACACATGCAAGGGCGTGATCTCCGGCTCTGCCTCAGTCTGCTCCAAGCGCCTCTCCACGTCGTCCAGGTCCGACCAGGCGACGATGCCCGGCTTGCTGTCGGCCAGGAACGCCTCGACGACGGGACTGAGGTCGTCGGAAACCACATAGGTGCTGCGGAACGGCAACGCATCCGGGGGCACAGGACCGGTCGAGCACTGGAGCTGCCCGGCTTGCGCGTCGTGCCACACATAGAACATCGCCACTCCGGGAAAGCCCAGTTCGCGAATGCGTTCCCGGATGGCGGCAGCCGTGCGCTCGAAGGCAGCGACCACCTCGGCGGGCGGACAACGACCTCCTGTCCTCGTCCGCCGCACCCAGCGACCAGGTGTTGGTCTCCCGTTCCACCCGCCGGTCACCCGGCTCCAGCACCAATGGCTCGTCCGCCACCTCAGCGATCCACGTCAACAGCACCAAATCAGTATCCCTGCACGGCACGAGCCCAAGGCCACCATAAGGAACGACGACCAAGGACTCGTCAGGTCGGTCACCGTCCGGTGCTCACCTCGGTTCGCCGCCGGACCGCTCCGCGCGGAGCAGGGAGAAGATCACCTGGTCGTGCCACTGGCCGCCGCGCCACTGCGCCGAGCGCAGCACGCCCTCCCTGACGAAGCCCGCCTTCTCCAACGCACGCTGCTCGGCGAGGTTGGCGCAGTCCGTCCAAGCTTGCAGCCGTTCGGCCCTGGTGTGGTCGAAGAGGTGCTCGGCCAGCAGTCGCTGGGCCTGGGTGCCTATGCCGCGCCCGTGTGCGGCCGGCACGAGGCCGATCGCCAGGGTCCAGCAGGTGGAGGTGGCGGGCCGTCCCCAGGTGCTGGCGAACCGGCCCGCGATCCCGCCCATGGCCACCTCGAACGCCTCCCGCCACCGGACGGGATCTATGTTGTGACCTGCGGCCACCGTCTTGTCGTTCGTCCACACAACTCGCGATAGGCAGTCCCACGGCTTACTTCGGAAGCGTGGAGGCCTCGCCGACCGCGGCGAGCAGTTCGAAGGGGAACTCCCGATCCGCTTGGCCGAGGGTGAGCCCGAGCCGGCGACCAGCAGACGGCACCTGCCACATCTGCATGCTCCCAGCAAGGTTGCACAGGGAGCTCAGAGGCTCCGGCGCCTCGATGTCTGGGTGCTCCGGGTTGTCGAGCCCGAGATAGGGCCACAGATCGACCACGGTCGGACTGCCCCAACGCCCAGCCGGCACCGTGACCAGTGCGGTGAGGTCCGCCTCCAACTCCTCCTCTGCCGCTGTGAACGTCTCCGGATCAGGAGCGTCCCAGAAGTCCCGGCTCTGCCGGAGATCAGCGATGTGATACCCGGGGCCGCCCCATCCGAACTGCGTCTCCGACTGGCCTTCCTGTTCGGGGAACGGCAGAGCAATCAAGGCATCGATGATCGACAGTTGCTCCTCAGCGGAGCCTGCGGACCGAGGCTGGATCGGCATGGCCGGAGTGTAGGGCCAGTGACAGATGTCGTGCCCATCCACATCCCTCCAGCAAGATCACGATCTACAGCGGGAGCTAGTCCGCAGGCGGCGCGGAGGAGGCCGGCTCTTCCGTCTCCTCCGGTCCCTCCCACAAGCTGAGGGTGGCACGTACGGTCCCTTCGAGGTCCGCTCTGCTGTGACCGCCCTTCGCCTGCACCGCCATTCCCTGGAACAGGGTGAGCAGGAGCGTCGCGGTCGCATCGGCGTCGAGCCCCCGCGGCAGCGGCCCGTTCGCGCTCGTCTCGCGCAGCCGCTGACGCAGGGCGGGTCCGATCTGATCGCGGTTGCGGGCGAGTTCCTCGCGAATCACGTCGTTGTCGGGGCCGCAGGCCAGCGCCGCATTCGTTTCCAGGCACCCGGGCGGAGTCGTCTCCCCGGTGTGCAGCGTCGCGAGGCCGTAGAGAAGTTTCTCCGCGATGCGCCTGGGCGTGGTCTCGGCCAGCGCTGCGACACGGAAGTCGAGGTAATCCGAGCGGTAGAGCTCCAGGGCGCGCCGGAACAGTTCCTCTTTACTGCCGAAAGTCCGGTAGAGGCTGGTTCTGCCCATTCCGGTGACTTCCGTAAGCACAGTCAGGGAAGCCCCCTCGTATCCGTACTTCCAGAATGCGAACAGCGCATTCTGGAGAGCCTGTGCTTCAACGAAGGTCCGCGGCCTGGACAACTTCACTGCCTTTCTCCGGCGCGCCTCCACCTGGACGACCCATGAACCCGGCCTGGGGAATCGGGCGTTGCGCGACTCCCTAGGATATCACTTGGTAACTGCCTCCAAAGCTGCCGGGTGAACGGTGTGCGGCTTGAGCGCAAAACCGGTGACGGCCGCCGCCGTCAGGGCCAGGGAAACGGCCGCCCAAGGAGTGGCCAGCACTCCGGCGTCCTCGAGTACCCGTCCACCGAGGAGCGATCCGCCCGAGATCCCCAGGTTGAAGGCGGCGATGTTGAAGCCGGACGCGGCACCCACCGACTCGGGCACCTCGTCCTCGGCGACCATCACCACTCCGGCCTGCACCACCGGGTTGATCGCGAAGCCGAAGAATCCCCAGACCGCGAGGTTGACGATGACGGGAACCGTCGAATGGGCCGTGGCGGGCAGCAGTGCCAGCGACGTGGCCAGGCCGAGCAGCACCACGATGACGGCCCGCTTGGTACCGAGGCGGTCCGCAAGTTTTCCTCCCCAGAAATTGCCGATGACGGTGGCAATTCCGAAGAAGACCAGTCCGACGTTGACCATGCTCTCGCTCACGCCCGTCACGGACGTGAGCAGCGGGGAGACGTAGGTGAAGACCACGAAATTGGCGCCGAATCCCAGCGCGGTGATGAGATACATCGTGACGAGCCTGCCATTTCGGAGCAGCCTCAACTGGGAGAGCAGGCCGGCCGGCGGTGTGTGGGAAATTCTCGCGGGCAGAAGCAGCACCAGGGAGATGACGCTCGCCGCAGCCAGTGCCGTCACGACGAGGAAGGGAACTCGCCAGTCGAGCGTCTCGCCTATCCACGAGCCCAGTGGCACACCCAGCACCATGGCGACGGTCAGACCGCCGAACATGACCGCCACGGCCCCGTTCGCCTTTTCCCGTGGGACGAGCGAGGAGGCGACGGCCGCGCCGACACTGAAGAAGACGGCATGGGCGAAGGCCGTGATGACGCGCGCCGCGAGAAGCGCTGCGAAGCCGGGCGCGAAGCCCGCCGCCAGGTTCCCGGCAAGAAAGATGACCATCAGCCAGATGACGAGCCTACGGCGGTCGACCCGCCCCGTGAGGGCCGTGAACAGAGGTGCGCCGATCGTGATCGACAAGGCGTAGAGGCTCACCAGGAGTCCGGCGGTGGGGACGCTGACCCGCAGATCCTCGGCCATCGACGGAATGAGTCCGACGATCACGAACTCGGTCGTGCCGATGGCGAATGTCGAGACAGCCAGGGAGAGGACACTACGCGGCATCGCCGAGCGACTCCCTCGCGCGCGAGGCGGCGGCCTCGGCGATGATCTCGTCCTCCGCCACGGAGGCACCGGAGATGCCGATCGCCCCGACGACCGCACCGCCGGCATCCCTGATGACGACTCCGCCACCGAAGTTGATCAACCCGCCATTGGTGTGCTCGACCATGTAGCTGGGGCCGTCGGGGTGGGCCACCCCGCCGAGGGTCGCACTGTCGGACTCGAACAGCGCCGCCGTACGCGCCTTCCGGTGTGCGGCGTCGACGGTGCCGAGGATCGCCCCGTCCATGCGGAGGAACCCGGCCAGGTGGGCCGCCCTGTCACACACGCTGATGTTGACCGGCGGGAACCCCCGTTGCAACGCCTCCTCCTTCGCGGCGGCGATGAGCTTCTCGATGAGTGCGGCGCTGAGCGTCACGATGTTCCTTCGGATCTCGAATCATTTGGTACCGATCGGTTCCAAACTCTAAAGTTGCGCTTCGGTGCACGTCAAACGGTTCGGCCGCGCCTGCGTGCGCTGGCGCGTCGGCGCGTCGGCGCGTCGGCGTGACGCCGCGATCTACGGGGGCCGGTGAGCTGTGACGCCAATGAGGCCGGCGGCGGTGTGCGGCGCCGCAAGGAGGCGGCGGCGACACTGCAGGAAAGGGTGGCGTCTCGTCCGCACCGTCCCGCCGCCACCCGTGAGAGTGGGAGGGGGAGTTGGGGTGGATGATCTAATCTATCCGCCATGCCTGATTTGCCGCATGGTGTGCACGGTCGGCCGCCCACCCCGGCGGACCGCTGGACCGCCTTCCGGGAGTCCCCCTACCTCCCGGCGACCGTGCTGGTGCTGATCGTGGCATCCGTGGCAGGGCTGTTCGCCGGTTCCTACACCTATGCGATGGCCAACCCGACCCCGCACACCGTTCCCATCGCGGCCATCGGCGCCTGGGACCAGGAGCAGGGCCGACGTTTCATCGCCGAGATGGAGAAGGGGCTGTCCACCTCACTGAAGGTGAGCGCCTACGACAGCTACCGAGCGGCGAAGGAGGCCGTGGACGACCAGACGGTGTTCGCCGTGCTCGACGTCCCTTCCCATGGGGACGCCATCACCTTGGATGTCTCCGGCGCCTCCGGGGCGTCCGTGGCCCAGGTGCTGACGGCAACGGCAGCAGAAGTCGGCAAGGCTACCGGGGTGCCGGTCACCGTTCGCGACATCAAACCGCTGCAGAGAGGTGATCCGCGGGGACTGGCGATCTTCTACATCTCCATCGCGGCCGTGATCATCGGCTTCGTCGGCGCCATCCAGTTGAACGTGCACGCGCGTGCGCTCATGCCATGGGAACGTATTGCCTTCATCCTCGTCTACGCCGTGCTCGGCGGATTCACCATCGCCGCGGTGGTGGACTGGCTACTGGGCTCCCTGAAGCTGCCCTTCGTCGAGTCCTGGTCGATCCTGACGCTGACGATGTTCGTGTCGGGCACGGTCTTCACGATGTTCAACACGCTGGTCGGGCGCTGGGCCTTACTGCCGACGTGGGGACTGATGGTCGTACTCGGCAACCCGTCCTCGGGCGGTGCCGTCTCCTGGCCGCTGCTGCCGTCTCCCCTCGGTGTCATCGGTCGTTGGCTGCCGCCCGGGGCCTCGGTGAACGCCCAGCACACCGCCGTCTACTTCGCCGGCCACCAGCACGCCTTCCCCTTCCTGGTGCTGGCCGGCTGGGCGGTTCTCTCCGGCACCGTCTTCTTCGTCTGGCGGCACTGCCATGCCGGTGGTCGTCCGGCCCCGTCCCATGCGGCGCCCTGATGCGCTTCAGTGGCTTGCCGAGATCAGGCTCGTGGCGTGCCCGCTCCGAATTCGGCAATTGCTTCGAAAAGGTAGAGTGATTGCTGGACGAGGTCCTCGCGTGAGGTCTGGATGACGCCGTCGACCCAGTTGAGGAGAATTTGATTCACGCCCCCGACCACGGCCATCGACATGGCTGTGGTATTGATTTCCGGGTCGTGCCATCCCTCAAGGAGCAGCGATTCCACCAGGCCTGCCAAGTGACGCATTCCGTGTCGGCGTTCACTTGCCGCGAGCGGACCGGCCGAGAGAGATTCGATCAGCTTGACGCGACTCCTTCGGGGGTCGTCGGTCACGCCGCGGGTCAGGACTTCGAGCATGCCACGTGCCCTGTCACGGCGGGTGCCGCCGACGTCGAGGGCCTCCCGGCGGCGACACCGATATGCGGATCGTCTTTCTCGCGCCGTCCCTCGCCCGGCTCATACCGGACCATCCCGCCGTGTTCCTTGCCTCCGACCTCGCCCGCGAGGTCCTGCTCGTCCTGACGGGCCCCCACAACTACGACGACTCTGCGCCTGACTACAGCCGCTCCGCGCGCCTTCGCCTCCTTCGAGTCCTCGTCGATGAACTCCGCGAAGCACCCGAACAGCCACTGCACCTGCCGGAGCCGCGGGACGACCGACTGCAAGCCATTGCCCGGATGCTGTACGAGCAGCCGGCAGACAACGCCACGCTCGCCGAACTCGGAAAGACGATCGGAGTCAGCACCCGCACCCTCAGCCGACTGCTCCGCAACGAACTCGGCATGACCTTCTATGAGTGGCGCACGCAGCTACGCATCCACCACGCGCTCGTGCTCCTCGCCGACGGCCACGACACCATCCAGACCGCCTACGCCTGCGGATGGGCCAACCCCAGCAGCTTCATCGCAGCGTTCACCGACATCGTCGGAACGACCCCGAGCCGCTACCGAACCAGTCGCCGGACCACCGCCAGCGCATCTCAACCCCCGACGGTGGTCAAGCCCTCGGGTTGATTTGTACTCGCACCCCCTGGCCGATGTGGTCCGCTGTGGGACAGGAGATGACCCCTGTGTGCCTCGCGATCGAGGCGAACCCCGACGATGTCGAGTTGCGGGCAACCGATCCGGATTGGTCGTACGGCCCTCGTCGTCACGCCGGAACCACGGATGCCTCAGGAGGCGGGAACCGCACGCACCCATGTCCGATCGTCCGTCAGGTACTTGTCGACCACCAGGCCCGCCCCTGCCAGCGCCTCCTCGAACACTTCCTTCGTCAGCGGCCGGGAGAGGAACGTCTGCGTCCATGCGGAGACCGGAAACTCATACTCCGCACGTACGGAGTGCGCTCCGTCGCCGACCGGCTCCGACGACACGATCCGCACGGTGAAGCCACTTGGGTCGACGCGCTCGCGAGGCAGGTTCGTATGGTAGTCCTCGCCCTCGCGCTGAATCAGTACACAGCCGCCCGGAGCGACATGCCGCCGACAGGTGCGCAAGAGGGCCTCCCGGACCTCGATGTTTCCGGCGTGCACCAGGAACGACGCCAGCATCACCACGTCGAACGTCTCACCCAGGGCGAGGTCCTCGATCGGACTGCACACCGTGCGCGCCCCGCGGACGCGCTCCAGCATCTCCGAGGACTCGTCCACCGCAGTCACCGTGAACCCCCGCTCCAGGAGCGGGTGGGTCACCCGCCCCACACCACAGCCCAGTTCCAGGATGCGCGCACCCGCCGGCACCGCCGCGACGATGACATCCGGCTCTGCCCCGACCGGAAGCCGCGCATACAGCTCGACCGCGCAGCCGTCGGGGGTGATCGCACCGGGTCCCGTCCCCTGATGTCCTGCTCGCATGTTCAGGCCCATGCCCGTCCAACGAGGCACGCCCTACGACAGTTCCTGCCGCTGCCACCGCGGGGTGCCGTGGGAGCCGCGTGAGGCTGCATCCGGGCGGACGCGTCGAGCTGGGAGGACGGCAGCAGGTCGTCCGCGCGCACGACGTCTGTGCGATGCACGAGGAGTCGGCCCGCGCCTATGGCTGGTCCGGAACAGGCGGGTCGCAGGCCGTGGTCATCGACGCGGAGCGGCTGGGAGTGCCCGTCGACGTGGTGCTGAGGGCGTCCTTTCGGCTGCGCCTGAGTCCGCTGCACGATCTGGTGCCCGGCCATCTGCGCGGGCTGTGGCACGACCCGGCTCGGCTCGAGACCGATCCCGGCGCGCCCGCCCTGGCGAGCGCCACCACGGACCTCGTCCGAGCACTGCTCGTCTCCGCCGCCCACGACGCCGGGGAGCAGCCGACCAGGGCGGCCATGAACGACGTCCTTGTCACCCGCATCCTGGCGTATCTGCGCCGGCACCTGAGCGAATCCGACCTGACTCCCGAGCGCGTCGCCGCGGAACATGCCATCTCGCGACGCCATCTCTATGCGGTGCTCAGCGGGGCGGGCATCAGCCTCGAGCAGTGGTTGACCAACGAGACTTTTGACCTGCCGTGAGGAACGCATGCTCCAGCGTGCAGGGAACCGGTCGCCCTGCCCCGGGCACCCTGCGCAGCGGCTCAGGATGGTGGCCTCGGAGGGACGCCGGTGTCAGGGAGGGGGGAAGCGGCCCGTGCGGTACGGCACTTCTGCGACGTACGTTCTGCTCGAACCGGACCGGCTCGGCCGCGGTGCGGAGTGGACGGTCGTGCGCGAGACGGTCGTGAACGGCGCGGAGCGAGGACGCGGCCTGTGGCTCCGCGGCGAGCCCGGAGTCGGCAAGACGGTGCTCCTGGAGCAGACGGGCCGATACGCCGCGGCACAGGGGATGCGAGTGCTCAACGTGAGCGGCGCGGAGGCCGAGAGGAACCTTCCGTTCGCCGCATTGCACCAACTGCGGTGGTCCCTGTGGGAGCACGTGGACGAGATCTCCGGTCCGGGACGGGCGGTGCTGTACCGGGCACTGGAGATGGGGGACGCCGAACCGGCTCCCTCGTACACCGTGTCCGCCGCCACCCTTGAGCTGCTGGTCGCGGTGGCACGGCGGCAGCCCCTGCTGATCGCGATCGACGGCATGCACTGGCTCGACGCCTCCAGCGCGGAGGTGCTGCACTTCCTGCAGCTCAGACTTGCCGCCGTACCGCTCGTCATGGTGGCCACGCTCCGGGAGGGAGCCCTCAGCGGACGGGACACCTCCGGCGTTCGAGTCCTGGACGTCCGGCCGTTGCGCGAGGGGGCGGAAGCGCTTCTGACGGAGCGGCATCCCGGCGCGCCCGCCATGACACGCACCAGAATTCTGCGGGAAGCGGCGGGCAACCCGCTCGCTCTGGTCGAGCTGCCGTCCCAGCTCGGCGCGCCAGAGCGGTACGGTCAGCCGCCGCTGCCCGACCACCTGCCGCTGGGGGAGAGGCTGGAACGCGCCTTCGCGCACCGCGCCGAGGCCCTTGGTCCTGCGGTGAGGGCCGAAACCCGCGACCTCCTCGACGCGACCGCCGCCCGTCTGCTCGCCGCGCCGAGCATGGAGCTCATCCGCGCCGCGATCGCGGCGGAGCCGGACACGCCCTCGCTCGCCGTGGGGACCCTGCACGAGACGCTCGGCCTACGCATCCTCGAGTACATGCGAACGCATCTCGCCGAGCGGGACCTCACCCCCGCCCGCGTGGCCGCCGCGCACCACATCTCGGTGCGCCATCTGTACTCCGTACTGGCCCGAAGCGGCGTCGGATTCGGCGAGTGGGTGGGCACGCAACGGCTCGACGCCTGCCGTCGCGAACTCTCGGACCGCCCCCGCGCCTTCGAAAGGGTGGGGCGGTCCTGCGTGAGACCCCGTGGACGGGATGAGCTCCTGCCCTGATCAGCCGACTGCCGGGCTGGGCGCCGGGGAGGTGGTGGCCGCCGGGGCGGCCGTGTTCACGTTCAGGTCCGGGCGGGGCGTGAGGACGACCATCGGCGCGCCCGGCTGGGGCGCGGGCGGGGTGAGCTGGTCCTTGGGCAGCTTCGGCGGGGTGCTCTGCTGGAAGAGGACCTGGTCGAAGTTGACCGTGCCGGTCTTCTCCAGCACCGTGATGTGGTCGAGGACAGTGTCGTTCGCCAGGTCGGCGAGCTGGCGCACCATGGTGTTCTTGGTGGTGGCGCGGATCTTCGCGATGGTCGGGAAGATCTGGCCGTGGGTGACCCGCATGATGTTCGCGGCGGTGTTGTCGAACTCCTTGCCGTTCGCCGCCGCAGAGGTCGCCACGAACTGCTGCTGCTGCGGGGTCGCCTGGTTCGGCAGGGTGATGCCCAGTTCCGGGGCGATCTTGCGGCACATCGCGTCGAGTCCGGCGTGGCCGACGATCAGGTGCTTGCCGGCCTCCCTCATCTCCGGCGTGGACCCCTTCTTCAACGCGATCTCGCCGAGCGGGTACTCCCACAGGCCGGCCGAGCGCACCTTGACCACGAAGTCACGGTCCGCCTCGGTCAGCGGACCGTAAGGGGTGTTGGCGATGACGCGGTCCGGAGAACTCGACGTGGTCTGGACGCCGAGCATGGCGGGGTAGGCGAGGGCGGTGAGGGTCAGACCCAGCGCACCCGCCACAAAGACGGTTCCTGCCATGTTCCGGGAGATGGGCATGATTGCCTCCAGGCGTGAGCGGCTTGCTTCGCCAGGAAGTACGTACGGACTTCAGGGATGGATCATCGTTCTGAAAAAATCTGGAAAAATCTCGGGAGGCTGTGCGGAGCGTCCGGCGCTGGTCCTGGTGCACGGTACCGGGCAGGGCGGGCGGATGTGGCGACGCCAGCTCGATGCGCTGTCCGATGACTTCCACCTCGTCGCACCCGATCTGCCGGGCTTCGGCGGCGCACCGGGGCCGTTCAGCTTGCCGGCGGCCGTGGAGTGCGTCGCCGAGATCGCCCGGCGTCCAGGACCTGTTCACCTGTGCGGCCACTCTCTCGGGGCGATCGTGGCGGCACGGACGGCAGCTGAACACCCGGACCTCATCGCCCGGTTGGTTCTGTCCGGTGGCCCCGAGATAGCACCGGGCAGGACGTCGCCACGGCGGCTTCGGCTCGAACGGCGTCGTCCAGGCCGGCTGGTCCGCGCGGTCTCCGACCTGCCCGATCGTGCCGGGTGGATCGACGTGCTGGACGCGTTGGAAGCGAGTGACCTGTCCCAGGTACTGCCGAGGATCGCCGCACCCACGCTCGTGCTGTGCGGAAAACGGGATCGCGGCAGCCTGCCGGACGCCCGACGCGCCGCGGCGGCCATCCCGGGGGCCCATCTGTCCGTCGTTCCGCACGTCGGGCATCTGATGCCCATGACGGCGCCGCGTGCGTTCAATGCCATCGTCTGTGCGTTCCTCGCGGACGGGCACCAGTAGACCCGTGCGTAGCGCCGGTCGCAGCGCTAATCGTGGATCTCGGCGATGTAGCCCCCCGGGAACTGCACGATGGCGCTGCCATGACCGGCCGCGGAGCGCGGCCCCCAAAGCACCTTCGCTCCGCTCGACTTGGCCTTGGCCAGCGTGTCCGCCAGGTGCGTCACCTCGTAGCCGGTGACCTCTCGCCCGAAGGGATACGGCAGGTGCCCGTCGGTCACCATGATGAGGGTCTTCCCGAAGGGGGAGGACAGGCTGATCCGCCGGTACGTCTTGCCGGGCAGACCGATGTCACCCGCGTCCGCACGCCGGTTGTCCGAGACGACCGATCCGCCGGTGAACCTCACATAGGAGCGCAGGTAGGCGTCGACCGCGTCGGCCGAGACGTACACCCGGTTCTCCGGCACTGTCGCAAGCGGCGGGTACGACGGCGCGGTGGTGTGCCAGTAGACCTGCGTGTTGATTCCGCCGGGGAACTGGATGACCGCGTCCCGCCCGATGGGGTCGGAGAACGGGGAGACGAGGAGATGCGCGCCGCTGGCCCGCGCGTGCCGGATGCCGGCGTCGAAGTCCTTCAGCAGCCAGCCGGTCCGTTCAGCCCCGAACGGGTACGGGACGGGCGTCTGGAAGTCGAAGACCGACAGGGTTCCGACGGGCGAGAAGATGAGCCGGGACTTGGTCCGGCTGGGTGTGGGGGTGACACCGGTGACCGTGACGGCGGTGTTCGTCCCGCCGAAGGTCGCCTTCCAGCTGGCGGTGAACACAGCCATCTTGCCGGGTTCGACATACACGTGTGTCGTGTCGTACTGAGGGCCGACGGCGATCTCGCTGGGAGCGCTCAGCCCGGCGCGGGGAAGGGTCTCCGCCGAGGTGGCGGCCGCTGGGACGACAAGCAGGGCGGCGGAGAGTGCGACGGGGAGGACGTGAGCGAGAGCGCGGTCTCTCATGGCTGCCTGCTCCTCTGGGCCACAAAGGCTGTCAGGATTCCTGCTGGGCGATTCCTTCCGGGCGCGGCGCTCAAGAAGGGCGAGCCGTGCTCGCGGCGCGCCTGCGTACACAACGGGGTCATGTACTCACCCACCGTAAACGCCGGTGTCCGGTGACGCATCTCTGACCGATTCGGGCCTCCGTCGGTCGGTGCCAGGAGGCGGACAGGTGGCAGTTCGCACGGGCGCGGCTAACATCCCAGTAGGCGCCTTTTACTGGTGTCTCCATTGATATTCACCTGTATGGAATGCACTGTCGAGGCCTCTCTCTCGACGTCGACCGGAGCCTCGATGTCTCTTCGGTCTCTTCGGTCTTGTCGGTCTCTTCGCCCGGGCGTCCGGAACCGCTGACGTGCGGCGGACATGACCTGCGCCCGATCGTCGAAGGCCGGCCCGTGCAGCACGTACTGCAGCGGTCACAACCCGTCCGGAGATGCACATGATCAACGCCATGCCGGTCGACGGCATCGCTCCCGATCCCCGCACCCGCGAACCGGCCGACCTGGTCATCCGCAACGGCCGCGTGCACACCGGAGACACCGCCCGTCCGGCCGCCGCGGCCCTCGCGATTCGCGGCGGCCGTATCGTCGCCGTCGGTGACGACCAGGACATCGCCGGCTTCGTCGGGACCGACACCCGGGTGGTGGACGCACTCAACCGGAGGATCATCCCCGGGCTCAACGACTCGCATCTGCATGTCATCCGAGGCGGTCTGAACTACCTGCTCGAACTGCGCTGGGACGGCGTCCCCTCACTGCGCACGGCCTTGTGGATGCTCCGCGACCAGGCCGGACGCACCCCCAGAGGCCAATGGGTGCGCGTCGTGGGCGGCTGGACCGGCGAACAGTTCGCCGAGCGGCGGCTGCCCACCGTGGCGGAGCTCAACGCGGCGGCCCCGGACACCCCTGTCTTTGTGCTGCACCTGTACCAGTCAGCCATTCTCAACCGGGCCGCAGTCAGAGCGGCCGGCCTCACCAAGGACAGCGTCCCGCCTCCCGGGGGACAGATCGTCCGCGACCACGCGGGGGAGCCCACGGGTCTTCTGCTGGCCGCCCCCGCCGCAGGCCTGCTGTACGCCACCCTCGGCAAGGGGCCCAAGCTGGACGAGGAACAACAGGTCGGCTCCACCCGGCACTTCCTGCACGAGCTGAACCGGCTGGGCCTGACCAGTGCCATCGACGCAGGCGGCGGCTTCCAGAACTTCCCCGAGAACTACGGGGCCGTCATGAAGCTGGCCGAGCAGGGCCTGCTGACCATGCGCATCGCCTACCACCTGTTCCCGCAGACCCCCGGCCAGGAACTGGATGACCTGCGGCGGTGGATCGGCATGGTCCGGCCCGGCGACGGCGACGAGTGGCTGCGCCTGAACGGAGCCGGGGAGAATCTCGCCTGGTCGCCCGCGGACTACGAGAACTTCACCGAGCCGCGACCGCTACGGCCGGACCCCGCCGACAGCGAACTCGAAGCGGCGGTACGCCTGTTGCTCGACAACGGATGGGGCTTCCGGCTGCACGCCACCTACGACGAGACCATCCGCGCCAACCTCGACGTGTTCGACAGGGTGGCGGCGGACGGTGGCTTCCCGCGCGGTGTGCCCTGGTTCTTCGACCACGCCGAGACCGTCTCCGAGACCAGCCTCGACCGGATCGCCGCGCTGGGCGGCGCCCTGTCCGTCCAGAACCGGATGATGTTCCAGGGCACGGCCTTCGCCGACCGCTACGGCGCGGCCCAGGCGTCGCACACCCCGCCCATCCGCAAGATGCTCGAGCGCGGCCTGCGGGTCGGTGCCGGCACCGACGCGACGCGGGTGTCCAGTTACAACCCGTGGCTGGCCCTGGAATGGCTGCTCCGCGGACGCACCATCGGCGGCAGACAACTGGCGTCCGCCGAGAACCGGGTCGACCGGGCGACGGCCCTGCGGATGTACACCGTCGCCGGCGCCGAACTCACCGGCGAGGCCGACGTCAAGGGCGTTCTCAAAGAGGGCTGCTACGCCGACCTGGCCGTGCTGTCGGAGGACTACTTCTCCGTACCGGAGGAGGACATCTCGCACATCGAGTCCCTGCTGACCGTCGTCGGCGGACGCATCGTGTACGCCGCGGGCGAGTTCGAGGGACTGGCCGCGCCCCTGCCCGGCGTGGAGCCGTCCTGGAGCCCGGTGGCGTACTACGGCGGTTACCACCACACGATGTTCCCGAGCCCCCCTTCCGGGGTGAACCAGGCGCAGTCCGTGGTCGAGGCCGCCGCCGCGTCCGAGGAACACCGTCAATGGCGCATCGTCCGAGGCTTCGCCGACGACAACGGCGCCTCTGCCGCCGGCGAGGTCTTCGACCCCTGTTTCGTCCTGTGACAGCGCCACCGCGAGGCCGCCGACGAGACGGCGAGCCGGAGCGGTGACCGGCCCGTCCACACCCAGCCGGAAGGCAGAGCCCCATGGTGAACATCCAAGACGTCAAGCCCGATCCCGCCCCGTCTCTGCTGACTCCACAGGACAGCGTCGTGCTGCTGGTGGACCATCAGCCGCAGATGTTCTTCGGCACCACCAGCGCCGACCGCGGCGACATCATCAACGCCACCGTGGGTCTGGCCAAGGCCGCCAAGGTCTTCGACGTCCCCGTCGTTCTCACGACGGTCGCGGCCAGGACCTTCTCCGGCCCCCTCCTCGGCCCGCTGGCGGACCAGTTCCCCGGTGTGGAGCCCATCGACCGCACCACGATGAACTGTTGGGAGGACGCACGGGTCGTCGACGCGGTCAAGGCGACCGGCCGCCCCAAGATCGTGATGGCGGGCCTGTGGACCGAGGTGTGCATCGCGCTCGCCGGCCTGTCCGCCAGAGCACAGGGCTACGAGGTCTACGTCCCCACCGACGCCTGCGGCGGTGTGTCGCTCGAAGCTCACGAGAACGCCTTGCGACGGATCACCCAGCACGGCATCGTCACGACGACCTGGCTGACCACCATGCTCGAATGGCAGCGGGACTGGGGCTGCACAGAGACCTACGACGCAGTCTCCGAGGTCGTCATGGAGCACGCCGGCGCCTACGGACTGGGTGTGGCCTATGCCCACTCCATGATCAAGCAGTAGGTCCGGCTCCCCACGCCGCAACGGCCCAGCGCTGCGGCAGCACGGCGGCCGGCTCACCGGCTTCGACGGGGAGGTCGAGGAGAGGACGCGGGCCATGGTGGAGTCCGCGACCTCGCGCAGGGTCTCCCACTATCTGCCGGCACGGACGGCCGGCGGGTCATGACCCGCCGGCGCGCACCCACGCACCGCCCGACCGCGCCGAGCACCCCGCCGACGCACGACCGCGCCGACAGGGAGAGTGCCCCTGTCGGCGCGGACGCGGTGCTGAGTACGGCTCAGGCGGAGAGACCGGCCTTGAGGGCCCCGGCGATCTGGATGACGCGCTCGGCCTGGTGGCGGGCGGAGTTGCGGGTGTCGTCGCCGATCGGGTTGTTGCCCTGGGCGTCGACGTGCGAGGTGCCGTAGGGGTTGCCGTCGACGAACTTCACCGGGTCGGTGTAGCCGGGGGAGACGATGATGCCGCCGAAGTGGTGGATGGAGTTGTACAGCGCGAGGAGCGTGGACTCCTGGCCGCCGTGGGCGGTGGCGGTGGTGGCGAAGCCGCTGTAGACCTTGTTGGCGAGCTTGCCCTGGGCCCACAGGCCGCCGAGGGTGTCGATGAACTGCTTGAGCTGCGAGGCGATGTTGCCGAAGCGGGTCGGAGAGCCGAAGATCACGGCGTCGGCCCACTCGACGTCGGCGGGGGTGGCCACCGGGATGCCGGCGCTGGCGGCGGCGTGGGCGGCCCACGCCTCGTTGGAGGCGATGGCCGCCTCGGGGGCCAGCTCCGCGGCCTTCAGCAGCCGAACCTCAGCCCCGGCCTTCTCTGCCGCCGCGCTGATCTCCTTCGCGATCTCGGCGCTGAAACCGGTCGAGGAGTAGTAGATGACCGCGAGCTTGACGGGGGAAGTCACGGGGGTGGTCTCCAATCCAGCAGTGCTGTCTGTGTTGCGACGGAAAAAGCCCATGGTGCGTGGCTAGCTTTCGTTTGAACTGTGCATCTCAGAAATCAAGGAGATGTGCGCTTGCGGCGCATGGTTGAAGGCTAAACCATCAAGCCGTGTGGTGCAACATTCAACTGAATTTGAATTTGTGTGCGGAGTGTGCGCGGACGGTCACTGTATGGTTGACGTCCTGCCGGGCCGTGGCCTTCGGAGGGAGGACTGTTGCGCGTCCTGATCGGCATCGTCGGGGCGCTGGTCGTCCTGGGGACGTTCTCCTCGGTGCTCCGGACCCTGGTGATCGCGCAGCCGACCCGCTCCAGCTTCACGCGGATGCTGCACAAGATGGTGTACGTGCCGTTTCAGTTCCTGGCGGACCGCTGCCGTACGCCCGAGGGCAAACACCGTGCGCTGACCCCTGTGGCGGCCGTGTCCATCCTGTTCCATCTGATCGGCTGGCTGATCGCCCTCTGGCTGGGCTATGCGATGCTCCAGGTGGCGATCAGCGGTTACGGCGTCCTGGACGCCCTGCGGGAGACGGGAGTTGCCCTTTTCACGCTCGGATTCGCCAGTGGCCGTCGGGTGGGCCTGACCGTTCTCGACTTCTGTGCCGCCGCGACCGGCCCGATCGTCATCGGCCTCCAGGTCGGCTATCTGCCGACCCTCTACGGCGCGTACTCCCGCCGGGAGGCCGAGGTGACCATGCTGGGGGCACGGGCCGGCAGCCCGTCCTGGGGGCCGGAAATCCTCGCCCGCTACGGGCAGGTCGGGCTCACCGGCAGCATGAGGGAGCTGTTCCGCAACTGGGAGCGCTGGTCGGCCGAGGTCAGTGAGAGTCACACCAGCTATGTCATCCTCAGCCGCTTCCGATCCCCTCGCTGCGACCGAAGCTGGATCGTCTCCTTGCTGGCCGTCATGGACGCCGCCGCCATGCAACTCGCCCTCAACCCCGGCCGCCCGCAGGCGGAGGCCCGCCTCGCGCTGCGGGCCGGCTTCGGCTGCCTGCGCGACATCGCCGACGTCTGGCGCATCCCGTACGAGTCCGACCCCTCGCCCGACACGGCCATCCGCCTCACGTACGAGGACTTCGCCGCGGCCGTGGCCCACGTGAAATCGAACGGCTACTCCGTCGAACGCACCCCCGAGGAGGCGTGGCCGCACTTCCGGGGCTGGCGCATCAACTACGAACACCTCGCCTACCGGTTCGCCTACGTCCTCGACGCCGTCCCCGCCCCCTGGTCCGGCCCCCGCCGCACTCTCATGGAGACCGTCGCCCCCGTCACCCCGGTCGACCGCAAACCGAGCGCTTCCCACTGAGCGTCCAGGTGGCCGACCGGTGCACCCCGCGACCTGACTAGCCGACCGGTCTAGTAATAGGGCTGTACGGGACGTACACTCCCCCCATGGGACGGACCAGCGACGCGCGGGAGAAGATACTCGGCGCCGCGCAGTCACTCATCGAGCTGCGTGGTTACTCGGCCTTGGGCGTGGCCGAGATCTGCAAGGCGGCCGGGGTGCCCAAGGGCAGCTTCTACTACTTCTTCGAGTCCAAAGAGGCTCTGGCGCTGGCCGTCATCGACGAGCACTGGACCGGCCAGAGAGCCGCGTGGACGCGCATTCTGACCGGCGACGCGCCACCGCTCCAACGGCTGCGCCGGCTGCTCGAAGAGACGGAGGCCGAGCAACGTGTCGGCAAGCAGAGCTGCGGGACGGTCTCGGGCTGTCTGTTCGGGAACCTCTCCCTGGAGCTGAGCAACCAGACAGAGGCCATCCGCTCCCGGCTTCAGCAGATCTTCGATGCGCAGGTGGACATGGTCGACGCGGTCGTCGTCGAGGCCCGGCAGCGTGGCGAGGTCGCCGTGACCGACACCCGGGAAGCCGCGCGGTCCGTGGTCGCGCAGCTGGAGGGCCAGGTGATGTTCGCCAAGCTGTACAACAACACGGACCGGCTCGGCCCCCTGTGGCCCAACTGCCTGGCCCTGCTCGGCGGACGGCCGACGCAGGAGGCAGTGGCCGGCGTCTGAGGCCCGGTCCTCGCCTGCGCGATTGCTCCCGGCGGCTGCGGCGGCCAGGTTTCCTCAGGCCTGGCCCTCGTCCGGTACGGGGAGGGTGTACGCCGGTGCGGACTGCCCCACCTGTCCGGCAGACCGTGCCGCCGGGGTCCGTTCTACGTCCGGCATCGTGTGGGGGAAGCCGACGCGGAGCACGGCGGCGGCGACCGCGGCGGCCAGGACCACCACCGAGGCCAGGATCAGGGCCTGGTGGTAGCCGTGGTGGAGCAAGGGGGTGACGGCCAGCGGGCCGAGGATCTGGCCGACGGAGTAGCCGGCCGTCAGCAGCGCGACCGACCGCGGGAACCGCAGATGGGCGCCCGCGGCCAGGGCGAGGGTGCTGACGCCGATGAACGTCGCGCCGAACAGGACCGCGGAGACCAGCGCGGCCGGCACCCCGCCGACGACGGCGGGCAGGGCGATGCCTACGGCCTGGATGACCAGCGCGGTGAGCAGCAGGCCGGGGCGGGACCAGCGACGCCCGAGCCATGCCCACAGTGCCGAGGACGGCACGGCGGCCAGTCCGGCCAGCACCCAGGCGCCGCTGCCGACCCAGCCCGGGGAACCCTGTCCGATCGCGGCGACGAGGAAGGTGCCGGCGACGATGTACCCGATGCCCTCCAGGGTGTAGCTGATGAACAGAGCGCTGAACCAGCGGTGTACCCGCGTCCTGGGACGTGAGCCCGTCTCACCGCCGGAGGGTGCGGGCGCTTCCTCGGGACGCAAGGTCCAGCAGGCGACGGCCATGAGCGCGCAGAGCGCGGCCGAGGCCCACCAGGCGGCGCGCCAGTCACCGAACGCACGCAGGAAGAGGACGACCAGTCCGGACAGGGCGATCCCGGCGCCGACGCCGCCGAAGGCCCAACCGGTCAGGTGGGCGGGGTGCTGCCTGAGGTGGCCGAGCAGGGAGTTGACCGCGATGACGAAGATCAGGGCGCTGGTGATCCCGGCGAGCAGCCGGAGCGCGAGCCATACGGCGGTGCTGTGGACGGTGGGCATCCCCGCCAGAGTGGCGGTCAGTACCACCAGGGAGACGCGCAGGAGCAGACGGGAGCGGACCAGCGCCGGGACGAGAATCCCCGCGAGCGCGCCGACGAGGTAGCCGACATAGTTGGCGGTGGCCAGATTCGCACCGGCACTCGCGGACAGCCCTGCCTGCGCGTGCATCAGCGGCAGGATCGGCGTGTAGACGAACCGGCCGACGCCCATGCCCGCCGCCAGTGCCGCGGCGGCCTGGGCCGCGTGGCCGCGCGGCGAGTGCAGCGGGCGGTGCGGACGAACGGACGACAGGCCCAAGGCCGGCGAACTCATGTGGATATCCCTCTGACGCGGTGCGGATCTTGGTTGATGAAGGCCTTGGCGCGGCAGCCATGGATGTCGGCGATGGCCGCGGCACCGGCGCCGGTCACTGCGTCGCGCCGACGGTGTCCGGGTCGTTGGGGTGGGGCACCAGCGCGGTGACAGTGAAGGTCATCCAGGACCGGAGCGGCAGCGTGCCGAGTACCTTCTCGTGCAGCTCGGCCTCGTCGGCGGCCCGCCAGATGCCGATGCTGCGCAGCTCGCCGACCGGACGCCACAGCCGGTACAGATGGCCGGAGGCGGCCAGTTCCGCCGCGCGGACGGCCTCGGCGGCCCGGCGCCGCCCGACCTCGTCCTCACCGACGCCCTCGGGGATGGTGGTGGTGATCTGAACCAGGAACTCTGGCATCTCCTCGCTCCTCTCGGATCCACACCGGAGTCACTGGATCCGCGTCGTCGGGCCGTCCGGCCCCGTCCTCGCCTTCGTGTCTCCATCCTGGCCCTGCCACCAGGGACGTTGCCACGACCGGTGCCCTCCTTGCTGATAGGTGACACCTCCCAGCGCGCGTAGCATGGCGGGCGTGGAGCTTCGCCAACTCAGGTATTTCATCGCGGTGGCCGAGGAGCTGAACTTCGGCCGGGCCGCCGCGCGGCTTCTGATCGCGGGCCCTTCCCTCTCCCAGCAGATCAAGGCCCTCGAACGCGACCTCGGGGTGCGCCTCTTCGACCGCGATCGCCGCTCGGTGTCCCTCACTCCGGCCGGTGCGGAGCTGCTCCCGCACACCCGTGCCCTGCTGGAACGGGCGGATGACCTCCAGCGCCGCGCAGGCCGGCTGTCCGGCTCCGAACCGGTCCGGCTCGGCTACGTCAACTGGCTGCCCGGAGATCTGACCGTACGTACCTCCGCTGCGGCTCAGATCCACATCGACGCCTGGGTCGCCCCCTCGCACACCCAGGCAGCCCGGGTGGCCGACGGCAGCCTCGATCTCGCGGTGTGCTGGGTACGGGCCGAGGACGTGGAACGGCACCGCCTGAACGCCCGGCTCCTCGGCGCCGATCGGCTCTACGCCGTTGCCAAGGGAGACGACACCAGCCCCGTACAGGCCCGCGACACCGCGGTCCTCCTCGACGACGACATCACGTCCTGGTCCTCCTGGAACGTCTACGCCGAAGAACTCGCCCGTGACACCGGAGCCCGAGCCGTGCCCATCTCGGACGGCGGCATCACCGGCCCGGCCTTCTTCGACCACGTCCGCCGCTGCGACCGTCCGATCATCAATTCGCCCAAGGGGCAGACCTGCGCGCTCCCGGCCGACCTGGTGCGACGCCCCGTCGTCGCCCCCGAGGTCTACTGGACCTGGTCCCTGGTCCGGCGCGAGGACGAGACCCGCGCGGCGGTCGTCGCCGCCATGGACGCCCTGTGTGACGGCGTCGCGGACCTCGGCATACACACCGCCGACGCCTGGCTGCCCGCCGGCGACCCGTACCGGCAGTAGGGGCCGGGTCCCCGCTGACGGAAGCCCGTTCCACGGCGCCGACGCAGCCCCTCCGTGCCGATGCGATCCGTGGTCCTCCACCTGCGACGTCCTCACCTGCACTGAGAGCCACGGCCTCTCAGACGGGAGGAATCGAGTCCCAGCGCAGGGGCCGACAACCGTTGCCTCGCGGTCGCACGGCTGCCTATCGTCGAATAGTCGACCGGTCGGCTAGTGATTCTTCCTCCGGTCCTGAAACAGTCCTCCCACCTCGAAAGTGAAGATCACCGTGAGCATTGCGCAGCAGAAGGTCGCCGTCATCACCGGCGCGTCACAGGGCATCGGCGCCGGACTGGTGGACGGCTACCGGGCACTCGGGTACGCGGTCGTCGCCACCTCCCGCACCATCGCACCCTCGGACGACGCGGAGGTCGTCACCGTCCAGGGGGACATCGCGGATCACTCCACCGCCGACCGTGTCATCTCCGCCGCGGTGGAGCGGTTCGGCCGGGTCGACACCCTGGTGAACAACGCGGGCATCTTCGTCGCCAAGCCCTTCACCGACTACACCCTCGACGACTATGCGGCCGTGATCGGCGTGAACCTGAACGGTTTCTTCCGCATCACTCAGCTGGCGGTCGAGCAGATGCTCGCCCAGGGCGGCGGTCACATCGTCAACATCACGACCAGCCTGGTGGACAGCGCTGACTCCAAGGTGCCCTCGGTGCTGGCCTCTCTGACCAAGGGCGGCCTGCAGTCCGCGACCAAGTCCCTCGCCATCGAGTACGCCCGCCGCGGCATCCGCACCAACGCGGTGTCGCCGGGCACCATCAAGACCCCCATGCATGCCGAGGAGACCCATGAGTTCCTTGCGGACCTGCACCCGGTCGGCCGGATGGGCGAGTTGAGCGACATCGTCGACGCCGTGCTCTACCTGGAGCAGGCCCCGTTCGTGACCGGCGAGATCCTCCACGTCGACGGAGGCATGAGCGCGGGCCACTGAGCCGGGCGCAGCCCCGAACCGGCCGGGCGGCACCACAGCCGCCCGGCCGCCCGCCCCGCCCCGACCTCGAACTCGCCCGACCGGAGGGATCCGATGTACAACACGACAGATGCGGGCTGCGAACCGGTCCTGCGCCAGGTGCTCGACCAGTGGAAGGACGCCATCGAGAGGCACGAACCCCAGCGGGTGGCCTCCGTCTTCACCGAGGACGCGATCTTCCAGGGACTGCGCCCCTACAGCGTCGGACGGCCGGGCGTCGCGGAGTACTACGACTCCCAGCCCCTCGGAATGACGCTCGACTACCGGATCCTCGAAACCAGACGCCTCGGCGAGGACCTCGTACTTGGCTATCTGGCCGTCGACTTCATGTTCGTCGACCGTCCCACGAAGAGACTCAACCTCGGCGTGCTGGTCACGCGCGTCCAGGACCGCTGGTACATCAGCCACTACCAGGTGTCCGGCCCCCTGCCGGACCACGGCTGAGTACGTACCGGCCGCTGATGTCGGGGGGTGGCTCCCCGCTGACCGCCAGCGGGGAACCACCCATTGTGCCGGGTCGGTCAGGCGTTGGCGCAGATCGCGTACACCGTGATGCCTACGCTGGAGTAGTTGTTCTGCCGGCCCAGGCCGACCCAGCCCGTTCCGTTGTCGGTGGGGAAGCTGCCGACCAGAATCGCGTCGTTGCCCTGAGCCTCGGCGCCGCCGCCGATGACCCTCTTGCCCGCCGGGCAAGAGACCGTGCGGCGTTGGAAGTTGGGCACATTGGCGCCGGGGAGCCTGACGATCTGGTAACCGTCCACGGCGGCGGCCCGTGCCGGACCTGCCTTGCTCGCCGTGATCTGGTCGGTGGCGGACTCGCCGGTGGTGGCCTGGGCAGCCCATCCGAGTCCGGATACCAGGGCCAGGGCCAGTACGCCCGCGCCGATCGCCTGCTTGCCTCGCATAGGTGTCCTTATCGTCCTGTGGGGTTCCGAAGACGGGAGCCCCTTCGCTGACGATCGTCTCGGCGTCGGACGGCAGTTGGGCCATAATTCGGCCCAAACGCACCTAAGGGGCGAACAGGGGGCAGAAGGGCGTACATAGGCGGACGTATGACGAGGTGAGCGCGCTACAACGAGGCATGTGCGCTATCGCCGCGCACGCCTCTCATCACGGGACGACGGTGGCCTGGCCAGGGTGCGACGGGGCCGGTTCATGAGGCGTCGGCGTCGCGTTTGCGCGCCGGCGCGTTCGCGTCCGCACTACGGCCTTCGTCGATGAGTGCGGTGAAGGCGTCGAGGAGGCGTTGCAGGCCGAAGGTGTACGCGTGATCGGGGTCGTAGGCGCTGCCGTGTGCGGCGCCTGCCGCCGCTCCGACGCGGACGGCCGTGGGGTAGGCGTTCTCGTCGAGGACCCGGGCCAGGGGCGGGGCGTTCACCTCCCACCACTGCTGGTCGTTCATGGCGCTGTCGTGCTGGGCGGCGCGGGCGTCGGCGGCTGTGCGGGCGCATGCCTGGACGAAGGTGAGCAGATAGGTCAGGCAGTCGTCCATCTCGACGTCGCTGAGGCCCAGGCCGTCGAGTGCGGACAACTCGTGCTCGTACTTGCCCATCAGCCCCGGCCCGAGCGGAGGCCTGGCAGTGGACACGGCCGCGGCCCAAGGGTGCTGTTCGAAGAGGGCCTTGTTCTCCTCGGCGACGGCCATGACGCGTCGGTGCCAAGCCTGTCCGGTGGTGTCCGTACGGGGCATACGGGCATAGGCGGCGTCGAGCATGAGGTCGAGGAGTTCGGCCTTGCCGGGGACGTAGGTGTACAGCGTCATGGGCACCACGCCGAGTTCCTGGGCCACTCGGCGCATGGTCACCGAGTCCAGGCCCTCGGCGTCGGCGATCGCGGTGGCTGCCTCGACCACCGCGTCCACGCTCAGCCCGCGGCGTGGACCGCGTCGGCGGTCGGGGGCGGAGCGTCGCCACAGCAGTTGCAGGGTTCGGGCCGGGTCGCCCGCGCTGGTTCGTTCCGTCGGCACGGGGACAATCTTCTCGTACGAAATCTCTGTACGTTGTATTCTATACGACGTACAGAGATGTGCGATGCGCAGAGTGCACGTGCCACCGGGCATCTGAGACGCGTCACCTCTGAAGGAGTCCCCGTGAAGGTCACTTCCAGCGCCGTGTCGCTCAACGTCGACGACGTCCCCGGCTCCGCCGCCTTCCTCCTCGAACACTTCGGCTTCCGAGAGGAGATGAGCGCCGACGGGTTCGCGTCCCTGACGCGTGACGACGTGGGCATGAACGTCCTGTTTCTGCGGCGAGGGCTGGCGACGCTTCCGGCGGACCAGCGTGAGGAGCACGCCGCGGGTCTGATCCTCGCCTTCGTCGTCGACGACCTCGAAGGCGAACTGGCACGCCTGCGCGCCGAAGGCGTCACGATCACCATGCCGTTGACCGAAGAGGAGTGGGGCGAGCGCGCCTTCCAGGTCCGCGACCCCAACGGCGTCATCGTGCAGCTGGTCGACTGGAACGCGGCCGCCGGACGCTGAGCCGACCAACTCCACTGCCCGCCAGACCGTACCCGGAGGACGTCGGGCCTTCCGCGCCGACGGGGTGGCTCAGCGCGGTCGTGCGCCTGCTACGAGGCGGTGCCATGTCGACGGACGGCCCTCGGCAACGGCTCGCCCGGCGTCGGCCCGACGCCGGGCGAGCCCGACGGCCTCCCACACCAGGGCGGCACCGGCCACCAGAGACAGCAGCAGATAGAAGACGAACAGCTTGTGCAGGTCGTCGAGGAAGTACCAGACCGATGCGGTGGCGCTGAACCAGAAGGCGACCAGTGAGCCGCCACCGCGCTCCCGGCTGCGTGCCGCGCCGACGAGGCAGCAGACGGCGGTCAGCCCCAGCAGGGCTGCGATGCCGACGTACGAGTGGTCCCACCCGTCGTTGGCGCGCCGCAGTTCGGAGTTGACCGCCACGGCCTCGGCCACCGGCCCCCAGCCCACCGCGCACGACAGGCGTGCCGACCACGGAAGCGTCACCACGCCCAACACGGCGGCGGCGACGGCCACGTGGCCGAAGTGGTCCGTCTCCACCAACTCGCCACGCGCGCACAGCCACGACAACAGACAACCGAGCACGGCCAACGCGCCCTGGGCCGAGGGGCGCAGCGATATCCGGAACCGCTCCCGCAGCGGGGTTCGACCGTCGGAGAGAGGAGCCGGGCCAACAGGGGCGGCGGCCTGGACCGTCGGCATGGCCGCCTGTGCGAGGGCGTCGGCGAGCGCCGCACGCATCTGCCCGGCGTCGGCGAACCGCTCCTCCGGGTCCTTGCGCAGGGCGCGCTGGATCACCGCCTCCACGGCCGGCGGTATCTGCGGCCGGAGCTGCGACACCGGCTCGGGTTCGGCGGACAGGTGCTGATGCATGACGGCGAACGGTGAGGCACCACGGAACGGCGGCCGGCCGCTGAGCAGTTCGTACAGCAGGCACCCCATCGCGTACAGATCCGCGCGGTGGTCGACCTCCGCCCCGTTGATCTGCTCGGGCGAGAGGTACGCGGGTGTGCCGATGGCCGCACCGCTGCCGGTGATGCGGGTGGCGGCTTCGGTGAATGCCTTCGCGATACCGAAGTCGAGGACCTTCACGCTGTCGGGCCCGGCAAGCATGATGTTGGACGGCTTGATGTCCCGGTGCACGATGCCGCGCTCATGACTGTGCCCCAGCGCGTCCAGTACCGCGCACGCCGCGTTGATCGCCTCCACGACGGGCAGCGGTCCGTCGCGGAGGGCCTCGGCGAGGGTGGTGCCCTGCACGTACTCCATGACCAGGTAGGGCCGTGGGCCGTCCGGGTCAGGCTCCTCGCCGACGTCATGGATGGTGGCCACGGCCGGGTGGTTCAACGCGGCGGCCGCGTGTGCCTCACGCCGGAAGCGGGCTCGCGACTGAGGGTCGTGGGCCAGCGCGGGGGAGAGCAGCTTCACCGCTACGGTACGCCGGAGCCGCTGGTCCACTCCTCGGTGGACCGTTCCCATACCGCCCTGCCCGAGCCTCTCGATCAGCTCGTACCGGCCACCGAGGACCGTGTCCCGCCCCACTCGCGCCTCCCCGTACATCGCGCAACCGGACGCAGCTTACGGTGTGTGCAAGCGGTGGCCTGCGCCGAGGGTGGGACGGCGGGTCTGCTGCATGTGCCCCGGAACGCGTCAGGCTGTCAGCCTCTCCAGGCCACGGCCTGTGGGCGCGACCTCCAGTCGTGTGTAGTACTCCGTGGCGAGGATCCGTCGCCGAGCCTCGGCCGACAGACGGGACAGGATGCCGGGGAGCGGGCGCTCGCGAGCCACTTCGCTTCGGTGCGCCAGGATGGCGGACCACTTCTGCTCCAGCCACGGACGCACGTCGACCGTGGCGGTCACCCACTCGTCCGGCACGCCGAGCACGGACTTGCCGACCCGGGTCATGAGCCCGCCCAGCTCGGCAACGCCCGAGTGCGGATGCGTGGCCAGGTAGAGCGCGCCGGGCTGCCACGGTTCCCCCGCATCGGGGTACCGGTGCTCAAGTCCTGCGGCCTGCACGGCGAGCAGGGTCACCCGGTGGGTGTGTACGTGGTCCGGGTGGCCGGACAGACCGCCGTACGCATCGTGGGTCACGACGATGTCCGGGCGGACCTCACGCAGGTGCCGCACGAGCTTCTCGACGGCCTCGTCGAGGGGAGCGTCGCAGAACCGTGCCCGACCGGGCGCCGACTCGGGTACCCGGGCGTCCGCGTACCCCAGCAAGCGGGGCTCACCGGCTCCCAGAATGCGCAGGGCGTCGGCGAGTTCCGCGGCACGATGGCTGCCCGAGGCCCAGGTCGCGGTGACAACGGCGGTGCGTGCTCCCGCGTCGGCGTGCTGCGCGAGCACGCCGCCGGCGACCAGGGACTCGTCGTCCGGGTGCGCGAAGACCGCGAGCAGGCTCGGTGGTTGTGAGGGGGATGAGGGCGACGAAGGGGATACGGTCACAGGGCGAAGCCTCTCTCGTGGCACCAGAGGTGCGCGAGTGCCAGCCCGGTCGGGTCACCGTGGGCTCCCGTCGGCGCGCACCGGCGGCTCGACGAGCTGCCAGGACAGTCGGCCGCAGCGCGTGGCCGCCCGCTGTGCGCCGCCCGGGTCGATGACCAGCGGATAGCTGCCGGGCTCACCGGCCCCACGCTACCGGACAGCGACGTCCTGGATCTCGTCCCAGATGTCACGGGGTCCGGAGGTGGTGACGGCCCACAGACCGGTGCCGTCGGGCCGAACCCGCAGCCATGAGCCGCAGCCGGGCGCACCGATCACCAGCTGATCGGGCCTGGCGCCGAAGTCCCGCACCAACCCGCCGTACAGATGGCCCACGGCCAGCTACAGGCCCCGCGCGGTGTCGGCCGGCGGGGCAGTACGGCTCCGCCGAGTCGTACGGCCCGGCTCGCCGGCGATCCGTTCCAGGAACGCCCGGCTGAGAACGATCCGCTCCATGCCGTGCCCGGCACGGTGCGCGAACTCAACGGCCCGAAGCTCCGCCGCGATCCGTCCGTCCGGTTCCCGGGTGACGACCGCAAGCCCGGGCCACGACGGGGACGCGGTGGTGACGTGCAGGAGGAGGCGGCCTCCGGGAGCAAGCTGATCGACCAGCGCATCCGGCACGCGAGGCACCGCGAACGACACGAAGATCCGGTCGTACGGCGCGGAGGAGGGCAGGCCCTCTTCACCGGCGCCGCACACCACGGCCGGCCGGTAGCCGAGTTCGCCGAGGCGCGTTCTGGCTGCGTCCACGACGTGCCGGTCCCTGTCGAGGCTGACCACGCCCGCGTCCCCGCACACATGACACGCCACCGCGGCGGTCACCCCCGCGCCCGTGCCCACGTCCAACACCCGCTGTGCCCACCGCAGTTCCAGCTCCTGCAACAGCGAAGCCGTCACACTCATCACCGTCGACATCGACGTGATGGACCCCGTCGACCGGGCACCGCGTGTCCGGCCCAGGATCGGCTCCCCGTCGTGCTGGATCAGCACACTGCCCCCGCCGTACAGCACGGCGAGAAGCTCCTCCCGGTCCCGGGGCGTGGCCCAGTCCAGCAGGTCCCACCGCGGCGGCTGTTCGCCGGCGGCGCTGCGCCGGACGTACGCCTGCGGAATCAGCACCTCGCGCGGCAGCGCCAGCAGGGCGTCCCGCACCGGGCCCTTCCCCAGGGCCCCGGACCCCGCCAACTCGGCGACCATCTCCGCCCGCGCGGCGACCGGATCCGGGGTCACCGTGCTTCCCAGCCCATCTCCGTGTACAGCCGACCCGCGCGGATTCCGTCGATCGCCGCCCGGGCGTAGGGGACGAGCGGCTCGGGCAGTGCGTCCGGCCGCCACCACTGCCAGGTGAGGCACTTGTCGGGCTCGCGCAGCTCCGGCGTGCCCTCCCAGCGGCGGGCCCGGAAGACCAACTGCAGCCGAGGCCGGCCGCCCGGCGTGTGGACGAGGTGTACGGCGTGCACGAACTCCACGTCGGCGGGGGCGATGACAAGGCCGGCTTCCTCGAGGGCCTCCCGGACGAGACAGGAGACGGCCTTCCCTGTCAAGTCAGTGTGATCAGGCTCGGTGGAGGAACTGGCACGGTAGTCAACGTGCCTCGTCCCACCGAGGGGTACAGGCGCTGCCTTCAGTGGATGCTCAGCCCAGTGCATTCAGGAAGACAGCGCCGTGTCCTGGTTAGGGAAATCTCCGCTTCCGGAGGCTCGCCCGCCACTGTTCGATGCGGCGGATCAGTTCACAGGGAGCGGGCTCGCGCCCCGTGCCTGCCCTCCGGTGGCGACTGCCCAAGGGGGCTGACGCCCTGGCGTAGCGGCCTTCAACGATCGGAGAAGCAGCTGCAGCATCCGGAATGGTTCTCCAGTGGATCAGAGGTCGAGGACCAGGCGGTCGCCTTTGGCTCGGGAGACGCAGATCATCATGGTGTCGCCTGCGGCGCGCTCCTGGTCGTCCAGGACCGAGTCGCGGTGGTCGATCTCGCCGGACAGCACCTTCGTCTCGCAGGTTCCGCAGATTCCCTCCTTGCAGGAGCTCATCACCGGCACACCGGCAGCCTCGACGGCCTCAAGAATGGACATGTCCTCAGAGACCATCAGCTTCCTGCCGGACTGGGCCAGCTCGACCTCGAAGCTGCTCTGCGGGCCGGCCGTGACATCCTGCTTCGGGGCGAAGCGCTCCAGGTGCAGAGATCCGCTCGGCCACTTCTCGCAGCCGGCCTCGACCGCCGCGAGCAGCGGTTCCGGACCGCAGCTGTAGACGGCTGTCTTCCGTTGCGGCTTGCCGAGCAGCGAGGGAAGGTCCAGCAGCCCGTATTCGTCCTGCGGCCGCAGGCTCACCCGGTCTCCGTAGGCCCGCTGCAGAGTCTCACCGAACGCCATCGAAGCTCGGGTGCGGCCCCCGTAGACGAGGCGCCAGTCGGCGCGGGTCGCGTTGACGGCTGCCACCATGGGCAGGATGGGGGTGATCCCGATTCCGCCTGCGATGAACAGGTAGTTTTTGGCCTTCACGAGCGGAAAGTCGTTGCGTGGCCCGCGGATGCGTACCGACTCACCTTCCGTGAGCACGTCGTGCACGTAGCTCGACCCGCCGCGACTTTCCGGTTCACGCAGCACCGCGACCTGAAGACAGGACCGGTCCCCCGGGTCCCCGCACAGTGAATACTGCCGGACCAGGTCGGCCCGCAGTACCAGATCGATGTGGGCTCCCGGCTGCCATTCCGGCAGCGGACGTCCCTGCGGGTCGCGCAGCGTCAGCATCACGACACCTTCGGCCATCGTTTCCTTACGTTCCAACACGAGGTCGAGCTCGGCTTCGGTGCTAAGTGTGCTCATGATCGGCCTTCCATTTCTTGCGGTGATGATTCGGTGATGCGTCCTTTTCTGAGCGATCAGGACGGGAAGCAGCGGCCGAAGTCGCGCAGGAGTCGGGGTGAGCCCTGCAGCTTGATCTGCCGGCGCACCAGTGCCCACGCCAGCAGTGACGGATTGCTGAGGAATCGCAGCCAGGTGCGCGTGTCGGCGGTGATCCTGAGATCCGGCTCACCGTGATGTCCGTCGGTGACATCGAGTTCGCGGTCGCGGATGGTCACGGTGATCTGCCTGGACTCGTCGCCGGTGAAGGTGAAGTGATAGGTGGCGGACATGTCCTTGGCCTGTTCGCGCTGAAAGATCAGCGGCAGGCCCTCCACCAGACCGTCGATGCTGTTCGCGCGCAGGCTCATCGCGACATGCTTCGTGCGCTTGTTGGGGAACCGGTCGGCCACCTGCTGTTCGGCGTCGGAACCCGGGACGACGTAGACGGTCTCTTCTTTGTCCATCAGTGGGCGCACGACCTGGGTCAGATGTGCCTTGCGATCGTCCAGCCAGGGGCCGATGACGTCCTCGCCGGCCGGGCAGACCGACATGCAGTAGGCGGCTTTGTAATTGGCGCCGAAGGAGAGGCTTTGCCACATGGACGCGCTCTCGCTGTCGCTCACTCGCGAACGGTAGTCGTGGGCGTTACGGCTTTCGGCGACCTGTTCGGCCCAGTCACCGAAGCCACCCATGAACTCGCGGTAGTTGTGTGTGTAGCAGGCGGAGAAGTTGAAGTGACCGTCGGAGGCGATCGCCCCGGTCGGGCAGGCTGTCACGCACAGCTTGCATTCCAGGCAGGGGTTGTACTCGATGGGCCGGGTGTATTCGCTGACCTCGGCGTCGATGAGGATGGTGCCCAGCAGGATGAAGTTGCCGAATTTGGGGTGGATGACGTTGCGGTGGATTCCCATCTTGCCGAGCCCGGCAGCCACGGCAACCGACTTGTGCGAGACGACCCATGTTTTCCTGGGGAACTTGTCCATCTCCATCGGAAAACCCATCGCGGGGTTGAGGGCGCGCACGCCCATCGCCTCCAGCTTGCCCACCACTTGCCGGCCGACCTCGTTGGAGTGGTCGCCGGTGTGATGGAATTCCAGGTTGGCGACCGAGCGCGAGGGAGTGCGGATGTTCTCCCGGTTCATTCGGGTCACGAAGCTGATCAGCACTCGGACACCCGGCAGCGCGGCTTCCAGGTCTGCTCGCTGGTCGGCGATTTCCGGTCGGTCGATCTCGACGAAACCGACGTCGTCCGCACCCGCGTCGAGACAGAGCTGCCGCAGCCAGGACGCGTCCAGTGGCTCGGCGGACCGGGTGACGCCGCGGTCGTGCCGCTGGCGGACTTTGACGACGGTGGGATGGTCGTCGAGCTTGTTCTTGCTGGCCATCGTGCGTCCTTTCCTGTTTCTAACCTGGTGTCAGGTGTGCAGTGACCGCTTGTGCGACGGTGTCGCGCACCTCGGTATGGGTGGGGGTCGGCAGGCCGCGTTCGGTGGCGAGTTCGGCCAGTGAGGTCATCCGGACGCCGGGCAGGGCACAGGCGGTGAAGGTGGTGTAGACGCTCAGGTCGGGGTCGATGTTGAGGGCGAAACCGTGGCTGGAGACGCTCCCGCTGATGCGCATGCCGATCGAGGCGAGTTTGCGGTGATCGGGGGTCCACGCGCCCACCAGGCTCTCGGACCCCGGCGGCGTCTCGCGGCGGACCGCTGGGAAACCCAGGCTGTCCAGTGCGTCGATGAGCGCCTGCTCGACACGGCGGATCAGCCCACGGGGGCCGAGCTCGCGCACGTTGAGTACGAGGTAGCCGATAAGCTGGCCGGGACTGTGGTAGGTGGCATGTCCGCCACGGTCTGTCTGCACCAGGTCGATGGGCGAAGCCGCGTCGGGCAGTTGGCTGTTCGGCGTCCGGACGGTGTAGGTGATCACCGCAGGATGCGTGAGCAGGAAGAGCCGGTTGGCGCCGAGTCCCTGTTTGCGCTCCTCAACCCAGCGGGCCATGTCCGCCTGCGCCGCCGCGTAGGGTATTTCTCCCAGGTCGACGCGTTCCAACTGCCGGTGTGACGGTTGTTCACCCACGGATCTCGGCAACATCACCCCTCGTCCCCTCCCTCATGACCGCGGTTCGACCGCTCGGCGACTCGGCCAGTCGCCAGTTTCTGGATACTCGGATGGTTCTGCAGCGCCCACCGCACGGTCTTCGGCGCGCGCCCGAGCAGGGTTTCCAATTGGTCGGTGACGCCGCGGTATCCGCCACCGCCGACCAGCCGGGCGAGGGTCTTTATGTGCTCCGCGGTGTGCGGAAACTCGGCCAGGGCGGGGTCCACGTAGGTCTCGTTCCAGGTTTCGACCTCTTCGGGCACGGCGATGACCTGGCGTCCCAGCACGGCCCCGAAGTCCTCCGCGAACCCGTGCATGTCCTTCAGTTCCGGACCGGTGAGCTCGTAGGACTTCGAGATGTGCGGCGCCGGGTCGGCCAGGATCTTCGCGCACGCCTCTGCCACGTCGTAGCCCGCGACGGGCGCGAAGCGGTGGTGGCCGAAGGGCAGGCGCAGTTCACCGTCGCTCAGCGGGGCCAGGGCCAGCCAGGTCATCAAGGGGTTCTCGACGAATATGGCCGCCCGTATGTTGACGGTCGGGAGGCCGGACCACTCCAGCACCCGCTCGGCGACCCAGTGGGCGCGCTGCTGCGGCGACCAGTTGGCGACGAGTCCGCCGAGCCATGCACGCCGTTCCTCGGCCGGTGCGGTCATCTTCTCGAACGTCATGAACGACTGCTCGTACTCGGACATGTTGACGAAGACCTCGATGTCGCCCTGGGCCCGCGCCGCCGCGGCCATCAGGGTGACGGCGTCGGTGTAGTACGGCGACAGGCTCATGCTGAAGTAGATGCGCCGGACGCCCTTCAGCGCGGCTGTCACGTCGGCGATGGTGAGCAGGTCTCCGACGAAGACCTCGGCCCCGGCCTGGCGGAGCGACTGCGCGCGTTCGTCGTCCTGCCGGACGAACGCACGCACCGGATGCCCTTGGTCGAGCAGCATGTCGACGATCGTTCGGCTCACTCCGCCGATATGACCGGCGGCTCCGGTGATCAGGATGGGATGGCGCTCTGACATGGTGATTCCTTTGTCTGGTTGGAGGTGCGGCTGCATGGAATGGCCGATGCGGCCGGCGATCGTTTTGGGTCGGAAGCGGTCGATGACGGTGAAGCCGCCTGGCTCGATGGCCGCCTCCACGCGTGCCTTGGGCCCTCTGCCCACCGGACTGTGCCGGCCAGGCGGATTCTGCGCAGTGTCACCGGGGCGCGGGGCCGTCGATGTGGGCGAGGAAGTCCAGGAGCGCGGCGTTGGTCTCCGCGGGACGCTCCTGCTGCGTCCAGTGCCCACAACCCTCAAGCACCACCACGTCATGCAGGTGCGGGACAGCGCTCAGCAGGTTGTCCGGCCCGCCCTCGCCTCGGAGCATCTCGCCCAACGAGGGGCCCCCGTCCGGGCTGCGAAATGAGGTGACCATGTCGCGGTCTCCCACCACGTACAGCGCGGGAACGTCGATCCCACGCCCCCGGAATGCGGCGAGCAGTTCGTTGTTGCGCTCGATGTTCCGGTACCAGTTGAAGGCTCCGGTGAACGCCCGCTCGCCGTGGAGAGCGAAGTCCTCGGCGTACGCCTGGATGTCCTCCTCGGTCAGCCAGTCCGGCAGGTCGGGTGAGGCCGGCATGGTGTCCAGCAGGCCCAGACCGTCGGGTATGACCAGCGGGCGGGGCTTGCTGCCGAGCGGGTTGTCGCCCGAGGCGCCGACCAGGAGGCGGCGGAAGGATTCCGGGATGTCCTTGGCGAACTCGGCGTCGGCGACTCCCGGCTGCTGGAAGTACACCTGGTAGAAGCCCTCGCCGTACTGGGTACGGGTGATCGAGGGCGGGACCATCCCGCCGGGCAGGATCGGCGGGACACTGAGCCCGGCCACCGCACGGACCTTGTCGGGGCGCAGCATCGCCGCGGTCCAGGCAACCGGTGCGCCCCAGTCGTGTCCCACGACGACCGCCTGTTCCTCGCCGAGTTCCTCGATCAGGGCGATCACGTCGCCGACGAGGTGGAGGAGGGTGTACGAGGTGACGTCCGGCGGCTGCTCGCTGCGGGCATAGCCGCGCTGGTCCGGGGCGACGACCCGGTACCCGGCCGCTGCCAGCGCCCCGAACTGGTGACGCCAGGAGTACCAGCTCTCCGGCCAGCCGTGCAGCAGCAGGACCAGCGGCCCCTGCCCCTGCTCGGCCATGTGCAGCCTGATCCCGTTCACGTCGACGAAGCGGTGGGTGAGCGAACTTTCCATGACAATTTCCTCGGATTCGGTGAGGGCGTGCTACTTGTTCAACTGCGGGTAGAGGGCCTCCAGATCGGCGGACAGCTGCGACTTGACCCAGCGGGTGGTGTCGTCGGCCAGCACCTCGTGCGCGCCCGCCTCGATGCCGTCGAGGGCGGCTACGGCGACGTCGCGGGGGTCGGCCTTGGGTGCGTCGAGGCCCGCCGTCATGTCCGTGTCCACGTAGGCCACGTGAAGTCCGGTCACCGCGAAGCCGCGCGGCTGCAACTTAAGACGCAGGGAGTTCGTCTGCGACCACAGGGCGGCCTTGGAGGCGCCGTAGGGCGTGCCGTCGGCCAGCCAGGACAGGGCGGAATGGACGTTGAGGATGTGCCCCCGCCATTGCGCTCGATGATCGGCACGAAGGCCCGGGTGACCAGCAGCGGCCCGTAGAAGTTCGTCTCCACGTCACGGCGCACCTCCTCCATCGGTGAGTCGAGGTACGAGGCGCGGACCGAGGCGCCGGCGTTGTTGATCAGGATGGTGACGTCCTGGGCCTGCTCGGCGGCGGCCGTCACGGATGCGGGGTCGGTGACCTCAAGAGCCAGCGGAACGGCACCGGGGTGCGTCACCGTGCGCGGGTCACGCGCCGTGGCGTAGACCTTGCCGGCCCCGCGCCCGTAGAGCTCCTCGACCAGCATCTTGCCGATGCCCCGGCCGCCCCCAGTGACAAGGACAGTGGCGCCTTCGATTGCTGTCACGACTGCCTCCACAAGCCGGAAACCGATCGGTTTCTCTTACCGTAAACCGATCGGTTTTTTCGTGCAAGTCGGGTCATAGTCGTACGAAACGCGTCAGCAGCCATGAGGGAGCGATGACCACACCCGGAGTCCGGCGGAGAGACTGAGGTGGGCCTTGCAGAACCAGAGCATCTCGTCCTGCGCGTAGGTCTGGATCTGCCTCAGGTGCTGGCGCAGGGCCTCGGCCCCTGTGATGACCTCGAGCAACTGGCCGGCGTCGTGCCTGCGCATCGTGTCCTGGTAGGCCTGGATCAGACGAGTGGCCTCGAGCCTGGCAAGCTCCAGCGTGTCGGCGCTCCGCTTGAGCCGGGGAAGCAGCGCCCCGTCCGGGGGAGCGGCCCGGAACACCGGGGGTGCCGTCCGTATGACTTGCGAGGCCTTTGAGGGCCAGTGAGTCGAGAATGCGCGCCGCGTCCGCGTCGGTCAGACCCGCGCGCCGGGCCAGGTCCTCCGTGGTGGCCCGGCCGGACGTGACGAGCAGCCGGTAGACGGACTCCTCCTCGTGCGAGATACCGGCGACCTCCAGCACCACCGACGCCTCCCGGTTCCTGGGCTTCAACGGTTGAATACCGGACTACATGGGAGGTGTGGCACAAGGGGCCGTCGATGCGGCCGGCCCGGACGGGACATGCCGCGACGGCGCGCCGCTCCGCCCCGGCGGGCCCGCGCTGGCGGCCGTGAGGCAGCGGGGGCTACGCCGCCTCCACGGTGTCCATCTCGAACCACACCGTCTTCCCCCGGCCGCTCGGCGAGTTCCCCCAGGAGGAAGCCAGGGCGGACACGATCACCAGCCCCCGTCCTCCCTCCGCCTTGTCCTCGTCGGGACCGAGATCCACGAGCATGGCGGGGTGGGAGTCACTGTCCCGTACCTCCACCCGGAGATGGTCCGGGTACCTGCGCAGACACAGGTCGACGTCGCTGTCCCCGTGGACGAGCGCGTTGGTGACGACCTCCGACGCCAGCACCTCGGCGGGATCGGACAGTTCGGGCAGATGCCAGTTGTCCAGGGACGCGGTGAGGAAATGCCGGGCGCGCCGGACGCCCTGGTAGTCGTGGCGGTGCAGGTGCAGCCGTCTGATGTACTCCTTCACCTCCACCGAGGGGCCTTCGTACCGCAGCAGCAGAAGCGCGGCGTCGTCCGCCCGCGGGGTCCCCCCGACACCGGAGCCCATCAGCCGGTCACCGAGCAGTTCCAGTTCGTCCCCGGAGGCCGCGACAGCCGCTTCCAGCGTCTCCCGGGTCAGCTCGCCACCCCTGCCCGACAGCCCGTCCGTGTACAGAACCAGCAGCGTCCCCGGTTCCAGAGTGAGGATGCCGGGTTGATACGACGGACTCGCCTCGACTCCCAGCGGGACGCCGATGTCGGCGACGGCCGCCGGATACGCGCCGTCAGCGGTTCGGATGACCGGGCGCGGATGACCGGCGCTGACGATCTGGGCCGTGCCGGTGTCGGGGTCGAGCCAGACGCAGCAGCAGGTCGCGAAGTGATCCGTCTCGAAGTCGACCATCAGGCGATTCGCGCGATACAGCACCGTGCTCGGGTCGTGGCCCTCCAGCGCATAGCTGCGTACCGCACTGCTGAGCTGCCCCATCACCACGGCTGCCGCGGTGTTGTGGCCCTCGACGTCGCCGACCACCGCGGCCACGCCGCCGGAGGGGAGCGTGATCAGGTCGTACCAGTCGCCGCCCAGCTCGATCGCGCCACTGGGCGGCTCGTACCGGCTCGTGGTCACCACACCCGCGAGCTGGGGAAGCATCCGAGGCAGCAGGGCCTGCTGCAACTTCTGCGCCAACGCGTGGCCGGCGTCGTACAGCTGGGTGCGTTCGAGTGTCTGGCCGAGCAGCGTCGACAGAGTGGGCAGGGGCGACAGGTGCGTGGCCACCGGGCGCTGCTCCGGTGCGAGCCCGATCGAGCACGTGCCCAGTGCGTGGTCGCCCGCCAGCAGCGGGAGCACGACCCACACGTATTCGTCACGGCCGTCCCCTGTCAGGCGGCCCTGCCCGGACGGCCGGCCCCGCTCTCCGGCCTCGTGGATGATCTGCTGCTTGTGCGCGATGGCCTCGGTTTCCGGGGACTTCGTGCTGACAGAGATTCCGTTGACGGCTTTCAGGTACTCCTTCGAGCAGCCCGACGCGCCCACCACATGGAGCCGATCGCCCTCGATCAGGCTGATGGCCACCGCTCGGGCGCCGAATCCGGACATCAGGCGCTCGATCGTCCGCGCCACCGCGTCCCTCGTATGCACGACCGACATCAGGGAAACGGCCAGCTTGTGCAGGTGAAAGATGAAGGGTGCGCTCCACTCTCCTTCCATCGGGGCGGCCTGGCCGGTCTCCGCAGCGGCACCGCTCTCAGGAGAGACGACCAGCGGAAGCTTCGGAGGAGACAGAGAGACACCGCGGTGGGCAAGGCGGTCCAACTCGAACGAGAGATGTCGGGCTGCTCGGCGCAGGTAGTCCGTCTCCTCCGTCGACGGCTCCTGAACGTCGCGCGGCAAGAACACCACCAGCACACCGAACCGCCGCGCTCCTGCCGCCAGCGGTGCGGCGGCCACGAGGGGCGGAGCAGCCGCGTAGACCCCGAAATCGAGATGCTGTGCCGCTATGTCGTAGGCGCGGTCCGTGCAGATCCGCCCCGTTCGATGGGCCCGGACGGAGGGAAGGGTCAGGTCATCGAGGGGCAGACGCTCGGGTGCGATCAGGCCCAAGGGCGAGGCGACGACCACCGCGGCCGCCAACACCTGATCCCCGGGCGCCGCGAGATAGACGGAGGCGGCCGACGCGTGCAGGTCGCGCATGCAACGGCGAGCCACCGACACGAACAGGTCGTCGCGGCCCGCCGCGTCGGTTGTGGTGCCGGCGCCGGACGACGGCTGAGAAGGGGATGCCGGAGACCGCATGTCACTCGCCCCAGTGCTTCGCAACACCTTCGTTCACGGTACTACGGGCCACACTGCCGGGCCTGCCGGCGTTGGACAGAGGGTCGAGCGGTGTCCGGTCGAGTCGAGCGGTGTCCGGTCGCGGGGTGTCAGCCGAGCGGGTCGGCCGTGCTGCGCAGTGTGTCGAGGACCGAGGCGTACATGCGTGCTTGATGGTGCCGAGGGTCTCGCCGGCCTTGCTCAGCTAGGACTCGGCGATCTCCACGGCGGTAGAACGTACGGCGTCCTCGTCCACCGCCCGGTCGACGATGCCGGCGGCCGTGGCAGCCGACCCGCCGTAGCGGCGGCCGGTGACCATGGCCTCGTGCGCGGTCCCCGGCGCCAGCCGGGACCGGATCAGGGCGGCCATGCCGGGCGTGAAGGGGATGTTGATGTCGGCCTCGGGCAACCCACCCCCGGACGGGGCCACGGTGCGGAGCGGCCCCGGTGTGCGTCACCCTGCGGGACGGCAGGCGCGCACACCATCAGGGCTCGGCGACGGTACCTTTCCCCCGGGGGCCGTCGCCGAGCCTCTGTGCGGCCTTCGGGTGTCCGCTCCGTCGCGTGGGCAGCGCCAGCCGTCCCGGCCAGCCCGGAAACCGATCGGTTTATGTTTCACCCGAATCGAGTTAACCTCACACTATGAGCACCGAAGTAAAGGCAAGTCCCCGAGAGCGACTCCTGGAAGCGGCGGCCACACTTACCTACCGAGACGGCGTCAGCATCGGCATCGAGGCGCTGTGCAAGGCAGCGGGGGTGTCGAAACGCTCCATGTACCAGCTGTTCGAGAACAAGGACGAGCTGCTGGCAGCGAGCCTGGAGGAACGGGCTTCCGCCTTCGTGGCGACACTCCTGCCCGCGGCGGACGATGGCCGTTCACCCCGCGAGCGGATCCTGCACGTCTTCGAGCAGGTGGAACTGCAGGCGGGTGCGCCCGAGTTCCGGGGCTGCCGGTATCTGGCGGTGCAGATCGAGCTCAAGGACCGGAGTCACCCTGCGAGCCGGGTGGCCCACCGGGTCAAGGAAAACCTGAGGGCCTTCTTCCGGGCCGAGGCCGAACAGGGCGGAGCGGATGATCCCGACCTGCTGGCCCGACAGCTCAGCCTGGTCTTCGACGGCGCCAGCGCCCGCGCGGGGATCGGAGCCGACAACCTCACCGGACTCATCGCCCCCACGGTGGCCACCCTGCTCGATGCGGCAGGCGTGCGCTGACGCACCACCTTTTCGAGCAGGCCCCGGCGACCGATGCGCAGGGCTGACGCCGGTCTCCGGCAATCCGGGCAACTGTGACGGATTACGGCTTTGCTTCCCGGCGGTCGAGGGGAAGCCCGATGGTGAGGGTATTGATCAGCATGCCGTGCGCGAGGAAGGCCGTGGCTTCCTCGGCATCTGCGCCCAGCGGCAGGCGCACGGTTTCCCAGCCTGATCCAGTCGGCCCGGACGAGTTCACCGATCTGGTCATCGCCCTGTGCCTCGGCGGCTGCCACGAGGGCGTATCCCTGCATCTGCATCAGTAGCGTTTCCGGCTGCTCGGAGATCAGTCGCGCGTAGGCGTTCGCCATGGCCTGGAGGGCCTGCTCGCTGCCCTCCACCCCTTCGGCGGCGCGCTCGAAAGCTAGCCGGGTGTCTTCCATACTCCGCGTCAAGGCGGCGGCGAAGATCGCCCGCTTGCCCGGAAAGAGCCGGAAGAGGTACGGCTGCGCGACACCGGCGCGATTGGCGATCGACTCGGTGGAGGTGCCGTAGTAGCCCCTGAGGGCGAACTCGGCGACGGCTGCGCGGATGACACTCTGACGTCTCTCCTGCGCGCTGATCCTGCCCATGCCGCCATTCCTGTCTCGCGCCGGTCGGGGGTACTCCCTGGACTTGCAGCCGGAAACCGATCGGTTTACAGTTGTGATCGGTTTCTCAGTGAGTCGGGAATCCATGATGAGTACACATCGGCCGGTGGCACTCGTGACGGGTGCGTCATCCGGCATCGGGAAGGCAGCAGCGCTCGCGCTGGTCGAAGCGGGGTTCGACGTGGTCGGCACAAGCCGCGACACCTCCCGCGTCACCCCGCCCGACGGCGTGACCTTCCTCGACCTCGACGTGGCCAGTGACGCGTCGGCCACCGCCGTGGTCCAGCAGGTGCTCGACCGGTTCGGGCGGATCGATGTCCTGGTCAACAACGCAGGTACGGGCTTGATGGGCGCGGCCGAAGAGAACTCCATCGCGCAGGCCCAGGCCGTCTTCGACGTCAACGTCTTCGGCGTGATGCGAATGGTGCAGGCGGTCCTGCCGCACATGCGGGCCCGTGGACGCGGACGCATCATCAACCTCTCCTCCGTGGTCGGCTTCCTCCCTTCGCCGTACATGGCCGTCTACGCAGGGTCTAAGCACGCGATCGAGGGGTACTCCGAGTCCCTGGACCACGAGATCCGCGAGCAGGGTGTTCGGGCACTTCTCGTCGAACCCGCCTACACCAGCACCGGTTTCGAGGCCAATAGCCCGCGGCCCGACACGCCCCTACAGGTCTACGCTGCCCAGCGGCGCGCCTTCGACGACATGTTGGAGACAGCGATCAAGAACGGCGACGACCCCGCCGTCGTCGCCAAGGTAATCGTCGCGGCGGCGACCGACCCGAAGCCGAAGCTGCGCTACACCGCAGGTCCCCTGGCCGGACGCGCCAGCGCACTGCGGCGGCTCGCACCTGCCAGGGTCTTCGACAAGCAGGTCCGCAAGCTCAACCGGATGGCCGGCTGACGCCTGCCCGCACCCAGCTCACCCACGAGAAAGAGACGCACAGGGCCTGGGCCAGCAGGGCACGGTTCTTGGGCCCCTGGATCCATGATCACGCCCAATCCGCGACACGATCTGGGTGGGACACGGCCTCTGCCGACACAACTGCGCTCTCCCGGCCCGCGACCTCGACCACGAGCTCGGCAACCGGTCCGTCGACATCTCCGCTCGCGTCCAGTCTTCCCGAGCCGAGGACTACGTCCGAGAGTTCAACACCGCCCATGCCCCCTGACGGCGCGAGCCCGCTGTCCGCGAGTTCATCCAGCGGACCCGCAAGGAGCTTGGCGCCGCCGCGTGACGGCCTGCTCTCTTTAATCGCCGGACGGGCGGAGCGGGATGACATTGCCGGGGGCAGGCTGGCCCTGGCTGTCGGGTTGCCGGAGGATGAGGACGGCTGCCGCGAGGGCCATCTGCTCCGCTCGATGCCGGGACGCGGCCTCGGCAGCCCGGGAGTCCCTGAGAGCTTCCTTCAGGCGGACGACCTCTTTGCGAAGCCGCCTTTCGACTTCCGGCGTCTGGTGCGTTTCCGTACGCACCCGCGCGTAGAACTCCTCCTTGAGGTCGGCGTGGCGCTTTTGGAGAGCCATGCGGTGGACACCGGCCTCTGCGGCGAGCGCGACCACTGTGAGGCTGCCGTTGGAGCTGGTGGGCTGGCCGGCCAGGAGGCGGTCCATGGCCGCGCGGATGCGGGAGCGTTCGTCCTCGTGCTGGTGGTTCATGCGATGGCCTCCTCGGCGGACTGGGCAACGGAATCGTGGGCGTCGGCGAGAGCGCGGAAGCGGTTGGCGGTCCTGCGAAACCGCTCACCCAGGGGCTGGGGCACGAGGGCTGCCTTCGCATCGAGCCGATCAGCGTGCTCTCGCGCCGCCTGCGCGTGGCTGTCGGTGCGGACCGCGTTGCCGCAGCCGAGCTGGCAGGCGAACTGGTTGGGTGCCGTCGCCCCTGGGTCCGGATCGCAAAGGGCCGTGTCGCGCTTGAAGGCGCAGATCAGGAACGCGTCTGGGTTGTCGAACAGGACGATGCCGTCGCGGGCCAGGTAGGCGGTGGCCTTCATGGCGAAGGTCTTGGGGACCATGCGGCCCTCGAAACGGGGGGCATGGAAGGTAGCGGTGATGGCCCGGCGGGCTGCCGGGCCAGAGATTCTTTCGCCGGCGGCGATCCGGTCGCGCAGGTGGGCGGCTGTGTCGGCAGCGGCGAGGGCGGTCTCGACGTCGAGTTCGCTGTGAATGCCGCGGCGGCTGCGGGTGCCGTAGCCGCTGGAGGCGCGGGCGTCGAGGACGGTGCGCATGTGGCCGTACTGGATGGCGAGAGCGATCAGTCCACCCGGGCGACGCGCGATGTGCCAGGCCAGGCTGCGACGGAACCTGGACAGGCCGATCGGTCCGTGGGGGTCCTCCGGGATGACCTGGTTCGGCAGGCCCTGGAGAAGGGCTTCATGGTTCGCCCAGGCCACGAAGTCCTCGATCTTCCGGCTCAGGGCTCCGTACTTCAATGCGCCGCGATAGCCGCGGGAGTGGGGGAAGTCGTGGTGCGTCGCGCTGAGAAGGAGTTCGCCCTCGGGGACCATGCGTTCCAGGACGCGGATGGCGTGGACGACGGGCGTGATGGCGACCCAGGGGACTTCGCGCTCTTCTCCGCCGGAGACGTGATGGCCATCGTCGTCCGTGACGTTCTTGTAGTGGTGGCTGCGGATCAGGTGCCGTCTCGGAGTGCCGTCGGGTGCGGGGTCAGGGTCCGGGCAACAGCCCGAGCGCAGGCTTTCCAGCGGCGGGACTGGGCAGCGAACGCCGAGGCAAGCGAGCGCTGCAGCGGCTCCGCGACCGGCAGCTCGGCAAAGTCGTACCTCTGCTCGTAACCGGCCTTGTTGACCACGGTCACGACCAGACCGTCATGAGCCAGCGGATGCGCGACATGGTGGTCAGCCGGCGGCAGGACGGCCCGCCGTCCCCGCCCGCTCACGACGCCACCCCAACGAGGGTGTCGATGTCCTGAATACCCGCCGTCTCCCGGGCCAGCCGGGAGAAGACGCCGTCCAGATTCTCGACGGCCCTTCCCTCGTCGGTGGTCTCGGCTGCCGCGAGGATCGACTCCAGCTGCAGGTGAGCGACGGGGGCTAATGGTGACGTCGGGTATTGGAACTGTCTGAATGCCTCGGCTGGTCTGCGGGGTTACTGGGGGAGCCGTAGCTCCTGCGACGTCTGTTCGGCATCTGCGTGGAGTCCGGAGCAGAGCAGGTTGAATGCCTGGAATGCCGCGGTGGCGACACTGTCGCGGGCGTCCGTGGGTGATTCGCCGGACAGGATGCGTCGTTGTAGTTCGCGCAGGGCTGCCCGGTGTATGCCGGCGATGGCACCTGCGAGGAGTGCGGGCATCAGGTGGTCGGCCGGATCCAGTCCGTTGGCGGTGTTCGCCGGATGTTCGGCCAGGGCGGTCGTCAGCGCGTCCTCGGCGTGTTCGCTGATCTCGCGTTCACGTGCGCGCAGTGCGGCGCTGTCGTGGATGACCTGCCAGAACCGGGGCGCGTCGGGGTGGAGCCCGAGTGTGGGGTCGTCGTGCCGCAGGGCGGTCAGCAGGTCGTTGCGGATGGTCTCCACTGGGCAGGTGCCGGGTGGACGGTTGTGTACCAGTGTGGCGAGATGGCCCTCTACCTCTGCCTGGCGGTCGAAGAAGAGGTCTTCCTTGGCGGGGAAGTAGTTGAACACGGTGTTGGTGGAGACGCCTGCGTGCCGTGCCACCTCGGCGACCGTGACCTGGTCGAAGCCGTGCTTCAGGAAGAGAGGCAGGGCCGCGTCAGCGATCGCCGTGCGGGTCTGCTGCTTCTTGGTCTCTCGAAGGCCCATACCCAGATGATAGTGTCACCACAAAATTGTAGTGACGCCAAGATTTTCGGGGTGGGACCATGACCTTGCACTTTGGCATCTATCCGGGTGGGATCCTGGGGGACGACCAGGGCATCGTCCGCCCGGTCCGCCCGGACCTGCCGGACCGCATCACCGAGGCGCTTGACGCGCTCCAAGGCGACACAGCCACCCTGTTAGTGCGCGCGTACCAGTCGTTCGCCGCCACCGTGACGCCGCTGGAACCGACCACGCCTGCCGACCCCGAGACGTATCTCCAGCGGGGCCGCAAGCTCGACCTCGTGCTGCAGTTCCGTGAGCCGTCCGGCGAGTTGGAGGGGTGGCTGGAGTTCGTCCGCGAGGCCGTCCGCACCGCTGGACCGCACCTGGCATCCGTCCAGATCTGCGAAGAGCCCAACGCCGACCTGCCCGTGGTCGACGGCAGCATCCCCAACGTCCTGAACGCGCTCGTTGAGGGGGTCATCGCGGCCAAGCAGGAGGCCCGGGCCCTGGGGCATAGCCTGGCGGTCGGCTTCAACGCCGTGCCGACCTTCAACCCGGCCGACACCTTCTGGTCCGAGCTCGGCGCCCTGGCCGACGACCGCTTCCGGCAGAGCCTGGACTACGTCGGCCTGGACTTCTTCCCGGACGTGTTCCGTCCCATCGCCGCCGAGCAGTTGGCGGAAGCGGTCACTGCGGTCCTCTCCGCGTTCCGGCGCACCGACCTGCGAAAGGCCGGTATCCCCGACAGCGTCGCGATCCGTATCTGCGAGAACGGCTGGCCCACCGGCCCCGGCCGCAGCGAGCAGCGACAGGCCGCGGTCCTCGAAACCGTCGTGCGGACCGCGGATGCTCTCGCCGCCGGTCTGAACATCGACGGATACTCGTTCTTCGCCCTGCGAGACGCCGACAGTACTGCCGAGGGGATCTTCCACCGCTTCGGTCTTCTGCGCGACGACTACACCCCCAAACCGGCCTTCGAAACATACCGGCGTCTCATCAACGAATTGGGCAATCCACCGGTCGTGCCGTGCTGATCATCGGAGGTCACGTACGTCTTTTCCTTGCTGGTGCGATCGGGTGGCCCGTCGGCTGACCTCGGCGGCGTAAGTGGCCCAGTCGCCCGCGGAGAGCCGTTGCCAGGCGACAGCAACGTCGGTGTGGATGCCCAGGGTGCGGGCGAGGATCGCTGCAGGAATCTCGGTGGCGAGTTGGAAGAGCGCGGTGCTGCGGGCTTGGATGGGACGGATCCCGAGCTGGTTCAGCCGCTGCGTCAGCTGTGTGGTGCTGATCGGCCGTCCGGGCTGGCCGCCGGGAAAGAGCCATGGAGACGGCGCCAGGGCACCGATGGTCGCGTGCCCCTTGCGGTTCGCGGCGACAGTGCGGGCCAGCTGGGCGACTGGCTCAGGCAGCTGAACGGGTGCATTGCCGAGGTGGAGACGTACTTCCTGAGCGCCGACCTCGACGTCCTCGGTGGTCAACCGGTGGATCGCCGACGGCCCTTGGGCATAGAGGAGGAGAAGCAGCCCGGCGAGGCGGTCCTCGGGCTTGAGTGCGTCGTCGTGCAGGAGCCGGCGGGCGACGTTCCAGCGATGTTCGTCGTCGAGTGGCTGAGTGGGGCCGTTCCAGCGGACGGCGGGGACATGGACCGTGGTGAGCTTGTTGGTGCGGGCCCAGCGGATGAAGTGCCCGGCCGTCTGGCGATAGGTGGCCAAGTCGTCGGTGAGCCACCGGTCGAGGTCGGCCTGCCGACAGGTCTCCAGGGCGAGGTCGTGGGCTGTGAGCCAGTTCAGGAAGGCGACGGCCGCGTGGGTGCGCTGACGTGCGGAGTTGAACTGCTGCGGGGTGATGGGGCGGCCGTTGTTGCGTCGGCGAAGCCGCCGGACCAGGTGCCAGACCGTGTAACGGTGCAGAACTCTGCGTTGCTCGGGGTCTGGCTGGGAGGCGAGGAGGCTGGTGAGGAAGCGTTCGAGGCGGACCATGTACTCGTCCCGCTCGGGCAGGGCACCGACGCCGACGAGGACTTGGCGGAGGTGGGCGAGAGGCGGGCTGTCGGGCAGTTCGTCGAGGGCCTCGTGTGTCAGGGCTCGCCGGCCGGACGCGAGGTCGGACAGGACTGGGGAGACGGACGGCTTGTTCAGCCAGCGTCTGGCGGTGATGGGGTGCTCGGTGGTGGCGATGTTGTGCCGGAGGGCTTCGAGGCCGGGGTGGAGGGCATCGGACGGGGGACCCAGCAGCTCGCCCAGGCGCCGGTTGATGAGACAACGGGCGCACTGGCCGGGGTGCGGGTAGTCGGGATCGCTGCAGGTGGGACAGGTGTGCCAGACCTCAGGGGCGGTGCAGTCCGCGCAAAGGGGCTTGTCGAAGGTCCCGGAGACGACCGCCACGACACCTCGGCAGACCGAGCACGGTGCTGAGCGGCGCTGGCAGTCCGGGCACCACGGCCGGCCTGTGGTGCGGGAAGTGCCGCAGGGCCTCTCCTCGCCGCAGATGCTGCACATCGCGGTGGGCAAGGAGGGGCAGCTGGAGCAGAGCGGACCGTCCGGCATACGGGTGTTCACGACCTTTCGCCTGCCGCAGTTGATGCAGGTCTCCAGGTTCGCCGGGTCGTTGACGAGGCAGTTCGGACACAGCGGCCGGCCCTGGTCGTCGCGGGTGGCCGGCTCTCGGCGGGCCCCGCAGCCTGAGCACTCCTCGATGCGGGAGTGGGCGATGCAGGTGCGGCAGACTCGCTGTCCGTCCAGGGGCTTGTCGATGCGTACGACTCTGTGGCAGCCCGGGCAGGACGGCCGGACGATTCCGGCGACGCCGGCCTCGTGCAGCAGGTCGATCAACCGGAGGATCGCGCGGTGGGGTGCGAGGTGGCCGTCCCCGGTCAGCAGGGCGGGGTGGGCTTCCAGGGCCCAGGCGAGCTTCTGCCGGTAGGAGGGGCGGGGTGCCGACCGGCGGACCGCATCAGCGATTACTTCCCTCCCTGCCTGCGTGTCCAGTTCGGCGATCAGGGCGCTGATCACCGCGATGGGATCGCGTCCGTCGGAGTCCGGGCACTTGGCGCATCGCGGTCGCCCGGCCCGGTCCCGCGTAGCGACCCGGCGGTTGTTTCCGCAGGCAGCACAGGACTCGGGTTGCGGTCCGCAGTTCCCGCAGTACCAGTCCTGGCCGCGGCGTTGGAGGGTTCGCATCTGCCTGCCGCATTCGGCGCAGCACGGCGGCGAGATGGCCTGGGCTCCGGCCTCACACAGGGCGATGAGCAGGTCGCCGACGGCCCTGGGCGCGGGCGAGCGTCCGTCGGCAAGCACGCTGGGATGCTCGGCCAGATGCGCCGCGAGGCGGCGTGACTTCGCGCGGCCGCCCGCGACGTAGGTGACCACGGCGCGGATCCGGTCGGGCTCCAGTCGGTGTTCGACGGCCGAGACCAGGTCCACGATCATCCCGATCGGATCAGAGACGGCCCGCTCGGGGTGCCCGGGTGCGGTCACGGCCGCTCGGCACCGCGGATGCGGGCCCGTTTGGGCCGCAGGTCACCGACACCGGTCTCGGCGCCAACGGCCTTCTTGTTTCGGGTGGTTGATCCGGCTCCGGCTGCGGTCACGGGCTCGATGAGGTCGTCCATGGTGCAGTCGAGGATGTCGAGCAGGGCCATGAGGATCTTCAGGCTGAGCCGCTCGGGGCGCTCGACGACGAGCCGGTAGACCTGGCTGGAGGACAGGGTGATGCCGCGTTCGTCCAGCAGCGGGATGAGGTCGGTGGTGGAGAAGAGGCCGCGGTCGGCCATGACCTTGCGCAGGTGCCATTGGTAGTCGAGCTTGGCGGCCATCAGCGGTCCTTGTCTGCGGAGGTCGGGGCGAGCGCGGGAGCAAGTGCCTTGTGGAGCATGGTGTTCATGAAGTCGTCGCTGACGTGGGTGTAGATGGCGGTGGAGCTGTCATTCTCGTGACCGACTTGCTGCTGCAGAAACCGCCGGTCGACCCCGTCCTCCGTGAGGTGGGTGACGTAGGCGTGGCGAGCGGAGTGGACGGTCAGCTCCTTCGGGAGCTTCAGGGCGTCACGGTAGGCGACGAACCGGGCGTTGATCTCCGCCGGCTTGATGCGGCCGCCCCGCTCGGTCACCCACAACGCGGGGTGGTCCTCGCAACCAAACCGGGGACGTACGTTCTCCACGTAGTCGGCGACCGCCTCCACCGCCCAGTCCATCACCGACAGCACGTTGCGACGACGCGGGGGCTGGCCCTTCTTTGCCTTGCCGTAGCGGACGTTGAGCGTGCCGTATCGTCCGAACTGCGGAGCCTTCGCATTCCGTCCGAAGTCGACCACATCCAGCTTCGACGTCTCGGTCCGGCGCAGCCCCCACCCGTAGATGACCTTGAAGAGCGTGGCGTCGCGGTAGGCAGCGAGGGCTCCCTTGCGCTTGGCCCGGACCGCCCGTTCGACCTGGTCGTCGGCGTAGTCGAGGAAGCGCTGAATCTCCTCGCGGGTGAACGGCCTCGCCTCGGGGCAGCCCTCGTAGTCGTTGAGGTGGGCGATGGTGTTCCACTCGTGGCAGATGGCCACGGGGTGGGTGCCGAAGGCGTCCTCGCAGGCCACCGCCCAGCCGTAACGGCCGTCGATCAGGAACTCGCTGAACAGGCGCAGGCTGCCCTGATAGCTGCGGATCGTGGACGGCGCGAGGTGCTTCTCGCTGGTCAGCCATAGCGACCACTCATCCACGTGGCCGGGCGTCCAGGCCCACGGGTATTCGTTGGTGTACTCCAGAAACCGGCGTATGAGCCGTTCCCGGGCGGTGACCGTGTCCTCGCGGAGCCCGCGGGCGGCCTGCTGGGCCCGCCAGCCCCGCAGCATCGCCTCGACCATCGCGTCCTGCGGACGCAGCTGGACCACCCCGGAGACCAGCTCCAGATGAGCCGCACCAGCCAGGTCGGCACGTCGCTGAAGACCCACTTCCGCCCTCCCTTCCGGAGGGCAAATCCTGCATCAGATGGGATCTGATCACCAAACCCGCAGCTCAGGCTGCCAAGCTGTAGGAGGATGGAGCCCTCTCCGGACGCTGCCCTGACCTCGCGACCTGCAACCTCTCGCCCGTCTGATGCAATTCCCGAGGGTCAAGGTAGTGCCGCTTCGTCGTTTCCACGTCCGCGTGGCCCAACAGCACCTTGACCAGCCACCACGGGTCGCCGAACAGCTGGGCGAAGTCCCGGCGGTCCTTCCTCGTGAGTCCGTAACGGGACTCGAACAGCTCGTTCAGCAGAATCAGCATGTAGAGCGCGAACGAGTGCCTGGCGGAGTGCGGCGTCGCGTACGGGCTCCTGCCTCGAACCTCGGCCAACCGGAACTCCCGCTTGACCGCCCGCTCTTTGGCGGTGAGCAGAACTTCCTCACACCGCAGGTTGGCGTTCCTGAACACGCCGTTCCACCGGTCCGGGACCATCGGCAGTCCCTCCTCGGTCAGCCACAACCACACTGGCTCCGGCCCGTCCGGACCTTCCAGGAACAGCCACTGCCGCTCGCGCCAGCCCAGAAGGCTCAGCTCGCGACCACTGACGACACCGTTTGAGTCCACCCACTCGACCTTCGGCTTCAAGCCGTGCGACACCTTCGTGACCAGCCGCATCGCCGGCAGACGGTCGTAGCGCCCCTCCGCCTGGGCCCGTTGCACCGCCCACGCCCGCTCCGACTCCATGTAGCTCTCGACTTGGCCGACCGCATCGACCGACGCGTAGAAAGTCCGGCTGTTCTTCGACCTGGTCAACGCACCCGCAATGCGGCCGTGCAGATAGCGGCCGTGACGCAGGCGCTGGGTCAGCAGTTCGAAGGTCAGCAGGGCCCCGCCTTCCTGCCGTCGCAAGCCAGAGCTGAGCAGCAGCTGCACGAAGCTGGTGTTGCGCAACTCGGTCCGAGACTCCCACCCCGGCACCGCGAGCCCGGCCCGGGTGTGGCCGCGCAGCCCGATGTCCGACCACAAACCCCAGGTCCGCGGTGTAAGCCACGACACCCTCGCGCTGACCGAGTTCGCAGCCCGGTCCTCGCCCTGTGAGACGTCTACCGGCAGCGGGTAGACCCTGCCCCACTTGAACAGCTTGGTGAATGCCGCCGCCTCCCGGTTCCACTTGGTCCCGCTGACCCGGCCCGGGTTCTCTGGCGCCTCGCACCGCCAGTGCCGGTAGTCCCGCAGATCTTGCTGCGTCGCCCTCCGCCACGGCACTCCGCGTGAGGACAGAAACGTCAGAAGCGACCGGATGTCCGTCGCATAATTCCGCTTCGATTCCCGTTCCAGGCGCTGGAATACGGCGGACCGAACGAAATCCAGCAGGTTCCTGTCCACCACGCAATTCGGGTCTACGAAAACCGGATCGCCCGGCCGCAAGCCGATCCGCGCTACTGCCGCAGGGAGGTCCTGTACGCCCAGGACACCCTCCGGCGGCAGCGTTCCCCACTGCCATGGATCAGGCACCCACACCACACACCACTCGCTCAACCCATGCCTCCCCTGACGCTTGAACACGCCCAAGCATCAGGGAAACCGCGGATTCCTGCTCGCAGTGCCCGGCCAGGAAATGCCAGGTGTTCCCGGCGTACGCGGAGTCGGGATGGCGCAGACCGAGCAGGATCTCGCCCTGCGCGTTCTCCAGGTGGAGATGGACGCCGATGACGTTGGGGACAGCCTTTTGTCCTGTGTCCGGCGCCGGGGCCTGCCCGCGGCCCCCGGGCAGCCGAGGAGCGGCGGCCGCGGCGCTTCGCGGGCCGGACGCCGGCCGGGCGGCATGGTCGCGCACCAGGTCGAGAGTCGAGGGACTCATCCGAAGACGCGGCAGGACCTCCGGGCTGAACCAGCGCAGCATGACCCCCTCGGTGAGGTGGAGGGACTCAGGATCGCCGTTCCAGCGGGCCACGTAGACCTGGATGGTCACGGTCGAGCCGTCGATGCGTGTCGCGTGCTCCACCTGGAGCGGCTCCAGCACCGGCAGATCCAGTCCGGCTTCCTCTCGCAGCTTCCGGCGTGCTGTCTCCTCCAAGGACCGGCCACCGGGCTCACGCCCGCCCCCGAGCAGCGACCACGCTCCTGGCTCCCAGATGCCCGGGCGGTGGTCCCGCAGATGCAGCAGGTATTCACCGGCGTCGTTGACGATCAGCACCGACGCGTCGTCGGGTTCCCGCACGCCCGAGGCGGAGCCGGGCGGGGCGCCAGTGTCGGCACGTACCGGTCCGCCTTCTTGAGCCGAGGCCATCGAGTCCCCCTGGAGCCGCGTGAGCATGTGATGTCGTTCAGCTCAACGACCCGACGCGCCTTTCGAACGCACGTTTTTCAGACGCGCTGGAGTCCGCGTCCCGAGGGGAGGAGGGGAGTCTGTGGGATGCAACGACCCTTGCCGTGTACGGGCGTGCGGCGACGCGATCTTGGCCGAAACGCCGTGCCTGGTCAGCTCGGCGGACCGACCAGCCCTGGAGCGGTTACGCCCACCGGCGCCGTACGTGATCAACGGTTCCGGCGATGTCCCTGATCGTTCGCGCGGGTGGCTCCGAAACCGGACTCGTGTGTCCAGATGTGCGTGCACGACGGGCACTGCAGATGGAGCAGGCTGCCCGTGTTGGAGAGCAGATAGCGCCAGTGCTTGGTGCATGTCTGCCGCTCCTCGCACGCGGCGCACCCGGCCCTGTCGTTGCAGTTCGGACAGGCCACCCAGGCGCGGCGGCCGATGTCCGCCTGAGGGTCAAGAGGCAGCACTGCCGTCCCCCCTCCTGGGCAGCACCCCGGCCGCGACCAGTTCGTCGTACAGACGCTGCTGCTCCTCGCTGAGGTCGGAGTACAGCATGTCGCGCGCCTTGTCCTCGTCGCGCAGCACGGCGACGGGATCCCAGTCGGGGCCGAGGGCGGCGAGGACGTGGGTACGACGCAGCGCCTCGTGCGACGTCAGGTCGACGCTGAAGTCACCGAGCGACGCACTGTCCGGCCGGTCCACGGCGGCCCGACCCTCTGCGGCGGGTTCGTCCGGTTCATTCGGAAGAGTGGGGTCATGGGGGGACATATGGTTGAACGTAGGTAGCCCTTTCCGGTGAGGCAAGGGTGGGTGGGGGAAGTCACAGCACGTCGGGGAGCCGCCGCAGGGGCCGCGCGAAAGCCATGACAACCGTGCGCGTCCGGCACGGAACGTTCCGTTGACGAGTGCTACGAGTCGGCCTGAGCGGTGAAACCCGGTCGACGTCGGGTACTGCCGTACTCGATCATGCGCTTATGCCGCTCACAGACACCCTCGCCCGAGTCGACGCGGACCTCGTCGCCGGTCGGGTTCCCGTCGCGCGTCAGCGCCTGCGTGGGCTGGTGTCGTCCTTTCCGGACGACCTCATGCTGCGCCGCCGCCTGGGCGAGGTGTACCGCCTGTGCGGAGAGCCCGCGGAGGCGGGCCGCTGGATGTATCTCGAACAGGACCGGGACGCAGCCGAGACCACCGCCTTCGAGGCGAGGTACAGCACACCTCCTCAGCGTATGCGGGCCCTTGCCTGGGGCGGCCCTGAGTCGCTGGCCTCGTCGCCCTTCGCCAGAGAGCAACTGGCAGCAGTACGGGCGGCCTGCTCCGACGCCATGGGACATCCCGTCGACTGGGACATGACGCCGCCGGGCCGGCGGGTGGAGAGCAGGGGGAGCGGCTTCGGCGGTTTCCTCGCAGGGGCCGGATGCCTGGTGGCGGTCCTCGCGTTCCTCGCGATCTGGGTGAACGGACTCGTGGCCCTCTTCGACTGACTGGGCGATGTCCCGCGTGAGGTCTCAAAGTTGGTGTGTGCTGCGTTGGCGGGCGGGATGCCAGGGGCACATCGTGGTCAGGCGTGCCGGGCAGTGTCCGGTACATCGCACCCAGGGGAGGGCCCATGGCATGGTGGGTGTTGATCCCGGTGGTCTCGATGATCACCGGCCCGATCGCCCTGTACATCATGACCCGGCACAAGCGGGACACGAACGCCGGCGACGAGCGGTACGAGGAACTCTCGCGGGAGTACACCGCGCTGCTGGAGGAGTCCACCTCCGGTGAACTGCCCAACGGCCGGTCGCGCCACCCCGAGGGCCCCTCGGTCGGCTGACTCACCCAACCCGCGTGAGCGCGGCGACCGCTCCGCGCGGGTCGTCCGCGTGAAACCGGAGCGTACGGGCGAAGGCCTTCACGCCGAGCGGTCGCACGAACTCCACCGGTTCCGTCAGCTCCACCGTCACCGTGGTCTGGCTGCCCACCGCCAGGTCCAGCACGCCGTCGGTGTGCAGCTGCAGCAACCGTCCGTCGGGGTAACGCCGTTCGACCCGGGCGGCGGCGATGGCGGCGGGGGGAACCGATAGGTCGAACAGTGCGCCGTAGCGTATGCGCAGCGAGCCGTCCGATCCCACGACGTGTGGACGGACCACACAGGACGCGTGCAAGGCGAGGATCAGCAGCACACCGTAGACATCCACGACGAGCAGGGCCGTGTCAACGAACGGCCATGGGATCACCAGTGCCAGCATGACCGTTTCGATGACGGAGACGAAGAGCAGCCCGTACATCATGGCCGTCTGGGGCGCGGTGTAGGCGACGGCCAGCGCGCCGTCGGGCACCTGGTGCCGGCGGCGCAGCACCCACAACGCGAGGCTGTGCAGGGCCCGGAGCTCGTGTACGACAAATCGGCGCGCGAGCATCGCCGCTCGGGCGGTCCGCGGACTCATCACGGCCTCCGGTGCATCCGGGCGGTGAGTGTCTGCATCACCCTACGCACTACCTCGGCCTGAGCGGGCGGGTAGTCGGCGAGCAGCGCTTGTCCGAAGCCCGTCGCCACCGGGCCGATGTACGGGATCTCGGCCAGCACCTCGTCCGGTACGGCGGCTGCCATCTCGTCGGCCAGCGCCGCGATCCGTGGATCGTCCGCCGCGGCCCCGTCCAGTTCGTCCAGCCGCTCGTACAGCCGGAGCACGGCCGGGTCCTCGGCCAACGGCCGCAGAGCGGCATACACCGCATCCCCGCCGACCGCGGTGTCCAGCAGGGACAGATGCTCGCGGTCCTTGGCCGCGGCGGGCGACGCGGTGGTGGGCGCACTCTTCAGAAGTTCGACGAGGGCGGGGGAGAGCGGTGCGTCCGCTGTGAGCGGGCCCTCCAAGAGTGCCGCCAGCACCCTGCGGCGCTCCTGGATCTCACGTTCCTGCCGGGCGAGGTCGGCGTCCAACTCACCCAGCACCTCGGCCAGTTCGCGCCCGGCGTCGTCAGCGAGGACGTCCCGTACCTCCTCGAGGGGGAGTCCCAGCTCGGTCAGCCGCCGGATCCGGGCCAGCAGAACAGCGTCTCGGAGGCTGTAGCTGCGATATCCGTTGGCCTGCCGCCGAGGCTCGGGCAGGAGGCCGATGTGGTGGTAGTGCCGTACGGCCCGTGGGGTGATTCCGGCGAGCGCGGCGATCTCTCCGATGCGCATGGTGCCAGTAGAAACCCTGCCGCTACGACAAGGTCAAGCACGGCCGCGGCCCGCCGTGCCCCCGCTGACCTGCACCTCCAGCGAGGCCCCCGCCCTTTGGATAGAACGTTCCGTATACTGGCTGTATGTCGAAGGTGAAGGGTTTGTCCGGGACAGGTCGCCGGTCGGAGGCGCGTGAGCGGCTGTTGAGCACGGCGAGTCGGCTCTTCTACACCGAGGGCATCCGGGCGGTCGGTGTCGACCGTGTGATGGCGAAGGCCGAGATCGCCCGCGGCACCTTCTATCGGCACTTCGAAGGCAAGGACGACCTCGTACGGGCCTACCTCGAAGCGACGGATCAGGACATCCGCGACCGCCTGGGCGCCGCCAAGGAAGAGATCGGCGATTCGTCCGCCTTCCTACAGGCCGTGGCGCACGGCATCGGGGAGGAGCTGTGTGGCGCGGGCTTCCGCGGATGCCCGTTCATCAACGCGGCCGCCGAGTACCCGGAGCGGGACAGCGCCGTCCATCAGGCGGTGCTGGCGCACCGGGCCTGGTTCCACCAGGTGCTCCAGGAGGCCTTCGAGCAGACGGGCGCGGCCGACCCCGCCCGGTCGGCCGAGGCCATGGTGGCCATGCGCGACGGTGCGATGGTGGCCGGCTACCTGAGCGATCCGCAGAGGGCGAACGACACCCTCGTCCACGGCGTCGCCGCTCTGCTGGCAGCCGGCTGACCGCTCAACCGCCTCCCCCCGGGTGTGCCCGACGCGCACACCTCTTCTTCCGCCACGGACGGGGACGGCCTCCGCCCGGTCAGCAGGGGGCGGAGGCCGTGGGGCGAGCCGGGATCACTTGGTGTGGGCGGCCTGCTCCACGAGATGCGTCACGGCGCCCGGGTCGGTCAGCTGGACGGCGTGCGGAGCGTTGACCTCGATGGTGTGGGCGTTCGCGCGCGACGCCATGAACCGCTCCGCGGCGGGGGGGATGGCGTGGTCGGCGCGAGCGACGAGGTACCAGGAGGGAATCGTCTTCCAGGCCGGAGTGCCGGACGGTTCACCGAGCGCCTGTGCGGTGATCGGGCGCTGGGTGGCGGCGAGTTCGGCGGCACGGGCCTTGCTGAGCCGGTTGCTGACGAACACATCGCGGTACTTGTCGGGCTTCAGGTACAGGTCGACGCCGGTGGTGCCGTCCGGCTGGGTGAAGGGGACGGCGTTCAGGGCGGTGGGGACGGGCGCGGCGGGGTCGTCGCTGAGGTGGCTGCCGGGGAACTTGGCGCTGATGGCCACGGCGCTCTCGCCCTTGTCCGGGGCGAAGGCGGCGACGTAGACAAGTGCCTTGACGTCCGGGTTGCCGGTGGCGGCGTCGGTGATGACGGCGCCGCCGTAGGAGTGGCCGACCAGGATGATCGGACCGTGGATCGTCTTGAGGTAGTCGGCCAGGTAGGCGGCGTCGCTCTTGAGGCCGCGCAGCGGGGTGGCGGGGGCCGTGACCGTGTAGCCGTCGGCCTGCAGCTGCTTGACGACTCCGCTCCAGCCGGCCGAGTCGGCCCAGGCGCCGTGGACGAGGACGACGGTCGGCTTGGCGGTGGCCGCGGCGGCGTGGGCGTGGTGGCCGGGGGTCGCGGAGGCGGTCGTGGCGAGGCCTGCGGCGAGGGCGAGGCCGGCCGCGCCGAGGGCGGCCAGGTGGACCGGGCGATGGGTGAACACAGGTTTCTCCTTGGATCGTGAGGACGGCGGACGGCCTGTGCGGCCGCCAGGAGTGAACGCGGGCAGGTCACGCTGTCCACGGGGGAGGGCATGGGGCGGTACCGGCCAGGGGAGGGGGCCCGCCCCACGCGGCTTGGGGGCGTTCAGCGCGGGCGGAGTGGACTGTCAGACGCGGCTGAAGCCGTGGTGGGCCGCCCAGTTGAGCGCGTAGTCGGCGACTTCTTCCCAGCCGTCCTGGCCGAGGATGAAGTGGGTCCGGCCGGGGAACTCCTGGTACTCGGTGACAGCCGGGGACTTGCGGTACAGACGCAGGTTGGCCTTGTTCACCTTCGGCGGCACGATGTGGTCGGCCGCGCCGGCGATGAACAGCAGGGGAGCACGCCGCCGGTTGCGGAAGTCGACCTTCGTCGCGGCACGGGGGTTGAAGTTGCCGAAGGCGCCCTGGAAGAGCACGCGAGCCGATCCGGGCACCTGGTAGCGCTCATAGACGGCGGCCGACTCCTCCTTGCTGAGCGTGTTGGTGAAGGCGTAGTGGAACTGCTCCGGCGTCAGGGCGATGGCCTTGTTCTTGTTGGCGGGATTGCCGAGCACCGGCCAGGCCGACTTCAGCGTGGAGTAGGGCAGCGGGAGGACACCCTTGACGGGGCCCGAGTCGATGGCGACTCCGGCACTGCCGAGGCCGCGGTCCAGCAGGACCTGCGTGATGGTGCCGCCGAAGGAGTGCCCGATGATGACGGGCGCCCGATCCAGCGGGCGGATGATCTCCTCGTAGTGGGCGATCACCTCGCGCAGGCCCACTCCCGCGATACGGGAGGGGTCGCGCCGTATCTCCTCGACCTCGCCTTCGAGCCCCGGCCAGGCGGGTGCGATGACCCGGTATCCCTGTGCCTCGTAGCGCTCGGTCCATTTCTCCCAGCTGCGTGGGGTCATCCAGAGCCCGTGGATCAGCACGACGGTGCGGGCCGGGGAGGTGCCAGTCATCAGAACTCCAGGAACTAGATAGAACGTTCTGTTCACTCTTCAAGGTACGCTACGCCTGGCCGTTGCCCGAGGCAAACGTGAAGAGGTGGGGGCTGCGTCACATCGCGGGGTCCGGGTGCCACGGAGGCACCGCACACACGAGAAGAGGGCGATCGGCCACGGCTTGCGTGCCGTGCGTGACGCAGCCGACAGCGGACACCGTGTCGGACAGAGGGGCCTGCGGCGCCGGTCGGACAGAGGGACCTGCGGCCCGGTCGGACAGAGGGACCTGCGGCCCCGGTCGGACAGCTCCTGGCAGGGCCAGGTCAGATCGGCAGCAGCCGGGAGATGATCGCGCTGAGCTGCCGCGCGTTGCGGCACTCGTACATCTCGACGACACCGGCGTACTCCGGTGCGGCCGAGTCGCCCGTGCCCCACAGCGAGCGCGGCTCGGGGTTCAGCCAGTAGACACGGCGGGCTCGTCCGCCGATGTTCCGTACGGCCGGCAGATTGGGGTCACCCATGTTGGTGCGGGCGTCGCCGAGGACGAGAACGGTGGTGCGCGAGCCCACGGCGTCGGGGTAGCGCTCGGTGAACTCGCCGAACGTGGTTCCGTAGTCGCTGCTGTCGTGCCAGCCCGTCAGCGTCGCCTCCGAGCGGATCCGGGCGCTCAGGGCGCCGGGATCGGCGGCGCCGTGCGCCAGGATCCGGGTCACCTCGTCGACCTGGTTGACGAAGGCGAACACCCGCACCTTGCTGAACTGGTCGTGCAGTGCCTGCACCAGCAGCATCGTGAAGTCGGAGAAGCCCGACACCGAGCCCGAGACATCGCACAGCAGCACCAACTCGGGCCGGGCCGGGCGGCGCCGGCGCAGCACGGGCCGTATCGGCACGCCACCGGTCGACAGCGACCCGCGCAGTGTGCGCCGCAGGTCGATGGTGCCGCGGGCGGCACGTCGGCGGCGGGCGGCCAGCCGGGTGGCCAGCTTGCGCGCGAGCGGCTGAACCACCCTGCGCAGCTCGGCGAGTTGATCCCGGCCGGCGAAGAGGAAATCGACCCGGTCGGCCGTCGTGGCCACCGCTCGTCGTGCGATCTCGTCCGGGCCGCGCCGCTCGGCGACACGGCGCCGCGCCTCCACGGCGACCTGCTGACGGAACGCCTCGATACGCCGGCGGACCTCGTCCTCCAGCAGCCGGTCGGTGAAGCCCGCCACGTCCTGTTGTGCCCGGATGCTGTCACGGACGCGTGCCATCAGCGTCTGCGGGCGGAGCCGGTCGAGTGTCTGGTACGACGACCAGCCGTCCGATCCCGGCGACGATCCGTACCCGCCGAAGCCGTCCACCGCCTCCACCGCCAACCGGGCCATCGCGGCTCGGTCGTCGGCGGCGAGCGCGTCCGCGAGGCGGCCCCGCAGCTCCTCGCGGTCCGCCGGGGCATCACCGGTCCGGACCCCGACGCGGGCCGGAAAGTACACGTCGAAGACGGCGTCGAACACCCGCCGCTGTCCCTCGCTGTGCAGCAGCGCGGCCGCCAGCCCTTCGCGCAGCAGCTCGCGGTCCGCCAGGCCGAGGAGCTCAGCGGCCTGTGCGGCGTCCACGGTCTCGCCGGTGCCGATCCGCATGCCGTGCGAGCGCAGCGCGCCGACCAGACCCGTCAGCCGCCCGGCGACACCCGTCGACGGGGCGGGGGCGCTCACACGGCGTCCAGGTCGAGCTTCGCCGCAGCCTTGAGGATGTCCTCCTGATGCTTGAGGACCACACCGAGGGTCTCGCGCACGAGGCTCTCGTCAAGGGCGCCGGCGTCGAGCGCCAGCAGGGTGCGTGCCCAGTCGATGGTCTCGGCGACCGAAGGGACCTTGCGCAGATCCATCTCGCGCAGCGCCCTGACCACCCGCACCAGGGACTCGGCCAGGAGTCCGTCGATGCCCGGAACCTTGAGCCGGACGATGCGACGCTCCAGCTCCTCCTCGGGAAAGCCGATGTGCAGGAAGAGGCAGCGGCGGCGCAGCGCCTCCGACAGCTCGCGGCTCGCGTTCGAGGTGAGGACCACGAACGGGCGCCGGGTCGCCGTCACGGTCCCCAGCTCGGGGACCGTGACCTGGAAGTCGCTGAGCACCTCCAGGAGCAGCCCCTCCACCTCGACGTCCGCCTTGTCGGTCTCGTCGATCAGCAGCACCTTGGGGTCGTCCCCACGGATCGCGCTCAGCAGCGGACGCGGCAGCAGGAACTCCTCGCTGAAGATGTCCGTGCGTGTCTCGTCCCATGTCTCGTCACGGCTCGCGCTGATGCGCAGCAGTTGCTTGGCGTGGTTCCACTCGTACAACGCCCTGGACTCGTCGATGCCCTCGTAGCACTGCAGCCGGACCAGCTGTGCCTCGGCGACGTGGGCGACGGCCTTGGCGAGTTCGGTCTTGCCGACCCCGGCGGGGCCCTCCACCAGGAGCGGCTTGCCGAGCCGGTCGGCCAGGAACACCGTCGTCGCGACCGCGGGGGACGCCAGATAGCCGGTTTCTGCGAGGCGCGCGGAAACATCGTCGACGGATGCGAAGAGCAACGGGGCCTCCAGCTGGGCACGAAACAGGTCCAGTACTATCTAAGCGCTTGCTCACCGGTTCTGTCACGTGTGAGGAGGGCCATGCGCACCCGGCGGCGGATTCCCGCAGCCCCGAAGGCGACGGGAATCCGCGCGGATCCGTGTCAGTGCAGCGCCGGCGGCCCTGCCTGGGCGGCCGTGCCCCAGTCCGACGGCTCGGTGCCGACCGTGAGGGCGAGCGACCGCATCCCTCGCACCATCCCGAAGGGCACGGCGGCGCCGGGGTAGGTGTTCACGGTGGTTGGGTGCGGCTGGTGGGCGCCATGGTCGCGCCCGGACATGCGAGGGCCCGGCCCGGATCGAACGATCCCGGGCCGGGCCGGACTCGTCCGCCGGTCAGTCGGCCATGGCGGCGAACATGCCGGGTTCGTAGGAACCGCCCCGCTGGTGCACGATCACGGCAAGCCGGTTGGCGGCGTTGATCATGGCGACCAGGGAGACCAGCGCGGCAGTCTGGTCGTCGTCGTAGTGCTTGCGGACCTGGGCCCAGGTCTCGTCGGACACGCCGTCGTGGGCGTCGGCGAGCCGGGTGCCCTGCTCGGCGAACGCCAGCGCGGCCCGCTCGGCCTCGCTGAACACGGTGGACTCGCGCCAGGCGGCGACCTGGTGGAGCCGGACCGCGGTCTCACCGGCGGCTGCGGCCTCCTTGGTGTGCACGTCGACGCACCAGCCGCAGCCGTTGATCTGGCTGGCGCGCAGCGACACCAACTCCTGCGTGGACTTGGGCAGCAGCGACTGGGCGATCACCAGGCTGGCGTTCCCGAGCCGCTTGGCGAACTTGGCGGCGATCTCGTTCTCGGACAGGTTGAATCGAGCGTCCATGACGTCGTCCCTACTTGTGGCGTGGCACTGAACGAACACGAGATGCTGGCGACCCGCCCCCTGTGACGGGACGGTGGTGTGACGTGCGCCACCCTGCCGGGGTGTCACAAAGCTGTGGGGCGCGGCGTCTTGTGCGCGTGGCACCGTCGGGAGCGAACAGGCAGGAGCAGCCGGTGGAGAACGAGCGCGCACAGGACACGGCGGGTCAGCCGGTGGGCGGTGGACGCACGGACCCCGCCACCGAGGCGTTTGTCGCCCATCGCAACCTGCTGTTCACCGTCGCCTACGAGATGCTCGGCTCGGCCGCCGACGTGGAGGACGTGCTGCAGGAGACCTGGCTGCGCTGGGCGGGTGTCGATCTCGGCACCGTGCGGGATCAGCGGGCGTACCTGGTCCGGATCGCCACGCGCCAGGCACTGAGCCGGCTGCGCACGCTCGGCCGCCGCAAGGAGTCCTACGTCGGTCCCTGGCTGCCGGCACCGCTGCTGACCGCCCCGGACGTGGCCGAGGACGTCGAGCTGGCCGACAGCGTCTCGATGGCGATGCTGCTGGTGCTGGAGACACTCTCGCCCGTCGAACGGGCGGTGTTCGTGCTGCGCGAGGTGTTCGACCTCGGGTACGACGAGATCGCCGAAGCCGTCGACAAGAGCCCGGCCGCCGTCCGCCAGATCGCGCACCGGGCACGGGCCCATGTCGCGGCGCGCCGCCCGCGCGGAGTCGTCTCCCCGGCTGAGACCCGGCACGCGCTCGATGCGTTCCAACGGGCCGCCACGACGGGCGACTTGCAGGGCCTGCTCGACATCCTCGCGCCGGATGTCGTCTTCCTCGGCGACGGCGGCGGGATCAAGCAGGCCTTCCCGCAGCCCGTCGTCGGGGCCGACAAGGTGGCCCGACTGCTGGCCGCCGGGCTGAACAGGGCCACCACGGCGGCGCTGCGCCCGGCCCAGGTCAATGGCTACCCGGCGCTCGTTCTCCGGCTCGACGGAGAGATCGACACCGTCGTGGCGGTGCGCATCGACGACGGACTCATCACCGGGCTCTACGCCGTGCGCAATCCCGAGAAGTTGTCGCACATGCACCAGGAGACCACCCTGCGCCGCTGAGCGCGGGGTGCTCGGAGCCGCGCGAACCCCGCGCCTCCATGGCGCGGGACGGGGTCACGCGGTGGCCTCGTCGAGGAGTTCGAGCACATGCCGGTAGGGCCGGCCGGTGGCTCGGGTCATGCCCATCTCGCAGGTGCGGTTGCACGAGGCGTACGCGTCGAAGTCGCCCGCGGTGATCTCGGCGGCCTGGGCGGCCGTGGCCGCGGCGGTGACCTCCGGGTGCAGCAGACCGCGGTCCCCGGCGAAGGCACAGCAGCCCCAGCTGTCGGGCACGGTCACCTCGGCGCTGACGGCGGCGGCAACGGCGCGCAACGAGGCGTCGATTCCGAGGTGGACCGTGGAGCAGGTGGGATGGAGGGCGAGACTGCCCAGACGGCGGGGCGCGGGCAGGGCGGGCAGGATGTGTTCCGCCGTGAAGACGACGCTGTCGACGAAGCGCAGCGCGGTGAAGCGGGCGCGGTCGGACTCCGGGAGCGCGTCGGCCAGTTGCTCCAGACCGTGGGTGCAGGAGGACGCGTCACAGACCACCGGCAGCCGTCCGCCGTCACTGGCGTCCCACAGCGTCTGCAGCGTGCGGGCGGCCATGGTGCGGTGTCCGGCGGTGTAGCCCTTGGACTGCCAGGGTGTGCCGCAGCACAGGCTCGACAGCTCGTCGGGCACGCTCACGGGGACACCCGCGCGTTCGCAGAGCCGCAGGAACGCGGCAGCCGCACCGCCGGAGGTGCCCTCGGGGGCGAAGACGCTGCCGATGCACGCGGCGAAGAACACCGCCTGCGCCTCGGCGGGCCGCCGAGGCGCAGGGCGGGCGGGGCCGCCGCGGGGGATGTCGCCGGCCCAGGCCGGAACGAGCTCCGCCGCTCCCGCCTTGCGGATCGCACCCGTCGCGGCACGCAGGACGGGCGCGGGCACGACGTGCGCGGTGTTCAGCGCGGCGCGCACTCCGGTGACCGCCCTGCTCCAGTGCCGGGCGGCCGCGGCGCCGGCCCGCTGGGCCGTGGGGCTGTGACGCTCGGCGCGCAGACGTTTCATGACCGCGCCGGTGTCGATGGTGACCGGGCAGGCGGTCACACAGAGGCTGTCGGCCGCACAGGTGTCGACCGCCGCGTAGGCGTAGTCGGCTTCCAGGGCGGTGCGGCGTTCCTCGTCGCCGGCGGCGGTGGCCAGCGCGATCTCCCGTTGCAGGGCGATGCGTTGACGGGGCGTCGTCGTGACGTCCGCGGTCGGGCAGACCGGTTCGCAGTAGCCGCACTCCACGCACGCGTCGAGCGCCGGATCGACCTCGGGGACACTCTTGAGGCTGTGCAGGTGGGTGGCCGGGTCGTCGGTGAGCAGCACCCCGGGGTTGAGGACGCCGTGCGGGTCGCACAGCCGCTTCAGCTCGACCATGACCTCGTACAGCTCGTCGCCGTACTGGCGCCGCACGAACGGGGCCATGGCGCGGCCGGTGCCGTGCTCGGCCTTCAGAGTGCCGCCGGCGTCCAGGACGAGGTCCACCATGGCATCGGTGAAGCGGGCGTAGCGCTCGGTCTCGGCTCGGGTGTCGAAGTCCTGGGTGAGCATGAAGTGCAGGTTGCCGTCCCGGGCATGGCCGAAGATCACCGCGTCCTGGTAGCCGTACCGGCCGAACAGACCGATCAGGCCCTCGCAGGTGCCGGTCAGCCGCTCCATGGGGACCGCGATGTCCTCCAGCAGCGCGGTGGTACCCGGGCGGCGCGCCCCCGCCACCGCGGTGTACAGGCCCTTGCGCAGATGCCACAGCCGCGCGCGCACCCGTGCGTCGCGGGTCAGTGCGGTGCCGGCGACGGCGGGCAGACCGTCCAGGACCGGCTGGGCGGCGGCCACGGTCGCGTCCAGCGCCTCGGCGCTGTCCTCGGCGAACTCCACCAGCAGCGCGGCATGTCGCTCCACACGCAGACCGTGCAGTTCGTCCACGGGGTCGGGGGAACGCTGCGCCACCCGTAGCGACGCGGCGTCCAGCAACTCGGCGGTGCGGGCCCCGGCGGCCAGCAGCCCCGGCAGCGCGTCGGTCGCCTCGGCCAGGCCGGGCAGGACGAGCAGTCCCGTGGCGGTGTGGGGGAGCAGCGGCACGGTACGGAAGACGGCCTCGCCGACGAAGCCGAGGGTTCCCTCGCTGCCGATCATCAGATGGGCGAGCATGTCTACCGGGTCGGTGTGGTCCAGGAACGAGTTGAGGCCGTAGCCCATGGTGTTCTTCATCGCGAAAAGCCGCTCCACGGCGGCCCGGGAGGCCGCCGAGTCGCGGACCCGGTCCCGCAACCGCAGCAGTCCGGCGTGGAGTTCGGGCTCCCGTGCCCGCAACGCCTGGTCCGCGTCCCGGTCCGCGGTGTCCACCACGGTGCCCGACGGCAGCACCAACTGCAGCGACTCCATGGTGCGGTAGGCGTTGTCGCTGGTGCCGCAGTTCATGCCGCTGGAGTTGTTGGCGACCAGTCCGCCGATGGTGCACGCGGACTCGCTGGCCGGGTCGGGGCCCAGCCGGCGCCCGTACCGCGCGAGCCGCGCATTGGCTTGACGTACCGTCAGTCCCGGCTGAAGCCTGATCCGCAGGCCCTCGTCCAGGACCTGTGCGGCGCGCCAGTGGCTGCGGACGTCGACGAGGATGCCGTCGCCGCCCGCCTGCCCCGCCAGGCTGGTGCCGCCCGAACGCAACGTCAGCGGTACCCCCGCCCGGCGCGCCCCCGCCATCAGCGCACCCACTTCGGCCGCCGACGCCGCACGTACCACCGCCTGCGGAGTGAACAGATACGGGGAGGCGTCGTGGGCCACCGCGATGCGGCGGGGCAACTCGGTGGACACCCGCGCCGGGTCGTTTACGCACCCGGCCAGGATCCCGGCCAGGCCGGCAGAGGCCGGATCGTGGGCGGTCGGCGCGGCGGAGGGGGTGACAGCGGGGCTGGTCATGGTTCCTCGGTACGGGGGAGGGCGGTCAGTGGGCGGCGGTGATCCGCAGCAGGCGCGGCGGGCGCGCGGCGGGCTCGGGCAGACGCAGCGGTGACAGACCGGGGGTGATGTTGCCCAGGAGCGCGGCGCGGCGGGCACCCGTACCCGAGGGAAGCGCGCCGGGCAGACCGTTCACGGTGAGGAAGCCCAGCACGGCGAACGCCAGCGCCTCCTTCGCGTCCGACGGCAGCCCCAGTTCGTCGCTGGGGTGCAGCGTCACCTCGGGCAGCTCGTCGGCGATCATGCGCATCAGCACCGGATTGCGCAGGCCGCCACCGGACACCACCAGGCTCGTGACCCAGTGGGCGCGGCAGGCGTCCGCCACCGTGACGGCGGTCAGCCTGGTCAGGGTGGCCAGGACGTCGTCCGCGGCGGGCGTGGGCACCGCCGCCAGCGCCCGGAGCAGATACGGCAGATGGAAGTGCTCCTTCCCGGTGCTCTTCGGCGCGGGTCTGCGGTAGTACGGGTCGTCGAGGAGCGCGGTGAGTAGATCGGTGCTGACCCGGCCGGCTCCCGCCCGGCGGCCGTGCTCGTCGTAGGCGGCGGCGCCATCGGTGAAATGGCGTACCGCGGCGTCCAGCAGCGCGTTGGCGGGACCGGTGTCGAAGGCCAGGGGCTCCGCGCCGGGCGCGACGACCGTGACGTTCGCGATGCCGCCCAGGTTCAGCGCCGCCGGGATGCCCGGCAGCCCCCGCAGAAGCAGGGAGTCGGTCATCGCGACCAGGGGTGCTCCCTGCCCGCCCGCGGCCACGTCCCGGCTGCGCAGATCGGAGACGACCGGAAGCCCGGTGGTTTCGGCGATCCAGGCGGGCTGGCCCAGTTGCAGGGTGCCGCGGACGGTGACGTCCTCCACCCAGTGGTGCAGGGTCTGGCCGTGGGAGACCACCAGGTCCGCTGTGCCGTCGCACAGTTCGCTCAGGGCGCGCCCGGCGGCGTCGGCGAAGGCCTGCCCGATACCGGTGTCCAGCGCGCACACGGCCTGGGTGTTCGTCGTGGCGGGTGGCAGCGTGGCGGCGATCAGGTCGCGCAGTTCGTCCGGGTAGGGGACGGAGAGGTGGCCGAGCGGCCGCATGTGCAGGGCGTCGCCATCCAGCGTGAGGTCGGTGGCGGCCGCCTCGATGGCGTCGTACGAGGTGCCGGACATCAGGCCGATCACACGCATGGCTTCTCCCAGTGAGGATCGCGGGACGGACGGGGTGGGCCCGGGTGCGGGGCCGCCGCCGGTGGACGGCCCCGCACCCGGCGTGTCGTCACTCCAGGCCGGCGCTCGCCGTCAAGCGGTCCGAGCCGGAACCGGACTCCGGCTCACCGCCGGGCAGCGTGACCTCGTTCACCGTCCGCACCTGCGGCGCGCGGTGGAACAGGCTCATCACACCACCCACCACCAGCGTGATCACCACGCCGATCGGCACGAGCCACTGGGCCGCGATCGCGGTGGGCACCGTGGCCCCGGCCACCGTGACGTCGATCTTGACGTCGCGCACGATGTAGGTCATCACCCCGATCGTCACCAGGAAGGCCACGACGGAGTCGACCTGGTTGGCCCGCTTGACCAGCCGTCCCAGCAGGAACGCGCCGAGCAGCGCGCCGTAGGTGTAGCCCGCGATCGTCAGACCGGTCAGATAGACATTGCCGGTGCTGGCGCTGAACGCACACGCGAAGACGGCCATGAGCACCGCCCACACCAGCGTCATCACCCGGGCCAGCTTGAGCAGGGACTCCTCGGAGGGCGTGCTGCGGAAGAAGCTGTGGATGATGTCGGCGACCGTCGAGTTCGACATGGAGTTCAGCGCCGAGGACAGCGAGCCCATCGCGGCGCCGAGGATGCCGGCCACCAGCAGACCGGAGATCACCACGGGCAGGCCGTGCAGGATGAAGTTCGGGTAGAGGTTGTCGGCGCTGGCCAGGCCCAGCTGCTTGAAGTCCTTGCCCTGGTTGTAGGACCACAGCAGGGCGCCGACGAGGGAGAAGGCGGCGAACTGCAGGGTGACGAAGACACCGGAGGCGATCATGGCCTTCTGACCGTCGCGCAGCGAGCGGGTGGCCAGGATCCGCTGGACGATCAGCTGGTCGGAGCCGTGGCTGGCCATCGCGAAGATGGCGCCGCCGATGATCGCGGTGGGCAGGGCGAACGGGCTGGTGAGGATGTGCGCCAGGTCGAAGTTGGTGTCGAACAGCTTGAAGTGGCCCGTGTCCAGGGCGCGCGAGAAGCCGTCGGCGCCGACGTGGCCGGACAGCACGGCGATGGCGAGGATCGCACCGCCCAGGTACAGAGCCATCTGGATGGCGTCCGTCCAGATGACCGCCTTGATGCCACCGAGGTAGGTGTAGACGACCGTGATCACCGTGAGCACGATGATGATGACCCGGTAGCTCGCGTGCACACCGAACTCGTCCAGCAGCAGCTTGATCGGGATCGCGGAGGCGAACAGCCGGACGCCCTCGGCGAGCAGCCGGGTGAAGACGAAGGTCACCGAGGCGAGCCCCTGCAGTTTGAGCCCGAATCTATTTCCCAGGTACTGGTACGCGCTGACGAAGCCGCCGCGCTTGTACAGGGGAATCAGCACGGTGGCCACGACGATGCGGCCGATCACATAGCCGAGGGCCAGTTCGACGTTGCCGAAGCCCTGTCCGCTGTAGGCGCCGCCGGGGACGCTGATGACGGTGAGCACGCTGGTCTCGGTGGCCACCACGGAGAAGGAGACGGTCCACCACGGCATGTGGCTTTCGCCGACGAAGTAGTCCTTCGCCGTTTTCTGCCGTCCGGCCAGGCGCAGTCCGATCATGGCGATGGCGACCAGATAGACGACGATCACCACGAGGTCGAGTTGGCGCACGCTCACTCCTAAGCGACGGCCGGCGGAGTCACCGGCGGGGTAGGGACAGTGGGGTCGGGCGTCGTCCGCCGTACGCGGGCGACGTGGGGTTCGTGCGGTGCCGACGCCTCCAGCGCCAGCAGGCGCGCGCCGTCCAGCGGGTCCCCGAGCGGGGCCCGCAGGTGCAGGGCGTACGGGGAGTCGGTGAGTGCCGCCCGCAGCGGTCCGAGGAGCGGCTCGCCGAGGCCGGTGAGCCCGCCGGTGATGGTGACGGGAAGGGCGTCACCGCCGCCGATCCGGCGGGCGGCGGTGAGCACGGCCTCGCCGAGCGCGTCGGCTGCGGCCCGGACGATCGCGGAGGCGGCGGCGTCACCCGCGGCGGCGGCACGGGCCACGGCCGGGGCGAAGGACGCGGCGGTGCGGGCGGGGTTGCCGTCCCGTCCGAGGGCCGAGGGCAGCCGGTCGGGGTCGCCGAAGCGTGCGACGGCGGCGGCCAGCAGTGCGGTGTCCGGTCCGCGTCCGTCATGGGCGTGCAGCGCGGCCCGCAGGCCCGCCGCGCCGATCCATGCGCCGCTGCCCTCGTCGCCCAGCCAGGGCCCCCAGCCGTCGACGCGGGCGTACGATCCGTCGTCCCCGATACCGATGGCGACGGAGCCCGTGCCGATCGCGAGCACCACGCCTGTGCGGCCTCCGAGGGCTCCCGCGTGGGCGGTGACGGCGTCGCTGGTGACGGCCACCTCGTCCGCGGGCAGGTCGTCGAGGAGCTGGGTGGCCAGTTCGCGGGCCGCCTCCGGGGCGGCGGCCGCCCCCGCCGCGCCGACACAGACAGCCGCCAGCCGGTACGAGGGCTCGCCTTCCAGCAGCGGGAGGACCGCGGCGCGCACCGAGGCACGGGCCGCTGCCACTCCGTTGTCCGCGGCGAGCCCGGGGGCTCCGGGCACCTCGCGGACGCCCTGGGCAGGGCTGTCGCCGGACCACAGCACGGCACGGCAGCCGGTTTTGCCGAGGTCCACCGCCACAGTTGGTGTCATGGGGCACGCCTTCGTGTCTCCAGGGATCCGGCGCGTCGGGCGGTCACGGGGACGGCCGCAGGGCCGGTGACCGGCGCGGATCGCGGTCCAGCGAGTATCCGAAGGCCGACCTCCGAATGTCAATAAGTAACTTTCCGTAGATCTGCACGTAAATTTTTGACGTGCCATCGGGGTGTGATTAATGTGTCGCCCACCCACTCAGGAGGGAACGGCCCATGGCCCGCCAGGAACCACCCCGCACACCGGCCCAGCCGACGGAGGACACCAGCCCCGCCGCGACCCTGGCCCGCATCCGCGCGGCCCTGCCGACCCTGGCCCCCTCGGAACGGCGGGTCGCCGACACCGTCCTCGCCGATCCCGCGCAGGCCTCGGAGCTGTCCATCAGCGCTCTCGGCAAGCGGGCCGACACCTCGGTGGCCACGGTGATGCGCTTCTGCCGTGCCATAGGCATCGCCAACTACCCCCAGCTGCGCCTCGCGCTCGCTGCGGCCGCCGCTCGCGAGCACGCTCTCGGCGGCGAACGCCCGACACCGGGCACCGACATCAGTGCCACCGACACGCTGGACGAGATCGTCAAGAAGATCATCTACAACGAGGTGCGCGCCCTGGAGGACTCCGGGGCCGGACTGGACCTCCAGGCGCTGGGCCGCGCGGTGGACGCGGTGGCGGGAGCCCGGCGGATCGACATCTTCGGCGTCGGCGCCAGCGCGTTCGTCGGCCAGGACCTGCACCAGAAGCTGCACCGGATCGGCCACATGGCCTTCATCTGGACCGACCGGCATGCCGCCCTCACCGCCGCCGCCCTGCTCGGGCCCGGCGACGTCGCCCTGGCCATCTCCCACTCCGGGGAGACAGAGGACACCCTCGAACCCCTCCAGGCCGCCGCCGAACGCGGTGCCACCACCATCGCCCTCACCAACGTCCCGCGCTCCGCACTCGCGCAGAGCGCGGACCTCGTGCTGACGACATGTGCCCGGGAGACTCCCTTCCGCTCGGGCGCGACCGTCAGCCGCATCGCGCAACTCGCGATCATCGACTGCTTGTTCGTGGGCGTGGCACAGCGTTCCTACGACGCCACGACCGCGGCGCTCGAGAAGACCTACGGGGCCATCCAGCGCCGCAGGCGCCCGCAGTCGCAGCGCCGCTCACCGGCCGGCGACTGACCGCCTCCTCTGCCTCTCCCTCAGCACCCTCAGCACCACCCTTGAAAGGACGACCGCGCCGTGGACCTCAGCACCCTGGGCACCGAGACCCGCAACGAGCGGACCGCCGAGCTGGACCGCATGCCGGTCTCGGAACTGCTCTCCGTCATGAACGCCGAGGACCAGACCGTCGCCCTCGCGGTACGCGACGCCCTCCCGGAGATCGGCGTCGCCGTCGAGGCGATCACCGAGTCGCTGCGGCGGGGCGGACGGCTGATCTACATGGGCGCCGGCACCAGCGGCCGCATCGGCCTGCTCGACGCCGTCGAGTGCCCGCCCACCTTCGGCACCTCGCCCGACCAGGTGGTGGGCCTGCTCTCCGGCGGCCCCGGCGCCTTCGTCGTCGCGGTCGAGGGGGCCGAGGACGAACCCGCGAGGGCGGTCGCCGACCTCGACGAGATCGGCGTGGACGACAAGGACACGGTCGTCGGCCTCGCCGCCAGCGGCCGTACCCCCTACGTCGTCGGCGGCCTGAAGCACGCCGCCGCCAAGGGGGCCGTCACGGTGTCGGTCGCCTGCAACCGTGACGCGGTCATCAGCCGCTACGCCGACATCCCGATCGAGGTCCCCACCGGCCCCGAGATCCTCACCGGGTCCACCCGGCTCAAGGGCGGCACCGCCGAGAAGATGGTCTGCAACATGCTCTCGACCGCGTCCATGGTGCGCCTGGGCAAGGTCTACGGGAACCTCATGGTCGACGTCCGCGCCAGCAACGACAAGCTCGTCGACCGCGCTCGCCGGATGGTCGTCCAGGCCACCGGCACCGACCCCGACTCGGCCGCCGAGGCGCTGCGGGCGGCCGGCGGCCACGCCAAGACCGCCATCGTCATGCTCCTCACCCACTCCACCGCCGAGGAGGCCGCCCGTGCTCTGGAAGGGGCCGCCGGCAACACCCGCGCCGCCATCACGGACATCTGACCGGTCGCCTGCTGCTGACGGGGCGTGACCACTCTCTTGGGGGAGTGGGACGACGTCCCGTCGCCGGCCCCCGCACGCTGGGCGTTCCCTGCGGCGCTGCGGTCCGCCGGCCCGCCGACGTCCGCGTTTCTCCCTCCCGTGAAGTCCTCCTCCCGCCCCGCCTCCGACGTGGTGGCCAGGCGAGTGTCCGATTTCTCCCTCACCCTGTAGACGCAGGAGGGGCGAGACGACGGAGGGAGTGGCGGGATGCAGATCGTTGTGGACCTCGCGGTCTGCCAGGGCTATGCCCAGTGCGTGTTCCTGGCACCGGAGGTGTTCCGGCTCCACGGGGACGAGGCGTTGCTGTACTCGCCGACGGTTCCCGACGACCAGCTGGAGCGCGTCCGCCAGGCCGCGGCGGCGTGCCCCGTGCAGGCCATCCTCGTCGGCGAGGAGGTGAGCGCGGGTGACCGATGACCTGCGCAAGGGCCGGATCGTGATCGTCGGCGCGTCGCTGGCCGGGTTGAGGGCCGCTGAGACACTGCGCGAGGAGGGCTTCACCGGTTCACTGACCGTGGTGGGCGACGAGGCCTACCCGCCCTACGACCGGCCGCCGCTCTCCAAGCAGGTGTTGCTCGGCCAGGTCGCGGCGGACACCACCGCGCTGCCGATGCGCCGGGATCCGGACGCCGAGTGGCGACTGGGGGTACCGGCCACCGGCCTGGACCCCCTGGGCCGGCGGGTGCTGCTGGCCGATGGAGACGAACTGCCCTACGACCGGCTGCTCATCGCCACCGGAACCCGGGCACGGCCCTGGCCCAACGCGGAGGAGGGCGCCCTGGACGGGGTGTTCACCCTGCGCACCCGTGACGACAGCGCGGGACTGGCCGAGCGACTGGCCGCCGGGCCGCGTCGGGTGCTGGTCATCGGCGGCGGCTTCACCGGTTCGGAGATCGCCTCGGCCTGCCGGGAACGGGGCCTGGAGGTGACCGTCGCCGAACGGGGCCCCGGCCCGCTGGTGGGGGCGCTCGGCGGAACGCTGTCGAAGCTTGCCGCCGCGATGCACCGGGGCCACGGGGTGGATCTACGGTGCGGGGTCACGGTCACCGCCCTGCACGGCGACGGCAGCGGCCGGTTCGTCGGCGCGGACCTGTCCGACGGCAGCAGCGTCGAGGCGGACGTGTGCGTCGTCGCGCTGGGAGCGGTGCGCAATATCGAGTGGCTGGCGGAGTCCGGCCTTGCGGCGGGCCCGCGCGGGCTCGCCTGCGACGCGGGGTGCCGGGCCTTCAACATGTACGGGATCGTCACCGACGACGTCTTCGCGGCCGGTGACGTCTCCCGCTTCCCGCACCCCTTGTTCGAATACCAGATGCTCTCCTTGGAGCACTGGGGCAACGCCGTCGCCCAGGCCGAGGTCGCGGCCCACAACATGGTGAATCCGGGACCGTTGAGGCGCCCCCACCTCACGGTGCCCGTCTTCTGGTCGAGCCAGTTCGGACTCAACATCAAGTCCGTGGGCGTCCCCTCCTTCTCCGACCACGTGGTCATCGCGCAGGGCTCGCTGGAGGCGCGCCGACTAGCCATGGTCTACGGCTACCGGGGACGGATCACCGCCGCGGTCACCGTCAACATGGCGAAGTCGCTCGACTATTACCAGCACCTCATCGAGACCGCTGCCCCGTTCCCGCCCGGACCCGGCGCGGCGGACCGTCCGATGGCGGCCGAAATCCCGATTCCCTCCGACGTGCCGGATCCGAAGGGGCTCTCCCACGGCCCCACCGTCGCGCTCACCGGCTATCTGCCGGACCGCCGGCTGACCGTGGTGCAGCCGCGAGGCTGACCCCCGCCACCCGCCCCGAGGAGCCACACCATGACCGCGGACACCCTGCTGGAACGGATCACCGACTACGCCAACCGCCACAACCCCTACCCGTTGTACGCGGAACTCCGCGAAGCCGGGCCCGTGGTGCGGCAGGCGGACGGCAGCTATCTGATCGGCGGATACCACCACGTCGCCGCTCTGCTTCACGATCCGCGGCTGAGCGCCGATCCCCGAAGCCGTCCGGCCACAGCAGGGGGTCCGTACACGGAAGGGGGGAAGCCGCCCTTCCTGCGGCTCGACGACCCCGAGCACCACAGACTGCGCACCCTGGCCATGCGCCCGTTCGGCCCGCCGCACAGCCCCGGTCGGGTCGACGCCCTGCGCGGCCAGATCGCCGACATCACCAGGGAACTGTTCGAGTCGCTCCAGGACCGCGAGCAGATCGACCTCGTCGACGACTTCGCCTATCCGCTGCCCGTCACGGTCATCTGCCGACTGCTCGGTGTGCCACGCGAGGACGAAGCGCAGTTCCAGACATGGTCCGACGCGCTCGTCGCGGCTGCCGACGTCAGGGCCGGAGCGGACACCACCGAGCAGGACCGGGCGGGCCAGGAAGCGCGGCTCGAGATGGGCCGGTACCTGGTGGACCTCGCCGAACAGCGTCGGGCCCAGCCGCGCGACGACCTGCTGTCCGCCTTCATCAACGAACCCGACCCGGACGCGCGGCTCACCCACGAGGAACTCGCGGAGACCGCCATCCTGTTGTTCATCGCCGGACACGAGACCACGGTCAACCTGATCACCAACGGGGTCCTGACCCTGCTGCGCCTCCCCGACCAACTGGACCGGCTGCGCCGCGATCCCGACCTGCTGCCCAGCGCGGTGGAGGAACTGCTGCGCTACGAGCCCCCGGTCCATATGCGCGAGCGCTACCCCCTCGCCGACATCGAGGTCGCGGGCACCACCCTGCCCGCAGGCAGCACCGTCGTGCTGGGGCTGGCCTCGGGCAACCGGGACCCCAGGCGGTTTCACGAACCCGATCGGTTCCACCCCGACCGTCCGGACAACCAGCATCTGGGCTTCGGCAGTGGTGTCCACCTCTGCTACGGCGCACCGCTCGCCCGCATCGAAGCCCAGACCGCACTTCGCGTCCTGATCCCCCAGCTCGGCACAGCGGCCCTGGCCCAGGACCCGCCCCCGTACCGGGAGAACGCCATGCTCCGCGGCCCCCGTCACCTCCTCCTCCAGCTCCGATGACCACAGGAACCTGATGCCTCGTCAGGGCCGGTGAAGGCCGATGAGGCAAAGTGGATCAAGCCATGCCCGCGAGGTCGACCAGGTGCCGAGCCGTGCCGGCGGGATCGACGATCTGATGGAGGTGCGCGCCGGGCAGATGCGCCACGCGCCAGCCGCGCCGGTCCGCCTCGGCGGCAAGGTCGTCGTACGGAGGGCCGAACAGCAGGTAGGAGCAGGGATGGTCGTCCCAGCCGTCGGGGACCGGGATGCGCTGCTCGTAGTAGGACAGCGGCAGGGTGGGCTGCTCTTCGACGACCGTCTGCCGCACCGCGGGATCGGTGAACATGGGCGCGACATCTGTGTCGTCCCACCAGTCGGTCCAGCGCGGCAGCCTGCCGTTCACCGCCATCGGGCGGAGGAACTCCAGCAACTCGGGTGAGGCGACAGGGGTCGTTCCGCTCCGGGCCGGCAGCGCGGCATCGACGAAGGCGGAGCTGGCCACCGGATGGTCGAGCCCCGAGCGGATCAAGGGGAGAAACAAGCCCGCGTTGCTGTGCACCACCAACGTGACCGGGCTGCCTGCCGAGACCTGCCGCAGATCGTCGCGGACGGCGTCCACCACATGAGGCCAGAAGGGCGGAGCGCCGAACCCTGCCTGCAGCAGCGACGGCACCCGCACCTGGTACCCCGCCGCTGTCAGGTGTTCAGCCACAGGGTGCCAGGTCGAGGGGCCCACGGACGGACTGTGCACAAGAACGAAGATCGGCTTCACAGGACGATCCTCGCCCGCATGCCACGGGAGCCGCGACACTCTTGGCCGACAGCAGAACGCTTCGCTGCGAAGAAACCCACGCGACGAGATACAGGCCCTGGAACACCGAACGAACCGTCATGAAGGGTTGGGCTTCGTCTCGTGACCCGTCGTGGTGAAGGCATCGGCCGCATCGACCCCGCAGACCCGCAACACGTCGACCACGATGCGATCCAGATCTTCCCCGACTTCGGTGACCTCAGGAATGCCGAGGCTTGCGAGCTCGTCACTCGGCCGGTGCATCGAGAACACTGCATTACCGTCGGCGTCGCTGTGGATCAGCATCCGCAGAGGCGCATACAGCAGGACTCTCGGGTCATGACGAAACATGGTCTCGGCGATGACATGGTTGCCCGTCAGATACTCCATCGACCTCGTGGAATGCCCTGCGACGCTCAAAAGCTGGGTGCCGTTGATCCGGGCGTAGCGCATCAGATCATGGGGTGCGTTCACGGCGGTTGCGGCGCGAACGCTGTCCCAGCTACCCCCGGTCTCCGCGATGCGCTCCATGGGACTCGGATCGAATGCGGGTGCCGCCTTCTCGAATGCGGCCACAAAGTCGTCGTAGGCGATTCCCGTGGGGATTTCGATCCGGGTCACGGTGTGGCTCTGCTGACGTGCCATGCGATTGCTCCCTATTCCTGGCGCCGGGCTCCGTTTCCCTCCCCTTGCCTACGGAGCCGGTCCTCGCTGCGGAAAACGCATTCGGTCGCCCTATGCATACACCAAGACTGCGGGAAAGGTCGCTCACGAGGGTCACGGGCCTGCGCGGGCGTGCGCGAGTCCGCCCGCCACCGCTGTACGCACTCGACGATCGTGCCGTGGTCAGAAACGTCGGCCTGGCGTAATACAAGCATTCCGGGTCCTCTCGGTTCCGTGCCTCAGTGAAGCGCTCTGAGGTGTCAGATCATCACGCATGCCGGCCCGGCCACGCCTGGAAGTGGCCGGCCTTTCACTGGGCGGCGCGATGGCGGGCGTAGTGGCGGGCTACGCGGGCGCGGTCACCGCAGCGGGTGGAGCACCACTGCCGCTTTGCGTGCCTGCGCAGGAACAGACGGATGCAGTCGTCAGCCGCGCATGCTGCGAGGGATGCCGCGGGGGAGTGGCACAAGAGGGTGAGGGTGTCCGTGGCGAGAGCGGCCAGGGCTCGGGTGACGGGATCAGGCGACTGATGGCGGTCTTCACGCTCCGGCTGTCCGGAAGCGGGCCAGCGCAGCGAGGACACGTTGGGTGCGGCGCGCAACGCGGCGTTGAGGGCCTCGACGGCTTCCGGCGATGGTGCGTCGTGGTCCACGGCCGCGGTCAGCAGGGTGCGGATGGCCGAACGCAACTGCCGGACGTCGCCGTCGCGTGAAGCGTCGAAGTCCGCCTCCTGCGCGATCAGTTCGTGCCGGTGCAGCCATGGGGCGACCGCGCTCGGGTCGGGCAGCGCGTCGTCCGGCAGACCACGCCGCAGGATGACGGTGTTCGCCAGAGCGAGCGCCACCGAGTCCGCCTCACCGGGAGCGGGGGGTAGGGGCGGGACGGCGGTGACAGGGGACTGCGTCGGCTTCCTCTCCATGGGTCTAATGGTAACGGTTGACAGTATCCATTAGAAGTGGCTAGCTTCTGCGCACTCGTCGATCACTCCCAGCGAAGGAGTCAGCCGTGCAGACCCCGGAACAGCCCCCGTTCGGCGTGCGTGTCCGCGCAGTCGGAGGGCCCACAGCAGTCATCGAGATCGGTGGCCTGAGACTGCTCACCGACCCCACCTTCGACGAACCGGGTTCCTACACGGCCCCCTCCGGTTCCGTGCTCACCAAGACCGTCGGCCCCGCGACAAGCCCGGACCAAGTGGGCCGCGTCGACACCGTTCTGCTGTCCCACGACCAGCACGCCGACAACCTCGATGCATCAGGCCGCGCCTTCCTGCCGACCGTCCCCCTGGTCCTGACCACGCCGAGCGGCGCCGGACGGCTGGCCGGGAACGCGCATCCGCTGGCGCCTTGGGACCACATCGACCTCGAACGCCCCGGCGGTGCCCCGCCGCTGACCGTCACCGGTGTGCCCGCCCGCCATGGGCCGGTCGGCTGCGAACCGGTCTGCGGAGAAGTCACCGGCTTCGTCCTCACCGCGCCCGACCTGCCGACCGTGTACGTCAGCGGGGACAACGCGTCTCTGGACGCGGTACGGCGGACAGCCGAGCGCTTCGGCCCGGCGGACATAGCGCTGATCTTCGCCGGTGCCGCCCGCACCGGTGCCGTCGACGGCGCCCTGCTGACCTTCGACAGCGATCGAGCCGCCCAGGCTGCCCAGATCCTCCAAGCCCGCCACGCCGTGCCCCTGCACTTCAACAGCTGGCGCCATTTCACCGAAGGCGACCAGGAGTTGCGCGCCGCTTTCGCCCGTGCCGGACTCTTCGACGGGCTGACCGTACTCGCGCCCGGGGACAGTGCCGGGTTCTAGGGAGGAGTGGGAGCCGAAGAGGTGATGCGCGATCCGCCCGCAGCCTTCGATCGGGTGGATGGCGACCACGGCATCGCCGCCCTGGACGCGTTGCTGGACCAGGTCCTCGCCTGGAGCAGCCCCCTCGCCCCGCTGCGATCCGCTTCCGCGGTCACGTCACGGCCGTCGTAGTCCAGCGATGAGGAGCTCGACCAGCCGACGTGCGTCGTAGCGGGGATCGTGGTCGGCGCCGATGCACAGGTTCCCGACGCCGCGCATGAGCTCGTAGGCATCCACGTCGGGGCGGATCTCGCCGGCGACCGCTGCGGCTTCGAGCAACTGGGCGCACACGGGCAGCAGGCGCTCGAGGAAGTAGGCGTGCAGCGCGTCGAAGCCGGCGTCGTCGGACTGCAGTACGGCAGCAAGTCCGTGCTTGGTCACCAGGAAATCGACAAAGAGATTGATCCAACGCCCTAGAGCGGCATGCGAAGTCGCGCAACTCGCCAGCAGGGCCGGACCGGCCTCGGCACACGCTTCGATCTGATGCCGGTAGACGGCGATGATGAGATCCGCCCGTGTCGGGAAGTGGCGGTAGATCGTCCCCATCCCGACGCCGGCCTTGGCCGCGATGTCGCGTACCGGCGCTTCCACGCCCGACGTGACGAAGACCGCGGCGGCCGCGTCGAGCAGTGTCTCCTTGTTGCGGCGGGCGTCCGCCCGCTTGGGCCGGGCCGCGTGACCTGTGCCCTCGCCGCTGTCATTCATCGCGCCCACTCCCTCCGCTACCGAGCCTGCTGATCGGAACAAGGTCCGTCTCGTTATCGGAGTAAGGTTCCGTTTGCCCATGATGCCAGAACAGGGGCGGGCCACCAAACCGCGCACTGTCTCCGTCCGCGCGGGTTCCGATTCCCCGGGGTGCGCAGACGCCCGCGCTGGGACTGTTCTTCCCTCGACTCGCCGTTGGCCGACGCGGCCGCTCCTGCCGACCGCTCGAGTGCCCGGCGCCGGCCTCCACCCACCCCCCTGCACGGACCCGCGGATTCACCGCTTGCTAAGCGGAGCTTTGTTCCGTATCGTTTCGGAACGACGCTCCGTTTAGTGGTGTCAATCGACGTCACAGGGCTGGAAGGAAGACCCTCTATGAGCGAATCAGCCATGGTGCTTACGGACGCGGCCACGAGTGCCTCCACTCCGGTCGTCTCGATGAAGCCGGTGGTGCTGTCGGTCCCGGGCCGTGGTGAGGACCTGCAAGTGCGGGTGTCGGCACCCGCGACAGGGAACGAACTGCCGATCATCGTCTTTTCGCACGGCTTCGGCTGGTCAATGGACGGCTACAGCCCGCTGGTCGACTTCTGGGCCTCTCACGGCTTCGTGGTGATTCAACCCACCCATCTCGACTCCAGGACGCTGAACCTTTCCCCGGACGATCCCCGTACGCCCCTGATCTGGCGTTTCCGAGTCGAGGACATGAAACGCGTCCTCGACCAGCTCGACCTCGTCGAAGCCTCCGTCCCCGGCCTCGGCGGGCGTCTCGACCGAAGCCGTGTCGCCGCAGCCGGACACTCCTGGGGCGCTCAGACGACGAGCATGCTGCTGGGCGCGCGCGTCCTCGATCCGGACGGCGGAGCCGGAGAGGACATGTCCGATCCCCGGATCAAGGCTGGTGTACTGCTTGCCGCGCCGGGCCGGGGCGGTGATGACCTGACTCCGTTCGCGGTCGAGCACCTCCCCTTCATGAACCCGGTCTTCGCCGACATGACCACGCCCACCCTCGTGGTCGCCGGGGACCGGGACCAGTCCCACCTGTCCGTTCGGGGGCCGGACTGGTTCACCGACCCGTACTTCTTGAGCCCGGGCGACAAGAGCCTGCTCACTCTGTTCGGAGCGGAACATTCGCTCGGCGGAATCCCCGGGTACGCCGTCACGGAAACGACGGACGAGAGCCCCGAACGCGTCGCCCTGATCCAGCGGCTCACCTCGGCCTACCTGCGCAGTGCGCTCGACCCTCAGGACCCCAGCTGGTCGGCGGCGAGCACGGAAGTGGCGCGGAGCGCCGATCCGTTGGGCCGAATCGAATCCAAGCGAAGCTCATAGAAACGCTGTCGCTTTCTGTCGGTGGCGCACCCCAGCCGGCGCGCTACCGGTGCTGAAGGGAACCAACAACTTCATGCCGCACACGTCACCGCACACATCACCACACACACATCCGCACACGTCTCGGCCTCGCTTCGGGATCATGACTGCCCCCTCGCAGGTCGAATACCACGACGTCCTGCGGGTCTGGCGCGAGGCGGACACCATCCCGGAGATCGAGCATGCGTGGCTGTTCGATCACCTGCTGCCGATCGGCGGGGACCCCGGCGGACCGACCTACGAAGGCTGGACGCTGCTCTCGGCCCTGGCCGCCCAGACCCGGCGACTGCGTCTGGGCGTGATGGTGACCAGTAACCGTTTCCGGCCGCCCGCGATGCTGGCCAAGATCGCCACGACCGTCGACATCGTCTCCGGTGGTCGGCTCGACTTCGGTATCGGCGTCGGCTCACGCCCCAGCCATCCCCTGGCCCGGCGTGAGTACGAGGCGCACGGCCTGCCCTTCCATGGCACCGCACACGCCGTGGGGAGCCTCGCAGAGGCCTGCACGGTGATCCGACGGATATGGACCGAACCCGAACCGTTCGACTTCCACGGCACTCACCACCATCTGACGGGAGCGTTCGGCAATCCCAAGCCCGTCCAGCACCCACACCCGCCGATCCTCATCGGCGGACGCTCGTCCGCGACCCTGCGCGTGGTCGCCGAGCATGCCGGCCTCTGGAACATTCCGGGCGGCGACATCGACGACGTCGTCCGCCGCAGCGCACTGCTGGACCGTTACTGCACCGAGATCGGTCGCGACCCCGCCTCGATCACCCGCTCGATCCACCTGCCCGTCTCCTACGACCACCCCCGTGACACCCGGAACGCGATCGGCGACGCGGTCGACGCCGGCTTCCGGCACATCGTCCTCGGACTACCGGCGCCCTATCCCGCCCACGTCGCCCGGTGGGTCACCGACGAACTCATCGACCCGTCGACCTGAGCATCCACGAGACTGTCCCGGCCCATTACCGCGCAGCACATACGTTCCGTTCAGAAAAATGAAGGGCCGCGTGTAGTCGTAGAACTGTCCAAACGTGGCACTCTTCGGTCAACGGGCGTCACTCCCGAAGACCTCCCCCCGAGCATCCGAGATGCGCGCCTACGGTGCGATCACTGGGCGGGTCACCGCTGTCCCGCCGCAACGGACGATCAAGGGGAGAAACCATGGCGAGTGTGGACGTGTCGCTGAAGGAGATGATGACCGGGGTCGAGGGGGCGCTGGGCGCGGCGGTCGTCGACTACACCAGCGGTATGGCCCTCGGGACCCTGGGCGGAGGCAAGGATCTGGATCTGGCCATCGCCGCGGCCGGGAACACCGACGTCATCCGCGCCAAGGTGCGCACCATGGAACAGCTGGGCTTGAAGAGTGAGATCCAGGATGTGCTGATCACTCTCGGCGACCAGTACCACCTGATCCGCTTGGTCACCGGTCGCAACGGTAACGGTCTGTTCCTTTACCTGGTTCTGGACAAGTCCCGTTCGAATCTGGCGATGGCCCGCCATCAGCTCAAGCGCGTCGAGGAACAGCTTGAGGTCTAGGCCTTCGTGACCTGGGCCGACGTGCGCCCATGATGTGAAGACTTCTTCAAGTCACCACATCAGTATGATTCCAATTCGTGCATGCGCGCGGCCGAGTGCGAGAAGGATCAGCTGTGCACCGCACATTCCGTGGTGGTGCCCTCCGGGGCGCCACCACGTCTGGACCGTCCCCGAAGCGGCAGGGAGCGAGCACCCATGCAGGTCCCCCTCTATCAGGCGAAGGCAGAGTTCTTCCGCATGCTCGGGCACCCCGTGCGTATCCGAGTCCTGGAGCTGCTCCAGCATGGTCCGGTGCCCGTGCGCGATCTGCTCGCAGACATCGAGATCGAGCCGTCCAGCCTCTCCCAGCAACTGGCCGTGCTACGGCGGTCCGGCATCGTCGTGTCCATCCGGGAAGGGTCCACGGTCCGCTACGCGCTCGCCGGTGGCGATGTCGCCGAACTGCTGCGCGCGGCCCGCCGTATCCTCACCGAACTGCTCGCGGGCCAGAACGAACTGCTCGCCGAACTCCGGCAGACCGACGGCTCCGCTCCTGCCCCCGGTCAACACCCCAAGGCAGAGTCTTCACGCGCCACCACACTGTCGAGGACGGTTGATGACAGGGCGGACCACAGCCAGAGCGACAGGTACGCACGTGTCAACTCCGATGAGAGTTCCCGCCTTCGTGTCACGGGCTCGTTGCCGACGTGCTGATCTTCGCGGCTGCCGCCGCCAGTTCACCGGCGCGGGCCCGGGGGACCGAGATGGAGCGCTTGGGCCAGGGGAGGGGAACGGCGTGGTCCGGGGCCTCTACGGCCATCAGCACACTCGCTCGTATCCGACCTGCTCCAGAGGGTTCCCATCGCCGAAGTCGTGCGTTCGTGCGGCGCCGTTCTCGGTGAAGCCGCACTTGGTGTAGAAGCGCCGCGACTGTGGGGTGTCGCGCAGCGTCCACAGGTGGACCCGCGTGAACCCGTCGGCCCGCAGACGACTCAGTGTCTCGGTCATCAACACGGCAGCGACACCGCTGCCCCAGCCGTCGGGGTGGTTGTAGAAGCTGTGGATCTCGGCCAGCCCTGGCCGGGTGGAGGACGGCTCGAAGGCGGAGAGCGCCAGCGGACGGTCGTCGTGTTCGGCCAACAGGATCGTCAGTTCCCCCTGCGCGACCCTCGCGTGCCAGCGCGTATGCCTGCTCCGTACCCCTTGAGCGGCGAACTCCGGGGGGAAGAAGGGCGCGTAGACCGCCTCCCACGCCGCAGCATGGATCTCCCCGAGCACGTCCCCGTCGCCAGGCCCAGCACTCCGAACCTTGATCATGCGACCACCCTATCCGCTCGACCGACAGCTCCCCGTAGGGCTAAGTTGGCGGCGCACACCACCGCTGATCAGCCTCGGAGAGCAGTGCATGTCCTCGTTGGACGAGTTGCGGGCCCTGCTCGGTGAACCCCCTCACCGCCAGGTGAACACGGACGACTGGGACGAAGCGGAGGCGTACATAGGTTCCGCCTTGCCCGCTGATTTCAAGAAGTTCCTGGATGCCTACGGCGGCGGGGTCATCTCGGGCGAGCTGGTTGTCTTCCACCCTCGTGGTCCGGGCCGGCTGCTGGAGCGCATGCACAGGACACATGAGTTGTTCACCGAGCGTCGGGACCAGGCCCTCAGCCATGGCGATGCCGAGAAGTTCCCGTACGCCTTCCATCCCGAACCCGGCGGGCTGATCTCCTGGGGATACGACCACAGCGGTGACGAGCACTTCTTCCTGCCCTCTGCCTCGGGCCCGGACCGGTGGAAGATCGTCACGATGGTCCATGAGGAGGGTTGCGAGACCTTCGACGGCTCGTTCTCGAGCTTCGCCCTGGCGTCCGTGAGACGGCTGCTCGACGTGGGCCGGTACCACGGCATCGATCCCGAGGCCCTGGAGTTTTTGGAGCCGGAGGATCTGGAGGAACTGGTTCTCGCCGGAGAGATCGGCCCCGTGCAGCCGAGCTTCGAGCCGCTCTGAGCGGACCGGCCATGGGCGACCGGGCTCCGACATGCCGGGTGACTCAGGTGCTCCGTGATCGGGGAACAGATCTTCGGCTACGGTGCCTGCCAGTACCTGGTGGAGAGCACCCTCGATGTGCCCCTGACCTCGCAGATCACGGACGCAGGCACGGTCGAGCGAGTCCCTCGTGGGGCGGGGTGGGCGGGCACGGAATTCCTGGGCACCCGCCCTTGCTGATGAAGCCAGAGACTATGGGATGCAGGCTGTATGTGTGCCGAGCAGCCCGAGTGAGCCAGGCGACAGATATTTGGAGGGGCCGAAAATGGCAGCGCAGACGCAGAGGGCCGTGCTGGCGGGCGGATGCTTCTGGGGGATGCAGGACCTGATCCGCCGGCTCCCGGGCGTAGAGGCGACCCGGGTCGGATACACCGGGGGTGACGTGCCGAACGCTACGTACCGTAACCACGGTACCCACGCGGAGGCCATCGAGATCGTCTTCGACCCCGAGAAGACCGACTACCGCGCGATCTTGGAGTTCTTCTTCCAGATCCACGACCCGAGCACCAAGAACCGCCAGGGCAACGACATCGGCCTCAGCTACCGCTCGGCGATCTACTACGTGGACGACGAGCAGAAGCGGGTCGCCGAGGACACCATCGCGGATGTGGACGCCTCCGGACTGTGGCCGGGCAAGGTCGTCACCGAGGTGGAGCCCGTCGGCCCCTTCTGGGAGGCGGAGCCCGAGCACCAGGACTACCTGGAGCGTTACCCCGACGGCTACACCTGCCACTTCCCGCGCCCGGGATGGCGGCTGCCCGCCCGCGCCGAGGGCTGACCGAGCACCGGCGGCCCGCGACACGGTGGGCTGACCGGGGACCGTCCGGGTGCGTGCCACATGCACCCGGGCCGTCCCGACCGCGGGACGTGCCCTGCCAGGAGCTGCTGGGCCTTCCCGCTGACGTGGCTCAGTCTCCGGCCCCGGAACGCATAACGCCGACGCACTGTCGATGCGCGTGGATCGTGTGGGCGAGCGGGGTCATGCCGGTGATGGAGGTGATCCACTCGTCGGCGTGGAGATGTGCGGCTTCGCCGGCGAGGCCGAGCTGGAGCGACCGGTGGGGAAGCGGCTGAAGGTGCAGGTCGGGGCCCCATTGCACCCGGGCCGGAGCCAAACCCGTTCAGTCGGCTATTCGGCTGGTCGCCGCACGCCGGTTGGAACAGGGTCGCTTCCGACTTCTGCCTCGGCGGGCAGGCCGGCTGCCCGCAGTGGACATCCAGTGCCGACGCGCGTGGCCAGGTCGGCCCGCAGGGTGGTCAGTTCGGCGATACGGGTGTCGATGACCTGAAGCTTCTCCTCGAAGAGCGTGGACAGTGCTTCCGCGGTATCCGGCGCTTCGCGCAATGTCTCGCCGGTCCGTGCGATCTCCGCCAGGGAGAAACCCAGTGCCTGCGCAGTGCGGATGTACTGGAGCCAGGCCACGGTCTCGGGGGGAAAGTCGCGATACCCGTTGGGCAGACGCCGACCTGTGACAAGGCCGACCTTCTCGTAGAACCGGATCGCGTCTCTGCTCATGCCTGCCTGCGCGGCAAGCTCACCGATGCGCATGCCCCTCCAGCGATATCGGGCTTGACCTTGGAGCGTACTCCACTGTTTAGCGTGAGGGCATCGCTGCCACGAGACCAGCAGGAGCCTCATCGTGAGCCGTCTTCGCACCCCTACGCACCCTGCCTACCTCCGCGTCGTACGCGCGAGCGCTTGGTACGACCTGGTCGTCACCGCCGGATTTGCAACTCCGTGGACCTACGCCCTGGTACACAACACGCTGTCGTCGTGCGGCAACGCACTCGGGCTTGGCGCTCTGCCCGAACTCGACCCGTGGCAGATCCTGTTCGCCAATCTGATGGGTTCGGTGGTGGTCGTCTGGGCCGTTCTGCGCATCGTCAGGCCATTGCCGGAGCACGGACTGTTCGACGGCATCGCGCGTGCTCTGTTCGCGACGTGGCAGGCGTACGCACTGGCCCACGGTGTGTCGCGGCTTGTGTGGCTCTTCTTCGGCGTCGAGGTGGCATTCGGCGTCCTCCAGCTTGTGCCGTGGAGATGGGGCCGAAACGCGGATCTCGTGGGCAGCGACGCAGGCCCGGCTGACGGACGCCCGCTCGGCACAGCGAGTCGGTGACGTGCTAGGCCCTGTCGTCAAACTCCCGGCTGCCCTGCGACGCCATGCACGCTCCCCCGCGCTCGACTTCGCTCGCGCGGGCGGTGCCCCCACCGCCGCACCGGGCGAAATCCGACGTAGATCCAGTACGAGGGCTTCCGCCCGGCACTGCCCCAAGCTCTTCGAGCAGGGGGTACCCCCGGAGCACGCTCCCCCACTCTCGGCTTCGCTCGAGCGGGAGGGGCCCCCACGTCGCCGCAGAGCCCGCCCTCCGGGCGGACGACGGCAGTTTGACGACAGGGCCTAGCGCACCCACCCGTGCCGCTCAGCGGTGAGCGTGTCGGGCTTCCCGGTCTCACTGGCGTGCAACCGCGCCCTGGTAGCCCTTGTCGGCCCAGCAGTTGACGCCCCGAGTAGAAGGGCCGGTCGGCGGCGACCCGGTCGATCGGCAGCAGTGTCCCGTCCAGCAGGACGAATGCTTTCATCGATGCCGTCCGGACCTTCTTCCTCGTACGTACCGAACGGGCCCGCCCGGTCGGGGTGCTGCCGGGGGCGGGCGTCTGCCTGCGGCGGGGCCGCAGGCAGACGGTTTGAGGGCGTCCGGCGCCGGTCGCTATCCGGCGATGTGCTCGATCTCGGGGTAGTGCGGCGAAGCCCCCCACAGCAGATGCCCGGTGTCCGGTCGGCCGCGCAGCTGGAGATCGAAGAAGGCCCGCACGGTCGCCCGTACGGCAGCCACCGCCCGGTCGGCGGGGATCGTGCCGATCTGCAGCGTCTTGCGCACCGCTTCGGGGGCCTGAGGTGCAATGGCCACGACGTCGGTGAAGCAGTTGTGGTCGGCGTCCGCGAGCCGCAGACAGCGGTGCCAGTCGCTCAGATGCGCCCAGAACGGCGGCCAGGACCCGTCCTGGTTCAGGCCGTCGTGGACCGCCGTGTCCATCAGCAGGAACGGCCGGTCTAGGCCGTGCTCGACCACCGGCCCGTACAGCGCGCCGTCCAGATCGATACCGGCCCGCACCCGCTCGTCCAGATGCATCACGGACGCCGAGGCGGCGCCGCCCCGGGAGTGCCCGAAGACGCCGGCCCGCGTGAGGTCCAGCGTCCCGCGCAGCCCGCGCGGGAGTGGACGGCCTTCGGCGTCGGGGTTGCCGCCCCGCTCCAGCACCGTCAGCTGGTCGAGGACGAACCGCAGATCGGCGGTCCGCACCGCGACCGCTGCCGTGCGGGCCTCGTCGCTCGCGTCGTCGGGCCGGTTGACGATCAGGCGGCCGTCCGGGAACTCCACCTCGCCCGAGTCGTAGGGATGGTCGACTGCGGCCACGACATAGCCCCAGGACGCCAGTTCCTCGATGACCAGCGTGTTGAAGGTGCGGTCCGACTGGTAGCCCGGTGAGTGGAGCAGCACCGGACGGCGGCCCGGCCGGACCGGCGCGCGGTCCGCGCTGTGGGTTACCGGGAGCGCGTAGCCGTCCACCGCGCCTCCGAAGCGGACCTTCAAGGCCCGCTCGGCACCCGCGGGCAGCCAGGGCAGCATCGCACGGTCACGCACGTCGTCGGCCGGGTACGTTACGGTCACCATCACCTCGCGCGCCTGCCCCGACCAGGGTCGGTCCGCGACGGGTCGACCAGGTGCAGCTCTACGGCGCCCACCGGCGCGGGACCGGTCGGCCCGGCCAGCCGGATGGGGATGAGACCGGCCGCCACCGCGGGCGTGGACACCGACAGGGGAGCGGCGACTGCGGCGGCTACTGCGAGGCCACCGGCTATGAGGGAACGGCGATTCGGGCGTACGGGAGGCACTGCGCTCCTTCCGTGGCCGGACCCGAGGCGCACAGCGAAAACGGTAAAGGGAACGCCATCGTCCGGCCTGCTCATCGTCAAGTTTCTTAAATTCTAGATCACTTGGCGTCGGAAGCCAGATCATTTATCGGTTCTCACCGTTCAGCTACCGGCGAATGCCGACACCGTCGCTCTCGCCGCCGTCTCCACCAGTGCGATGCCCTTCGCCTGGCTCCCGGTGCCCTGCGACGGCCCCGCCACCAGACAGTCGGTGTCGTCCACCGTCACCCGACCGATGCGGTTCACGTCCCATAGCAATGTCGTGTCTTGTCGCCCCGCACCAACGGCCCCCGCCCCGGCCGTCGTGGGTGTTGGCGGCGGAGATGCCGATCGAGAGGGCAGATCGCTCCGTTCGGTGATCAAGTGGACCTCCGAGCCGTTCTTACCCCGGTCTACGGGATTCGGGCCAGTCAGGACCCCCGTTTGGAACAACTCCCTGAGGCGGGCGCTCGAAAACCAGTGGAACAGCGCCGCTGTGCGCCATTACCGTGCTGCCGAACCAAGTCGTCTAGTCAAGGACGTGCCGTTGTACACCCTGTGAGACCTCCCGAGCGCTGATTCGTCGCGCGTCGCGTATGTGCGCCGCGCTCCTTTCTGCTGCGGATTTCTCACTGAAACCGGTGTACTTCTGTGCTCAAAATCTGGGTGGTCGCGCCCACCTGCCTGCCGCTCGTTCTCCGTCGTTGCCACGCGTGCGCGTCCGAGCGCTTCCGGGCAAGCGGCAAATTCCGCGTCAACGCAAACCAAAAGCTCATCGACGCCTGGCTCCTCACGCTCTGTACCGCTTGCGGGGAAACCGCAAAGCTCACGGTCCTGGAGCGGATGAATGTGCGCTCCGTACGACCTGACCTGCTGGACCGGTTGCATGACAACGACCCGCACCTGACAGCTGAGTTGCTCCAGGATCCGGTCGTGCGGCGCCGTAATCGCATCGCCCTCGACTGGGACAACGCCTGGCGCCTCGACACCGGCGGAGCGGATCACCTGGACCGCGAGTTGATCGACGTCTCGGTCCGCTTTGCGGCGCGGATACCTGTCCGGCCGGTCCGACTGATCGCTGAAGGTTGTGGTCTTTCACGGGCCGAGGCCGAGAGACTGATCGCGGAGGGGAAACTCGTCTCGGCAGTCCGGCTGAGCGGCAAGCTCTCCGGAGACTTCACCTTCACGCTCAAGCGCTGAGCTCTCCTCCCACCTGGGGCCTGTCCGGCAACAACCGCCGGACAGGCCCTAGCCGGGACCGTCGGTGACGGGATCACGGTTGTTTACGGCCGTCCGCCGAACTGCCAGTTGTGTACCTCGATGGCGGCGTACCGATCCTTGGTCAGGACTGCGCGTGCCGTCTCCGGGTCCGGCGCGCGGACCAACACCGCCGTACCCAGCCAGGCGGCACCGTTGTCGGACAGCAGCGGCCCGTACGCGATCAGCTGGTCCCGATCGGCCGGCACCGCGAGGTCGGCGGCCTGCCCCGAGCCGAGCCCGAGTACCAGGTACCGGTTGCCGCCGGTCCGGCCGCCGGGGAAGTCCCACATGGTGCGCCCGAGCGTGTTGTGCCATCGACGCAACAGCACGTCCCGGTACACGCCGGCCTGGTAGTTGGGCTCGTCGAAGGCGAACGCGCGGGCGGCGGCCGGATCGGGCAGGTCGACGATGTGCACGCTGCCGGTAGGTGTGTCTCCGTCGTCGGCGAGGGTCGGGCCTCGGGCGATCATCTCCTTCGCGTACCGGTCCATATAAGACCAATGCTCTTCCAGCAACTCGTCGCGCAGTGCTACGGAGTCGACCCGGTCGCGGTGGTAGCAGAGGAACTCCATGGCCACAGGGTCTCTTCCAGGGGGTAGCCGGGTCGAGCGGGTTTCCGCGGTCGCGTACGCCGCCACGGCCGACGGCGGACCGGCCCGAGGCGATGGCCACGACGCCGATCGGCCAATCGCCATACGGTGCCGCGCTTCACGCTACGACTTCGGAGCGCACGTCTCGGAGCGCACGTCCCTCTGGAGACGCATGGCCCCGATCCGTATCGCGATGGACATCATTCACCCCAGCGACGAGAACGGCTGCCCACAACACAGCAAGATTTCTGCCCGGTGATGGAGTCGGTGCGGGGCGCGTGCCCCCTCTCCGCGCCAGGACTGGACGGTTCCAGGCGGCGACCACGGTTCGGTCATTCGGGCACCGACGACCGAGGTGGGCCGCCCCGCCGGGCAGCGAACAGGACTCGCCGTGCCATCGGCGAACTACCGTTCCCTGCTGCGCACCCCGGGCGCCGCAGCCTTCTTCCTGCCGGCATCGCTCGGACGCGTCGGCGTCGCGATGACCAGCCTAAGCATCGTCTGGCTCGTACACAGCCACACCGGCACCTTCTCCGCGGCCGACCTGGTCGGCGGCGGGTTCGCGGTGGCCGAAGCCCTCGGGGCACCGCAACTGGCCCGGCTCGTGGACCGGTTCGGACAGACCCGGGTCCTGCCGCCCGCACTCCTCGCCCACGCCCTCGCGGTGGCCGTCCTCGTGTCCCTGGTCGCCGCGGATGCCTCTGACGCACTCCTGACCCTGGTCGGTGCGCTCGTCGGGGCCGGCGTTCCGCAGCTCGGCGCGATGTCCGCGGCACGCTGGGCGGCACTGCTGCGCACCGGCCGAGCGGCTGAACTGCCCACCGCCTTCGCGCAGGAGTCCGTCAGCAACGCGGTCGGCTATCTCGTGGGCCCGACGCTGGTCAGCGCACTCGCTGCGGCCGGGCATCCCGTGGTCGGCACGGTGCTGGCCGCCTCCTTGTCGGTCGCCGGCGGTCTGGTCCTCGCGGCGCAGCGCGGCAGCGCGCCCGCGCCGACGGTCGCCGGCGCGGCGCGCGCCCGTAAGGACCGGTCTCGGTCGTTGCTGCGCGGTGAAGTCTTCCTACTGATGGGCCGCAATCCCGCCATCGGGGTCTTCTTCGGTGCCATGCAGGTGTCGGTGACCGCGTTCGCGGTGGAGCACGGCGCACCGAGCACTGCGGCCCCCATCTTCGCCGTCTCCAATTGCAGCGGCCTGCCGGCCGGATGGCTGTACGGGCTGCGCCGATGGCGTGCCGCACACCCGGTGCAACTGGTGGGCGTTCTAGTTCGCCTGGGCGCTCGCCCTGGCGGTCAATCGTCGTATCGTCCGCGCCGCGTACCGCACCCGCGAGTTCGACTTCCGGCTCGACGGTCTGATGGGCCGCGATCTGCGAGGCCGGACGGCCGGGGTCGTGGGCACGGGGAAGATCGGGACCGCGTTCGCCCGGATCGCCCACGGATTCGGGATGCGCCTGCTGGGCTGGGACATCGTGGAGAATCCCGACTGTCTCGCCCTGGGGATGCAGTACGTTCCGCGCGAGCGGCTGTTCGCCGAGGCGGACCTGGTCAGCCTGCACGTACCGCTGCTGCCGGACACCCACCACCTCGTCGACGCCGAGGTGCTGGCGCTGATGAAGGACGACGCGATCCTGATCAACTCCAGCCGCGGCGGGCTGGTCGACACCGACGCCCTGGTGGAGACGCTGCGCGCGGGACGGCTCAGCGGTGTCGGCCTCGACGTGTACGAGGAGGAGGCCGGAGTGTTCTTCCTCGACAAATCGCTGGAAGTGATGACCGACGATCGCCTCGCCAGGCTGATGACCTTCAGCAACGTCCTGGTCACCTCGCATCAGGCGTACTTCACCAGGGATGCCGTCGGCCAGATCGTCCGGACCACCGTGGCCAACATCGAGGACTACTGCGCCGGCCGCTCCGGCGACAACGCGCTCGTCCGCCCCGACACAGCCTGATCTCTTCCGGCCCCGCGTCCAGCCGCGCTCGGGTGCCCGTTCTCCTCGCCGCGCGAAGAGGGGTCGTAGGGCCCCATCCGAGCGCTGCTCAGGGGCTGTTCGGCCCTATCCGGCCCAGGTGCCCCTCCGGCGATCATGAGGCGGCGGCCGGGAAAGGCCAGGTTCACACGCGCACCTGCGGCACTTCCCGGCTCGTCGTCGACACGGCAGAAGGGGAGGACACCGTCCGGTGGACGAGATGCAGGAACAGCAGATGGGGGGCGTACGGCCGAGGGACGTGGCGGCGGCCCCCGTCGCCGTGGGGACACCCCGGCGAGCGGGGACCACGGCGGGCGAGCGGCCGTCGTGGACGGAGTGGCTGACGACCACCGACCACAAGAGGATCGGGACGATGTACCTGGTCACCGCCTTCGCGTTCTTCATCGTCGGCGGTGTGATGGCGCTGCTGATGCGTGCGGAGCTGGCCCGGCCCGGACTCCAGATCATGTCGAACGAGCAGTTCAACCAGGCGTTCACGATGCACGGCTCGATCATGCTGCTGATGTTCGCGATGCCTGTTCACCGGCTTCGCCAACTGGATCATGCCCTTGCAGATCGGCGCCCCCGACGTGGCCTTCCCCCGTTTGAACATGCTCGCCTTCTGGCTCTTCTTGTTCGGTTCGTCGATCGCGGCCTTCGGCTTCCTCACCCCGGGCGGGGCCGCCGACTTCGGCTGGTTCCTGTACGCCCCTCTGTCGGACGCGGTCCACTCGCCGGGACTCGGCGCCGACCTGTGGATCATGGGCGTGGCACTGTCCGGGTTCGGCTCGATCCTCGGCGCGGTCAACTTCATCACCACGATCGTCTGCATGCGTGCGCCGGGCATGACCATGTTCCGGATGCCGATCTTCACCTGGAACGTGCTGCTGACCGCCGTGCTGGTCCTGATCGTGTTCCCGGTCCTGGCCGCGGCGCTGTTCGCCCTCGAGTGCGACCGCAAGTTCGGCAGCCATGTCTTCGACGCGGCCAACGGCGGGGCGCTGCTGTGGCAGCATCTGTTCTGGTTCTTCGGCCATCCGGAGGTCTACATCCTGGCGTTGCCGTTCTTCGGCATCGTCTCCGAGGTGATCCCGGTCTTCAGCCGGAAGCCGATGTTCGGCTATATGGGCCTCATCGGTGCCACCATCGCCATCGCCGGTCTCTCCGTGACGGTGTGGGCGCACCACATGTACGTCACCGGTGGCGTCCTGCTGCCGTTCTTCTCCTTCATGACCTTCCTGATCGCGGTGCCCACCGGGGTGAAGTTCTTCAACTGGATCGGCACGATGTGGAAGGGCTCGCTGTCCTTCGAGACGCCGATGCTCTGGACCGTCGGCTTCCTGGTCACCTTCGTCTTCGGCGGTCTGACCGGGGTGATCCTGGCGTCACCGCCGCTGGACTTCCACGTCTCCGACTCGTACTTCGTCGTCGCGCACTTCCACTACACCGTCTTCGGCACCGTCGTGTACGCGATGTTCGCGGGCTTCCACTTCTGGTGGCCGAAGTTCACCGGCAAGATGCTCGACGAGCGCCTCGGCAAGATCACGTTCTGGACGCTCACGGTCGGCTTCCACCTCACCTTCCTGGTCCAGCACTGGCTGGGCATGCCCCGCCGCTACGCCGACTATCTGGCGGCCGACGGCTTCACCGCCCTCAACACGCTGTCCACGATCGGCGCGTTCCTGCTCGGCCTGTCGATCCTGCCGTTCTTCTACAACGTCTGGAAGACCGCCAAGTACGGCAAGCCGGTCGAGGCCGATGACCCGTGGGGATACGACCGTTCCCTGGAGTGGGCGACCTCCTGTCCGCCGCCGCGCCACAATTTCGTCGAGCTTCCCCGCATCCGCAGTGAGTCCCCTGCGTTCGACCTGCACCATCCGGAGGTCGCCGCACTCGAGGCGGCGAGGTAGGCCATGCCCCAAGCCGTTCTCGCCCTGGGAGTCGCGACCGTGATCGCGTCGGGCTGTGTCTGGTACCTCCCGGCGGTCGCCGACCTGCGCGCGGGAGCCGACCGGCCGGCCTCCCACCGCAGAGCCGCGGCTGCCTGCCTCAGCGGCTGGACCACGGCCGGGATCGTCGCGGTGCTGCTGTTCGTCTCGGAGGCGTGGTGGATGCCTTCCGCGGTGGCCGCGGCGGGTGCCGCCGTCACGACGGGCCTACGGGCACGGGCGGCCGTACAGCGCCGCCGTGAGACGCGCGAGGTGGCACGCGAGTGGGCGGAGTTGCGCCACGACCAGCGACCACCCGGCAACGGACGTGCCGGGAAGGTCGTCGCCGTGCTCATCGGTATCGGACTGGCTGCCGCAGTGGCCGCAGCGACCCTCGCGCTGGTCGCAGGACGCGAGGACGGGAGGAACTGGTGGCCGGTCGCTTCCATTTCTTCCGGGGTCGTCGGGCTGTTCCTGACCATCGCCGCCGTGTACGGGTGGGGGCGCCGGCGGCGCGTTGACGCGAGCGGTCGCCGCCGGTCCTGACCCGTGAGGTCGCCCTCTTGCACCAGAGGCCATGGCGTTCGCCGTTGCTCGGCGGCGGCGATGCGGAGGAAGCGCGAGCACCCCGACTCATCGGTAGCCTGGGTCCTCATGACGCGCGCTTGGATCCTGCCGATGCTGCTCGTGCTCGGCGGCTCAGTCATGGCGACGGTACTGACCTGCGAGGGGAGCCCCGGCACAGCCGCAGCTGTCCTGCTGGCGTTCGTGCTGCTGGCAGGCGTCAACTCTCCCCTGATCTTCCCGAGATCGATCGGCGCACAGGAGGCACAACGCCGCAGCGCGGCCGACGGCCGGCCGGTCGTCTTTTGGCGGCCCGGCTGCACATACTGTCTGCGGCTACGCGTCCGACTGGGCCGCAGCGCCAGCCAGTTGCATTGGGTCGACATCTGGCGTGACCCGGCCGGGGCGGAAGCGGTGAGGGCGGCCAACGACGGCAATGAGACCGTGCCGACTGTCGTCGTGGCGGGGCGGCCGTACGTCAACCCGGATCTGGAGTGGGTTCGCGAGCAGCTCTCGCCGCCTGCGTGAGGGGAGCGGCGCCCTGTCAGAAGGTCTCGGGCAGGCCCGGAGGCATCGTCAGAGCCTGTCCGGCGGATCATGTGACTACTAGGCTGCGACGATGGAACGCGTGACCGACGTGCCCGAGCCCTTCACCCGGTATGCAGATCGGGCCCGGGAGAATGACTACGACAGTTTCGCCGAGGCGTACTCGGCGGAGAACGAGAACAGCCTCGTGAACGCGTACTACGAGCGGCCCGCGATGCTGGCCCTCGTCGGAGACGTGGCCGGCCGTCGGATCCTGGACGCCGGCTGCGGCTCGGGTCCCCTGTCCGCTGCACTGCGCGACCGCGGTGCCGTCGTCACCGGCATCGACGCCAGCGCCGGGATGCTGGTGCTGGCCAGGCGGAGGCTCGGTGACGACATGGCCCTGCATGTGGTCGACCTGAAGGACCGCCTGCCGTTCGCCGGCGGTGCGTTCGACGACGTGGTCGCGTCGCTGGTGCTGCACTACCTGGAGGACTGGGGGCCGACGCTGGCCGAGTTGCGACGAGTGCTCAGGCCCGGCGGGCGGCTGATCGCGTCGGTGGACCACCCTTTCGTGGCCTACACCTCCGAGGATCCTCGGCCCGACTATTTCGCGACCACCAGCTATACCTTCGAGTGGACGTTCAACGGGCAGTCCGTCCCGATGAGGTTCTGGCGGCGGCCGTTGCACGCGATGACCGATGCCTTCACCACCGCCGGCTTCCGTCTCTCCGCCATCAGCGAGCCACAGCCCGACCCGGCCGCCCGTGAACTGTTCCCCGACGGCTTCCAGGACCTTTCGACGAAATCCAACTTCCTGTTCTTCGTCGTCGAGGTACCGCCGTCGGCTGACGACTCGCACGCGTAGCCGGGCGTGGATCACGAGCGGAGCCAGAGTCGGATCGAGGTGTTGAGTACGGCCGTTCAAAAATTTCCCGTCTTCCGCCGAGGGCGCGGAGATAACCTCGGCGCTGCCATCGTCTGACGGGGAGGGGCAGAAGTATGCAAGAGCAGGACTGGATCGAACGTGCGGGAGACCTGTTCGAAGCGGCGATGTTCGGCGGGGACATCTCCGCGCTGGACCGGTCCGATGACGTGCTGGACGCGGTCGAGGCGCCGTTGTACATGGCGCGGGGCAAGGTACTGCACGTCCGCTTCCTGAACGACCGCGAACAGAACGGCCAGGAACTGGTGCTGTTCGAGCGCGCGGCCGAGTTGTACGAGCGGCTGGGGGACGCGTCGGGTGAGGCGGACGCGTTGTTCTGGGTCGGCTGCTGGCACCAGGTGGTCAAGGGTGACGACGCCACCGGCAGGCCCTACTTCGAGCGGTCGTACGCGCTGGCCAAATCCGTCGACGACCGAATGACGATGTCTTACGCGATTCGCCATCTCGGCTTCGCCGACAGAGACGCAGGCCACGTCGATCAGGCCCGCGAGCGTTTGACCGAATCCGTGACACTGCGCCGGGAGATCGGCTTCAGGCCCGGGGAAGCGGCCGGGCTGGTGGCACTGGCCCACCTCGCGGCCGAGACCGATGACCCGTCGGCGGCGCTCCACCACCTCGACGAGGCCCAGTCGGTCGCCGAGAGCTGCGGTGCCAAGGCCGTCCTGGGGTGGATCGAGCATGCCCGTACGCTCATCCGCTCCTAGGTTCCCGTTGTCCGGCGGTGATCGGCACCGACAGTGGCTTCGGCCCGCGAGACCGGTGAGCTCGCATGTTGATGTGGGGCGTATGCGTGGATGTCATCAGGCGACCGTGACCGTGTGTCAGTGTTCTGCGGCATGATGCTCGCCATGAACACCGAGATACTCGTCGACGTCTGGAAGCGCCTTCTCACCGATCCCCGGAAGTCGTGGGTACTGTTCGAACATGGCACCTGTGTCGTGCTGACCGCCCCCGATGGTGACCTTGCTGAGCAGGCCACGAAGATCCTCGGTGAGTTCGGTCCTGTTCATGCAGGCTCTCCGGCGGGCGACTTCGGAGTGATCAACGTCAAGGATGCCGACGGGTGGGTGGTCACCGGTCACCACCAAGACGTCCTCACGTATGTCGGGCCCGATGAACCCAGGGGTCAAGAGGACTTCGCTGTCGGACTGTGCGGACGTTCCAAGCGCCATCAGGACGGCACCGAACTGCGTGTCGTCCATGTCGAGGACAAGTGCGGCTCGTCGGATCCTGCGTAAGCAGGTGGCTGCGGCTGTGGCTTGGTGATCGCCTGGGGCGTATCGGTTCCAGGTCCCGCCGGCTTCGGTGACGAGGTGGGTGGTGGTCTTCTCGTGGTGGCCGAGGGCCCGAGCGATCACGGGTGCGGGGGCTCGGAGGAACAGTTGGCGGATCGCTGAGGCTCGGCCGAGCGGGTCGGCCTGCCGGTATTGGGCCGTACTGCCCGTGAAGCCGTGGCGAGCTGTCAGTGCTGGTGCTCTCGCGCTCGGCAGTCAGGATGGCTGGACTTGGTCGAAGAGGGCGAGGGCTTCGGCGGGGTCCGCGCTCACCAGGCGTTCCAGACCGGCGGTCGTGATCTTCGCCCACCTGCCGGCCCGTGCCCACATCTGTTCCTCGAAGGCGCGGGCGGCCTCGTCCAGATCTCCAGGGCCGGTGGCGATGGACTCGGCGAGTTCGGCGCCTTCCAGCATCGCTAGGTTCGCGCCCGCCCCCAATGGCGGCATCAGATGGGCGGCGTCGCCCAGTAGCGTCACCCCGGGGACGTGGGCCCAGGTGTGGGACACGGGCAGGACGTAGAACGGGCGGTGGACGAAAGCGGTGCCCTGGCGGAGGAGGTCGAGGACGGGAGCGGCCCAGCCGTCGAACAGGGCCAGCAGGCTCGATCGCACGGCCTCGGCGTCGGCCAGGTCCAGGTCCGTGTGCCAGTCCAGCGGCGCGCGGAACTTGGCGTACACCTTGACGTGGCCGCCGCTGTTGCGCTGGGCGACGAGGGAGCGGTTCACGCCGTACACCGCCACGGAACCGTCGCCGATCAACTTGGCGAGGTCAGGGTGGCGGGTGTCGACGTCGTCGAGGGAGGTCTCGACCGAGGTGACGCCGGTGTAGTGCGGCGTCACCGACGAGACTGCCGGGCGGATCCGGGACCAGGCGCCGTCCGCGCCGACCACGAGGTCGAACGTCTCCTGTCGCCCGTCCGCGAATTGGACCAGTACGCCATCCCGGGTCCCCGGCACCACCTGCGTCACGCCCCGCCCCCACCGGACGTCGAGAGGGCCGAGCAGCAGGTCACGGAGTTGCCCGCGGTCGATCTCGGGATTGGCCCGGTCGTCTGGACGGGGCCGCCAGTCGCGCAGCACGGACCCGTCCGCGCCCAGGATGCGCATGGCCTGCCCCCCGGGACGGGACAGCGCCTGGAACTCCGCCAGCAGCCCCGCCTTGTCCAGCGCGAGCTGGCCCAGCCCTTCGTGCAGGTCCAGCGTGCCGCCCGGCGGGCGGGCGTCGGGGGCGGGCTCGCGTTCGAGGACGGCGACGGGGTAGTCGTGGCGGTGCATGACACGAGCGAAGGTAAGGCCGGCAGGGCCGGCTCCGGCCACAGCGATGCGGTGTCTCATGTCGATACACCGTATTTTACCAGTACGGTGCATCGCAACAGTACGATGTGACCATGACTGTGTGGGACCGGCCGGAGCCGCCGACTCGCCCCGTGCCGCTCGACCGGGAGCGGATCGTCGCCGCCGCCATCGCGCTGGCCGACGAGGGCGGGCTGGAGGCGGTGTCGTTGCGCAAGGTCGGCGCCCGGCTGAACGCCGGTCCGATGCGGCTGTACGGATACATCTCCACCAAGGAGGAGCTGTTCGACCTCATGGTGGACGAGGTCCAAGCCGAGATTCTCCCCGAGGAGCAGCCCGGTGACTGGCGGGAGGCGCTGCGCATCCTCGCCCACCGCACCAGGCAGGCCGCTCTCCGTCACGAATGGCTGGCCGACCTGCTCGGCCGTCGCCCGAGCCTGGGCCCGAACGGCCTCGCCGTGACCGAGGCCACGCTGTCCGCCCTCGACGGCCTCGCCGACATCGACACCGTCATGCGCGCCGTGGAGACCGTCAGCGCCTACTTCACCGGCGCGATCAGGCGCGAGATCGCGAACCTGCGGGCCGAGCGAGCCACGGGCCTGTCCAAGCGCGACTGGCAGCGCGCCTCCGGCCCGCATGTGACGAGAATGCTGGCCACGGGCCGCTTCCCGGCGCTGACCAAGGCCGTGCACGACGGCACGGACGTGGACGCCGAGGAATCCTTCGCGACCGGCCTGGACTGGGTCCTCGACGCCGTGGCCGCCAAACTCACCCGGCCGCCGGCGTGACGCTCGGCTCTTCTTGCCGCATGTGAGCGAGGTCGGGGTCGGTGTGGCTTGATGCCCTGCGGCGACAACGGCTCGGCCGCGTCGACGTTCGGCGAGGTGCTACTGCTCGTAGCGCCGACGCGCGAGATGGACGGTGATGTCGGCGACGATCTCGACCGTCTCAGGGAGAACCTGCATCATCTGGCCGAACACCTGCTCTCGCTCCGAGTTCGGCAACATGAGATAGGCCGAGACGGTTGAGAGTTGGCCGATGTACTCGCAAGCGCTCATCGTCAAGCGCCGTTCGACCAGGCGCTGTTGAACATCGGTGAACGACTCGGACCGTTGGAGCTCCGTACCGGGCCACTGCATGGCATGTGCCGGAGGCGTTCCGTCTGGGGAAGGAATCTCGTCGCTCTCCAGGAACGGCGCTCGAGCCGCGCGAACGGCCTCATCCACCGCCGGGTCAGCCAGCCCGATCGGCCCGCCGCACGAGGCGAACACGGCACCCGGCTCCAGCAGCGCGGCCATACGTGACCACCGCTCGTCCGGCTTCGTCCAATGCAGTGCTGCCGCCGCATAAACCAGTCCGTACCGCTCACCCAGTTGCAAGTCCTCGAACGAGGCTTGCACTGTCCTGACGCTCGCCGGTACGTGCTTGCGTAGTTCGGCGAGCATGGCCTCGTCAGGCTCGGTCGCGGTGACCGTGATTCCCCGTCGAGCGAACAGGCGGGTTGCTTTGCCCGTCCCGGCGCCGATCTCGAGGGCGGTCCGAACCGGCTGATCCGCGTACGCCAGCACCATGTCGAAAAGCTCCACGGGATAGCCCGGCCGGAACCGTTCGTACGCTTCCGCCATCGCTCCGAAGCTCAGTGCGCGATCAGCCATGCCGAGCATCCTGACACGATCTGCGTCGCAGATGCTCGGCCGTTTCACCCGCGGGCCTCGCCTTCCCCAGGCCGTTCAGGCCCTGCGCCGCCGTACCATCGCCACCGGCAAGGACACCTTGGGCCGCGACTACGAGCGCTGATCTGACGGATGGTCATGTCGATGCTCCGGAGAGCGTGCACCGCATCCGAGTGCACCGTATCCGCGCACACCGGGCCTCCTCGCAGGCCGGGTCAGCTACCCGGATGGGAGGCTGCCCAGCCGTGTTCGAGCAGCGCGAAGGCCTCGTCGGCGGCTCGGCGCGGTTCGGCGTGCTGCAGGATGAGGCTGCGGGCCTCAAGGGCGAAACGGGCCAGTGCGGCGCAGCTGACGTCGTCCTCGGGCGCACCTACAGCCTCGGCGATGGCCCTCGTCAGGGCCGCTTCGTGGCGCGTCCACATGCGATGGGCGTAGTCGCGCAGCGCAGGGGTCTCCTGCACCAGGCGCGTGAAGTCGGCGAACCGCGGGTCCGCGGCATGGACGGCGTGTTGGCTCTGCTTCAGCAGGAGGTGCTCGCGCAACGCCTGCGGGATCGACTGACCCGGGGGCCGCTCGCGCACGGCGGCGACGAGAGCTGCTTCCAGGTCGTCGTCCTGGTCGAAGACCAAGGCTTCCTTGCCGGAGAAGTGCTTGAACAGGGTGGTCACCGAGACGTCGGCGGAGTCGGCGATGTCTTTGACACTGACCTGGTCGTAGCCGCGCTCGAGGAAGAGCTCAAGTGCGGCGTCGGCCAGGGACTGACGGGTCTGGGCCTTCTTGCGCTCGCGGCGCCCGGTCGGTTCGGTCACTCGCACACCATACCTCGAAGTGTATCCGCTACGAAAGTTTAGTCATTGCACTTATTTAGCGAGTGTGCTTTCTTGGTGATGCCGGGCCTCCCGGCGGCTCACCCGCCTCCCGAAGGACACTCCCTTGAACTCTGCTCGTGATCCCCGCATCGCGATTGTCGGCGCCGGCCTCGGCGGCCTCACCTGCGCCCGAGTCCTCCAGCAACACGGCCGCTCCGTCACTGTCTTCGAACGCGAGGCATCTGCCGACGCCCGCCCGCAGGGCGGCACCCTCGACATGCATGCCGACACCGGTCAGGCCGCACTGCGTTCGGCCGGGCTCCTCGACCGATTTCACGCCCTCGCCCGCCCCGAAGGAGATGAGTGGCGGGTGCTCGACTTCGCCAACGCCGCCCTCCTGGCGCAGCAGGGGCCTTCCGCCGCCGGCGGTCGGCCGGAGATCGACCGTGGTCAACTGCGCGATCTGCTCCTGGACTCGATCACCGAGGGCACGGTGCGGTGGGGCCGTGCCGTCAGCAGGGTCACCTCACTGGGGGACGGCACCTGCCGGCTGCTCTTCGGTGACGGCACCGCCGAGGACTTCGACCTGGTGGTCGGTGCCGACGGCGCCTGGTCACGCGTCCGCCCGGCCCTGTCGCACGCAGCACCCGGCTACACCGGTGTCACCTTCGTCGAGACCGGATTCGACCACTGCGACACCCGCCATCCCGACCTCGCGCGGCTGGTCGGCAACGGATCGATGCTGGCGAAGGGCGTCGGCAGGTCCTTGGTCGCCCAGCGCAACAGCAACGGCCACATCCGTGCCTACATCGCGCTCCGTGCGCCGGAGGACTGGCACGTGGCCGCCGGTGTCGACCTCGGTGACCAGCGGGCCGTACGGGCACACCTGCTGAGGATGTTCGACGGCTGGGACGAGAGCCTGCGCTACATCCTGCGGAACAGTGACAACGGGTTCATCAACCGGTCCCTGTTCGTCCTGCCCGCCCCGCACATCTGGGAGCACGTTCCCGGCGTCACGCTGCTCGGCGATGCCGCGCACCTGATGCCCCCGGTTGGGCTGGGCGCCAATCTCGCCATGCTCGACGGCTCCGACCTCGCCCACACCCTTGTTACCGAATCCAGCGTCGGCGACGCCGTCCGCGCCTACGAGAGCATCATGCTGCCGCGCTCGATCGAGGCCGCGACGGGCAGCGCGCAGGGACTCGACCACCTCGTTCCCGCGACGGCCTCCTGAGCAGACTCCACCGTTCCCGTCCCCGTCCCCGGCGGCCGCACCCGACTCGCCCGGCGTCCGGTCCGACCGTCCCTGCTCTCAGGGAACGTCGGCCCTACTGGACACGACGGCGCCGACGGCACGATCGAGGGGCCGGACGGCTCCCTGTGCCGGGTCCCGGCTGTGACGGTGAGTGCCCTCCGTTCACATACAGCTCTGCAAAGGAGAGCCATGCTTTCGCCCGAGTCGGCCGCAGTCGTTCGTACCACCCTGCCCGCTGTCGGCGGGGCCCTGGACGAGATCACCGCACGCTTCCACGGCACCATGTTCGCCGATCGGCCCGAGCCCGGCGACCGGCTGCGGCGCATCACCGTCAAGCGGGTGGCGAGTGTGGCGGAGACCCCCGAGGGTGAGGTGTCCAACCGGCTCCACCGCATCGTAGGAGTCGGTGACCAGCTCACCCTGTCGGCACCCTTCGGCGACGTGGTCCTCGACGACGCCGACACCCGCTGCTGCTGGTCTCCGCCGGCATCGGCTGCACCCCCATGGTCGCCATGCTCGAACACCTCGCTTCCATCGGCTCCACCCGGCCGGTCCATGTCCTGCACGCCGATCGCACGCCGGCCGACCACGCCCTGCGTGCCGACACCCGCCGTCTGGTGGAGGAGCTGCCTGACGCGCGAGCAGAGTTCTGGTACGAGGTACGAGCAGAACGCAAGTGACGAAGCCGGCTCTCACACGGGTCTGATGGACCTCGACGGCCTGGATCTGCCCACCGATGCCGACGTGTATCTGTGCGGCGCGCTCCCGTTCATGCGCGCGGTCAGCAGCCAACTGATCGGGGTCGGTATCCCCGCACGGCGTGTCCGCTACGAGGTGTTCGGCCCCGACCTGTTGCTGGCCCACGCCGAGGGTTGATTCCGTGAGACATGTGGGGGCGGGTCGTGCCGACGATCCCGGCGCGGTCCGCCCAGCCTCGCGCAAGGCGCCTTGAGTGATCGCCGTGCCCTGCCGAGTGCTACGGATCCCTGAGACAGCCGATCCGGTCAGCTGTCAGCTGTCGGCGGGGCCATTGGGGCCGTCGGGTGTGCGCCGGGCAGCATGGTCAGCAGCTTGACCGTGGGCTCGGTGGCGCGGACGGTGTGCGGTAGCCGGGGCGGCAGGTGAATCCAGCTGCCGGGCCGAGCCACGGCCGTCTCCTGGTCGAGCACCAGGTCGAGGCGGCCCTGGACGACCTGGATCACCACGGGCAGGGGCGAGGTGTGCTCGGTCAGTTCCGCTCCGGTGGCGAATGCGAACCCGATCACGCGCAGCCGGTCGTCGCGGTACAGGACGCGGCTGAGGGTGCCCTCCTCGGGCGGCGGAAGCTCGGCGGCCAGGTCTTCGATCACGGTGGCGGTCATACTGCTGTCTCCTGACGCCCCATCAGGCGGCGAGGACCCACCGATGCGGGCCCGACACCAGGGTAGGGAGACTCCGGCCGGCAGCCGGTACGGGGACGCCTCGTGTCGGAGGTCGGGAATCGGGGGCCGGCGAGCACCGGCAGTTGGTGCAACCGGCTTGCGCGGGGACACGCCCGCCGACGCCACTCCTGTAAGCCGTAGGCCTGAGACACTCAGTGACATATCGGGCGGCGACGCGGAGGAGAGAGCCGTGGTTACGGCGGTGCGACGGAGCAGGCCATGCTTGAACTGGATCTCCGGTCCGTCGCCAACACCGCGCACCTTCCCATGGTCTTCGACGCGGTCGACCGCGCCATGCTGCTACTCGCTCCGCAAAGCCACCCCCAGCCGCCTGCTCTCACCCAGACCGAACTGCGCACCCCCGGCCTCCCCAATGGGGCGTACGTGCTGTGGGCCCCGATGCCAGGCGGCTGCCCCTCAGCCGACGCCGACCGGGTCCCCCGCGGGTGCCCGCGCGGACCTCGGACGTCGACGCACCCCGCGCCCACGCCACACGTCGTATCCGCAATGGCAACGAAGCAACCCAATCACAACGAAGCAACAAGGAGCACCTCATGGACAGAGCGCACCGCTGGACCGGCGCGCTGGTCGGTACCGTCGGCGCGGCCCTTATGGCCGCCGGCCCCGTCATGCTTGTGCAGGGCCGCAAGGGCCGGAAGGAGATCCGTAGCGAGCTGGCCGCCCAGAAGATCAGGTTCCCCGGCCACGGGCTGCCGGACCACTTCACCCCTTTCGCGGGGCAGAGTGTGGAGACCGGCCCCCAGGCCCACGCATACGCCGAACTGATCAAGGACCATGTCGTCAAGGCGACCGGCGGCCGCACCTACTCCGAGATCACCGAAGAACTGCACGCCACCGGGAACGACGACGAGAAGCTCGCCGAGCTTCGCCAGACCGCCTTCATGGGTGAGACGCTGCGCGGCTCGCTGCTGTCCGCCTACCAGGCCTGGCACCTCACCACGCTGGTCACGGGCCTGGGAGGCGCGCTGACCGGCCTCGGCGCGGCGCTGGTGGCCACGGCGAACGTCGTGGGGGCGAAGCCGCGCCGCGCTGCCTGACGGGCCCGGCCACGACGCCTGGCGGGCCATCCGGCCCTCTCGCGCTCGCCGGAAGAGGGACATCCGGTCCCTGAGGACGGGCTCATGGGCCGTCGCGCCCAGGCAGTTCGATGCCGAAGACTGACTGCCGACCGATCCGGAGAAATCCCGTGTCCGACCGCGCCGAGCGCCCGTGAGGCTGTCTCCATCGCCATCCCCCGTGGCGGGCACCGCGCACGGGCCGGATCGGTCACCGTCCGGCCGCCCGCCACGTCTGCCCTGACCCCCCGGGCGGTCGGACGCGTGATGCGTACCCGTTCTGCGCCGATGTCGGGGCAGTGGGCATGGTGGAGGTGAGCAGGCAGTGGGCGCCGTCAGCCTCTGGTCGTGGGTCCGGTTTCTGCACGTCACCGGGGTCGGCGGTGCTGGGGGTCGGCGGGCAGCTCGCTCTGAGTGCAAGGGCGTCACCCGGGCCTCGCTCGCGGAACCGGCAACGGGCGCACGCCGGCGGTCGAACCCGGCCCGCTCCTGGTCGTCATGCTCGCCGCGGCCGCACACGGTGTCGCGCGCACCAGGGGCCGCCCGGAACTGGCCGGACCCTGGCCCTCGTCTCCCCGGCCGGTTCACCGCGCGTCGTCCTGCTCGCCGCAGCGCTGCCCGCCACATGAGCGGCGACGCCCCCACTTTCCCGCGGCCTGCCGCGTCGGTGATGTCTGACGAGAGAGGAACCATGGTGCGTACCCCTGGCCTGGATGCGGCGGCTCTGGAGGTGCTGCTCGCGGCGGCCGTGGCGGCGCCGTCCAACCACAACACGCAGCCCTGGCGCTTTCGGGTGGACCCGGACGACCAGCTCCTGGAGGTTCGTGCGGTGCGGGAGCGGCAGCTCTCGTCGGCCGACCCCGACGGACGCGCACAGCATCTGTCCGTGGGCGCGGCCGTGTTCAACCTCCGGCTCGCCGCCGAGCGCGCCCACGGGGAGGCCGTGGCACAGGTGGCGGACGGGGCCGACGCCCAACGTCCCGTGATCCGTGCCGGATCGGCGACCTGAGTCGGCCCGGTCCCATCCCACCCGTGTTCCGAGCGACAGGTCCACAACCGCCGAGCTGTGCTCACCCTTCGCGACCCAGGTCAGTCCGTGCTGTGAGGCACCGTGATTTCCCGTCCGGTGACCATCTCGGACTCGATGCGTACGAAGACCCCCTCGCCCGTGACCACCCAGGAGCGCGGGCCGGTCCGTGACAGCCGTTCGTGCTCGGCAGGGTCGGTGACCACGGTCGCCAGGCCGGTGACGACCACACTCCAGCCGGAGCGGGCCACGGCGTCGAAGTCGTCGGTCTCGAAGGCCACCACGGCCCCGTCGATCGCGCGGACGAGGTCCGAGTTCGCCGGGGTACGCAGGAGCACGGAGGAGTCGGTGTCGAGAGAGAAGTTGACCGGGAGCACCGCGGGCAGCGCCTGGCGGGTGTACACGACACGGCCGACCGGCACCTTGGCCAACAGCCGCAGGCACTCCTGCCGATCGAGCGCGCGGAAGCCGTCGTTGTGGAACATCGGTCCATGCTCCCTTGTGCCACAGCGGCTCGGTTAGGGCCGGATGGCCCTTGTCGCATGGCCCCTATGGCCAGCCTCGTTCTACGGTCCGTCTCGCAGGTCGCCGGGGCACATTCCGGCGGCAGGGCCTGTGCTCTGCCTGGGCGGGAACCGTCAGGCTGATGCGGCGAGCGGAACGCCCCACTCGACGACGGTGCCGCTCGGTCGGTTCGAGGACAGGGTGAACGTGCCGCCCATCTCCTCCGCACGCCGGCGCAGGTTGGCCAGGCCGCTGCGGCGGTCGGCCGTCGGGTCGATTCCGCGGCCGTTGTCGGCCACGCGCAGCGTCAGGGTGGTGTCGGTGACCTCGACGCCGATGTCCACGGTGGTGGCGTTCGCGTGCCGGGCGGCGTTGGACAGTGTCTCGCCGAGCACGGCCAGCAGTTGCTCGGCCTGCCCGGCGGACACGGCCGTGTCCAGCAGTCCGCTCATGCGCAGTGCCGGGGCGAAGCCCAGCGACCCGGTGGCGCGTTCGGTGGCCGCCACCAGTTGGGCGCGCAGCCCGCTGCCGCGACGCGCCTGATCGTGCTCGCGCAGGGCGTAGACGGTGGAACAGACGATCTTGATGGTGTCGTCCAGGTCGTCCACGACCCGCTCGATCCGTTCGCTCACCTCCGGCCGGTCGGCGACTCGGCCCAGCGTGGACTGGAGTGACAGCGCGCCGGCGAACAGCCGCTGGATGACCAGGTCGTGCAGGTCTCGGGCGATCCTGTCGCGGTCGTTGAGCACGATCATGTGCTCCACGTCCCGCCGATGATCGGCGACGTCCAGGGCCAGCGTGGCCTGGTTGCCGAACCCGGTGACCATGTCCACCACGGCGTCGGCGAAGTGGGCGCCGCCCGGTACGTTCGCGACCTGCAGCACTCCGCGGACGTGCTCCCGGGTGCCGAGCGGTACGAGGAACGCCGGTCCGAGCTCCACCACTGAGGCGCTGCCGCCCTCGGCGCGCGGGTCGGCGCTCACGGAGTCGCTGGTAACCTCACCGGCATGGGCCGCGGAGGCGCCCGGTCACCAGGACCCGGCCTCGACGGCACACACGCTGCGTGCGGCAGCCGACTATGCGGTGGAGAAGTTGCGTGCCGTCGCACCGCGCGTCACCGCCTTTCCCGTCGCGACGAAGTTCGAGAAGTGGGTCTACTCCCAGGACGGCGACTGGGTGGGAGGGTTCTGGCCGGGGACGTTGTGGATGGCGTACCTGTACAGCAAGGACGACGTGTTTCGAACGCTGGCCCTCGACTCGGCCCGCAGACTTGCTCCGCGCCGGCATGACACCACCACCCACGACCTCGGTTTCCTCTTCTGTCCGTCGTGGGTCACCGCCTGGCGGCTGACCGGCGAGGACAGTTGGAGCGCGGGTGCCGTGCAGGCGGCCGAGTCGCTGATCCAGCGGTACAACCCGCGGGGACGCTTCATCCGGGCATGGGGAGCACTCGGCGACCCGAACAACGCGGGCCGGGTCATCATCGACACGATGATGAATCTCGATCTGCTGGCCTTCGCGAGCCGGCAAACAGGTGACGAGAAATACCTCGGCGTCGCTGTGGAACATGCCAGGACGGTGCAGGAGACCTTTCCCCGCCAGGACGGATCGACGCCCCACGTCTACGACTTCGACCCCGACAGTGGCGCACCGATCGGCCCCAACACGGTCCAGGGCTACAGCCCCACCTCCTGCTGGTCACGCGGGCAGGCCTGGGGGATCTACGGATTCACCACCATGTACCGCCGTACCGGCGACAAGCAATTCCTGTCCACGGCGCGCAAGCTCGCCGACTACGCGGTGGGAACGTTGGGCGAGGACAACGTGCCCGTCTGGGACTACCGCGCACCGCAACAACCCCACGACATCAAGGACGCCTCGGCGGGCGCCGTCATGGCGTGCGGGCTGCTCGACCTGTCCACCGCCACCGGCAGACGCGAGTACCGGCAGGTGGCGGTGCGGATCCTCACCGCGCTGTCGGAGACCTGCCTGACGAGGAAGTCGGCCCGCGCCGAGGCGATAGTCGCCCGCTGCACCCGCAACCGGCCCGCCGAGGACGGAATCGAGGTCTCCCTGCCCTACGCCGACTACTACCTGCTGGAAGGCATCCTGCGCCTGCTGCAACCGCAGGACGTCGACCGGGCAATCGACCTGTCGATGCGGCCCTGACCAACCACCCTGCGCCGGCGGCGGGGAGACGCGGGTCACATTCGTCCATGTCACAGGCGGCCGGGCTACCTCGTCTCGGGGGTGTAGCGACACACGACCGCAGAGGAGCACTCCATGGACGCGCGACTGAACTACTTCGCCACCCCGACCGCCGGCAAGGCCCTCAAGCACTTCATGTCGGCGGGCAAGGCGCTCAAGGAATCGCCGCTCCCGGCCGAGACGCAGGAACTGGTCGCGCTGCGCGTGAGCCAGATCAACGGATGTGCCGTCTGCATCGACATGCACACCAAGGAGGCCGCCGCTGCCGGCGAGACCTCGGTGCGACTGAACCTGGTCGCGGCGTGGCGGGAGGCCACGGTCTTCACCGACGCCGAGCGAGCCGCGCTGGAGCTGGCGGAGGAGGGGACCCGGGTTGCGGACGCCGCCGGCGGGGTCGGCGACGAGGTGTGGGCGAACGCTGCCGAGCACTACGACGAGGAGCAGCTCACGGCCCTGGTCGTCCTGGTCTCCTTCATGAACTCGGTGAACCGGTTGAACATCATCACCCGGCAGCCGGCCGGCAACTACCAAGTGGGGCAGTTCCACTGAGCGGTGGAGGGGAGATGCCGAGCGACAGGAGTGTGACCTCATGAACCTCGCACTGTGGATCGGTGCCGGACTGCTGGCCGTGATAGCCCTCACCGGCGGCATCAGCAAGACATTCGTGCCCAAGGGGAAACTGGCCGCGGTCCAGGGCGGGGGATGGACCGACGACGTCGGCGTCGGCTTCGTCAAGACCCTCGGTGCCCTCGAACTTCTGGCTGCGGCGGGCCTGATCCTGCCCGCCGTGGTCGACATCGCAACGGTTCTGGTACCGGTGACCGCCGTGTGCTGGGTCCTGCTGATGGCCGGCGCGATGATCACTCACGGCCGACGCGGCGAATCCACGTATGTGATGCTGAACTTGATCTATCTCCTGCTTGCAGCGTTCGTGGCATGGGGCCGCTTCGGCCCCGGGTCCTTCACCGGCTAGGGGGTTCGGCATGAGCAAGGTCGAGGAGTTCGAGGAGCTGCGGCCGCTGCTGTTCTCCATCGCCTACCGGATTCTGGGCAGCGTGGGTGAGGCCGAGGACGCGGTGCAGGAGACATGGCTGCGCTTCGACGGCTCGGCGACCCGGGCCACGTCGACCAAGGCCTTTCTGTCCGCCACGGTGACGCGGATCGCGATCGATGTGCTGCGCTCCGCGAGGGTGAGGCGGGAGGAGTACGTCGGGCCCTGGTTCCCCGAACCGCTGCTCGCCGACCCCTACGAGGACCCGGCTCGCTCGGCGGAACTGGCCGACTCGGTGTCGATGGCGGCGCTGTTGCTCCTGGAGCGGCTCAGCCCGCCGGAGCGATCGGTGTTCGTACTGCGGGAGGTGTTCGGCTTCGGATTCGACGACGTCGCCTCCGCGGTGGGGCGGTCGGAGGCGGCGTGCCGGCAACTGCTGGTGCGGGCACGGCGGCACATGCAGGCCGGGCGGCCACGGTTCGAGGCGGACCGGCAGGAGCAGCAGGAACTGGCGACGCGGTTCCTCGACGCTCTCCGCGAAGGCGACGTCGTCGGCCTGCGGGATCTGCTCGCCGCCGACGTGTCGATGGCCGGGGACGGCGGCGGCAAGACCCCGCAGCTGGCCAAGGCGGTCGTCGGCGCCGAGAACGTGGCCCGCCTGCTGGCCTCCGTCTTCCCCTTGATGGCCCGGATCGACGTGACGTTCGAGCCGCACGACGTCAACGGCCAGCCCGGCGCGATCTTCCGCGTCCGGGACGGCAAGGTGCTCCACATCCTGGCCCTCGAGGTGCTCGACGGACAGATCCAGACCATCCGCGCGGTGATCAATCCCGACAAGCTCGGCCACCTCGGGCCCGTCGCCGACGCGTGGGCCGTCGACCGCGAGGTGAAGCAGGCCCGTCGACGGATGAACTGACTGGCCGTCGCCGCTCCCGAACGACCCGCGCAACGGCGGCTCGTACGGTCAAGTCGGCTTTCCCCGCTGCGCCTACTGGTCAGCGCCCAGCAGCCCGACCGCTCCATACCACACGGGACCCGGGTTGAGCAGATCCGGGTAGAGCCCTGTCATCCGGTCGAAGAACTCGCGGGCGGTCGGCTTTCCGTTGAGCAGCCGCACGACCTCCAGCAGGTACTGCCGGGTCTGGTCGAGGATGGCGGGATCGTCGGGGAGGTCCTTGTTCTTGTGGCCTGCCACGACGAAGCGCGGCTCGAGCGCGGCGACGCGATCGATGGCAGCGAGCCAGGCCTGCAGGCCGCCGTCGCCGCCTTCGAGGATGTACTGGTGCACCCCGTTGTAGGCGACATCGCCGGCCACCACGAGACCGAGGGACGGTACGTGCAGGACGGACGTCTCGTCGGTGTCCGAGTGCCCGACCTCGACGGCCTGAACGACGTTGCCTTCCAGCAGGAAGCCGTCGGCGGGAATGGGCTGGGCCAGCACCGGGCTGTCGGGGATCAGGCCGGGGAAGCTCGGGTCCCACATCTTCTGGCGCCCCTCGGTGGCCTGCTGGTGCATGACCTCGATGGTGCCGCGGGTGGCGTAGACCGTGACGCCGGGGAACCGCTTGACGAGCTCTGCGGTACCGAACCAGTGATCGCCGTGCCCGTGGGTGGAGTAGATGTGGGTCAGGCGCTTGCCGGACCCTGCCACCCAGTCGCCGACCCTCTCGGTGTGTTCACGGGTGAAAGGAGGGTCGACCAGTACGGCCTCTTCCTCTCCGAAGATCAGTGTCGACGTCAGCGGCGAGGAGACGAGCCGGTCGCCGTTCGGCAGGCGCTGGTCGCCTGCCCGGGGTGTTCCGTCCGAGACGAAGGTCTCGTACGCCAGAGAGCCGGGCGCGGCTGCTGCGGTCATGGTGGCGCCTCCTTGAAGGGCAACGTGGTCCACGCGTTCGTCTGCCCACGTTCTCGCGGTGGACCGTCGCCTAGGCGTGCACCTGGTGAAGTAGGCGTAATGTTTTTGATTATGTCGCCATCTTACAGGCGGCGTGTCAGTTGACATCTCCAAGCTGCTAGAAGCTGGGGTCTTTCCCTCACTTACGACATAAATGTCAAGGAATTGACTACGTCGTCCACCGGGCGTACTTTCGGCTGGAGAAGCAGACAGGCCAGACAGCAGTCATGTGCATGCGCGTGGCTGATCGGTCGCAGATCTCGAGGCTGCCTCACAGCCCCAAAGGAGCATTCATGCCTGGAGCGCAGCTGAGCTGGAGCGTCCATGTGGCGCCGTCGATCCCCACCGAGATCGCGGACCTGCCGCCCGATCTCCCCAAGCGCATGTGGTCGCCCATCACGGCCACGCTGATCATGGGCGAGCGCGATGCGGTTCTGGTCGACGCGCTCATGACCGTCGAGCAGGCCGGCCGGCTGGCCGACTGGGTCGCGGCCAGCGGCAAGAACCTCACCACGATCTACGTGACCCACGGGCACGGCGATCACTGGTTCGGGCTGGGCACGCTCCTCGAGCGCTTCCCGGGAGCGCGCGCGGTCGCGACTCCGGCTGTGGTGGAGCAGATGAAGAAGCAGATGGCGCCGGAGTTCGTCGCGTCGTTCTGGAGCACGCGCTTCCCCGGGCAGATCCCGGACACCCTCGTGGCCGCAGAGCCGCTGGCCGGAGATCGGCTGCGACTGGAGGGGCACGACCTCGTCGTCGTGGGACTGGGACACACGGACACCGACGACACCACCTGCCTGCACGTGCCGTCGATCGGCTTGGTCGTAGCCGGGGACGCCGTCTACAACGATGTGCACCTCTACCTCGCCGAATCGCCCGCCGAGGGGCGTCGAGCCTGGCTGCACGCGCTCGACACCATCGCCGCACTGGACCCTGAAGCGGTGGTCGCGGGACACAAGAACCCCGACCGTCCCGACGACCCGAAGACGATCGACGAGACCCGGCGCTACATCCACGACTTCGAAGCGATCGCGGGGCGCACCACGACGACTCTCGACCTCTACCGCGGCATGCTGGAACTGCATCCTGACCGGGTCAACCAGGGCGCACTGTGGGGTTCGGCCAGGTCCGCGAAGGGCTGAATCTCGCCATAGTGCGCCAGTCGCCGACCGCAAGGGGTCGAGCAGACCGGCCACCAGGCCGAAGGCAAGGCGATGGGTGTCAGCGCGATGCCTGACTCGGTCTCATATCCTCACGTGCCATCCCTGATCTTGCGTGGGTATCCCCGGCTTCAGCCGGGGAGGGAAACGCATCCTCGGACCGGAGGCGCGCAGCGCCGGAGTTCGCTGCGTCT